>JAIYAA010000364.1 GCA_027489295.1 Sphingomonadales bacterium | reverse complement strand
GCCTTGGCCTTTTCGAACCGCATGATGCCCTCGATCCGGCGGCCGAGAAAGGCGCGGGTATCCGCCCAGTCCTCGCTCTCGTCCTGCACGAACACGGCGATGGTCGCGGCATAGACGCTGCCGAGCGTCATCCGCTTGGTATAATGGTTGTAATCGGTCGTGGTGTCGCCCGCCGCGCGCCACATCGCATCCGCCGCGCGCCAGCCGAGCTTGCTCGCCCGGCCCAGATTCTGCGGCATGGCGAGGATCGCCAGCGCCCGGCGCAACGCGTCGCGATACGGCGCCAGCAGCGCCAGCCGCGCCCCGACCAGCGCTGTGATGCGCGCGCGGATCTTCATCCCCGCCAGCGTCTCGAGCGAAAGCTCGTCCAG
The DNA here is from genome assembly GCA_027489295.1 of Sphingomonadales bacterium. Next base: position 15,132 of record JAIYAA010000364.1, on the reverse strand, counting down.
CATCGCACGGTCGATATGTGCGAACCAGGCGTCGATCATCGCCAGCGGACCGTCCGAGAAGGCGAGCCGCGCCACGTCGCGGTCGACCCCCATGCCGTCGGCGGTGGCGTCGAGCGCGCGCGCGTTCCAGCCGTCGAAGGCGGCGTTGGCGGCAAGCGACGGGGCGAGCGCCGCGCGCAGTTCATCGAGGGTGGCGTCGGCGAGATCCATGCGCCTGATCTAGGCGCGAAGCCGCGGCCGGGCAACCGCTGGCGTCTACCCCTTCGGCCGTACCGCGCCCTGGCGGACCAGCACCAGCGCCGCGGCGACCAGCGCCGCCCCGAACAGATCGGCCGCAGCCAGCCGCTCGTCGAAGATGAACCAGCCGAGGGCGGCGCCCACCGCCGGCTGCACCAGCAGCGCGATGCCGATCACCAGCGGCGACAGATGGCCGAGCGCGTAGATCATGCACCCCTGCCCGATCAGCTGGCTGACGATGGCGAGCGCGAGCAGCGGCCACCAGAGGTGCGGCACGATCTGCTCGCCCATCGCCAGCGCGATCACCAGCAGCGGCGGGATCGTGGCGAGCGAGGACAGGGCCAGTGCCGGCACGGGGCCGAGCGACACGCGCACTCGCGCCATCAGCGCGAAATAGACCGCGTAGAACACGCCCGCGGCGAGACAGAACAGGTCGCCCGCCAGATGCCGCGACGAGAGCTCGGCCGAACGCCCGAGCAGCAGCGCGCCGCCGACCGCCGCCAGCAGCAGCGCCGCGCCCTGCATCTTGCTCGGCCAGGCGCGCGCGACGACGAAGCCGTAGATCGGGAAGATCAGCGATGCGGAATTGCCGAACAGGGTGGAGTTGGCCAGCGTCGTGCGGACGATGCCGATGTGCCAGCTGGCGAGGTCCAGCGCGAAAACCACGCCGGCGATGGCGAGAATCCACCACCGCCCGCGTCCCGCGGCAATCGGCTTCTCCCCCATCGCGGTGGCGGCGGCGAACAGGATCGGTGTGGCGATGATCAGCCGCCAGAACGCGGCGGACACGGGTCCCACATCCGCCATCCGCACGAACAGCGGGCCGGTGGCGAGCGCGGTGTTGGCGATCAGCGCCGCGATGAGCGCGGTCGCAACATGGCTTCGCGCTGGGGAAGTTTTTGTTGTCGGTGCGTTGCGGTGCATGGCGCCCTGTAGCGCCCTATCTGTGCGAAGTCACAAACAGCATGAGGGAATATCAATGCCCAGCCTGTTCGATCCGATTCAATTCGGCGCGATCCACGCCGCCAATCGCGTGTGGATGTCGCCGCTGACCCGCGGGCGATCGACTCGCGGCCATGTGCCGACGCCGATCATGGCCGACTATTATCGCCAGCGCGCCAGCGCCGGCCTGATCATCACCGAGGCGACCGGCATCAGCCAGCAGGGTCTTGGCTGGGCCTATGCCCCCGGCATCTGGAGCGACGAGCAGGTCGAGGCGTGGAAGCCGATCACCGCGGCGGTGCACGAAGCCGGCGGCAAGATCGTCTCCCAGCTCTGGCACATGGGCCGGCTGGTCCATTCGGACTTCCTCGGCGGCGAGCCGCCGGTTTCGGCGTCGGCGACGACGGCACCTGGTGAGGTCCGCACCTATCCGGCGGAGGATTCGGGCGAGATCAAGCGCCCCTACACCCAGGCCCGCCCGCTGCGGACCGACGAGATCCCCGGCATCCTCGCCGATTATGAACGCGCCGCCCAGAACGCGATCCGCGCCGGCTTCGACGGGGTGCAAATCCACGCCGCCAATGGCTATCTGATCGACCAGTTCCTGCGCGACAACGCGAACTTCCGCGAGGACGAATATGGCGGCTCCATCGAGAACCGCATCCGCCTGCTCCGCGAGGTGAGCCAGCGCGTGGTGGACACGATCGGTGCGGAGCGCACCGGCGTGCGCCTCTCGCCCAATGGCGAGGTGCAGGGCGTCAACGACAGCAACCCGGTGCCGCTGTTCGAAGCGGCAGCGGCCGCGCTCGACGATATCGGCGTGGCCTTCCTCGAGATGCGCGAGCCGCGTCCCGGCGGCAGCCGGGGCGAGCCCGACCAGCCGCCGATCCATCCAGTGATGCGCAAGGTGTACCACGGAGTGCTGGCGCTCAACTCGGACTATGACGCAGAGAGCGCGCAAGCGGCGCTCGACGCGGGCGAGGCCGATGCGATCGCCTTTGGCCGGACCTTCCTCGCCAACCCCGATCTGCCGCGCCGCCTGCGCGAGGGGCTTCCGCTCAACCCGCAGCGCGAGGAGCTGTTCTATGTCGGCGGCGCCGAGGGCTATACCGACTATCCGACCGCGGACGAAAGCGTGCTTCAGTCGGCCTGATCGAAGCCGTCGATCCAACGGGTGCTGGCCCCGCGGAGATGTTCGCGCATCTTCGCCGGGGCGAGCACCATCCCGATCAGGAACGGGAACCAGGGCCAGAATAGGAAGCTGCCCGCCACCAGCAGCGCGATGAGGATCGCGCCGCCGAACCGCAGCATCGCCAGTCGCGAAAGGGCGGTATAGTTGAGCTTGATGGTGCGCGGCGCCTTCTTGTCGAACCAGCTGCGCGTGACGAAGCTGTCGGGAGTCGCGCGGGGGCGTTGGAGCCCGAACCGCCAGGGCTGCGCCCCCCCTCGCCCGGCCAGAGGCCCTGGTCTCAGCCCCCGCCGCTTTGGGCGAAGCTCTACGCCCACCCCGCCAAGCGAAGTCGGGGATTTGGTGGGGGAAACCTCGCGCCCGCTGGCGCGGTCGATCACGACGAGCCGTCGCCCCCGCTCTTCGACGCGATAGCGAGAGGGCGGCATGTCCATGGCGTCAGTCCCGCGCCGGGCGGCGCGCACGCCAGTGCTCGGCAGTCTGCGCCCAGCAATCGACCCGGAAATGCTCGAGCGGCGCCGGCAGTCGGGTGGGCCCGCGATTCTCGGACCCTAGCGACTGTGCGAGCTTGATGGAGGCGAGGTTGTCGGGATCGATAGTGTGGATCACCTCGTCCCAGCCGAGCACGTAGACCGCATAGTCGATCGCGGCGGTCGCGGCCTCGCGCGCATAGCCCTTGCCCGACGCCTCGCGCGCCAGGCCCCAGCCCACTTCCAGACCGGGCCAGCCCTCCGGCGAATGGGGACCGATCCGGCCGATCCAGCGCCCGGTGGCACGTTCGATGACCGCGAACATCGAGAAGCCGCGGATCGTCCAGGCGCCCGCCATGCTGCACATGCCGCGCCAGGCGGTACCGCGCGGCTGCACGCCGCCCAGAAACCGCATGGCCTCCGGGTCGGCATGGAAGTCCGCCCACGCGTCGAAATCGCCAGCCTCGTGCTGGCGGAGGAGCAGGCGCTCGGTTTCGAGCACCGGCACCTGCATCAGCCGAACTTGCCCTTGAGCGCGAGCATCGCCAGCGCCGCCTTGGCCGCCTCGCCGCCCTTGTCCTTCTGCGCAGGGTCCGCGCGGACCAGCGCCTGCGCTTCATTCTCGACCGTCAGGATGCCGTTGCCGATCGCGACGCCGTCCATCGACAGCGCCATCAGCCCGCGCGCGCTCTCGCCCGCGACGATCTCGAAATGATAGGTCTCGCCGCGGATCACCACGCCGATCGCGACGAACGCGTCGTAACGGCCGCTGTCCGCCGCCAGCGCGACGGCGCCGGGGATCTCGAGCGCGCCCGGCACGGTGATCACCTCGGCCTTGTGGCCCGCCGCCTCGATCGCGGCCTTGGCGCCGGCGATCAGCTGGTCGTTGAGGTGCTCGTAGAAGCGGGCTTCGACGATGAGGATGTTGGCCATTACTGCTCCGAATCGATGGGACGCGTGCCGGCGATCGACAGGCCATAGCCGTCGAGCCCGATCAGCGTGTGATGGGTGTTGGAGAGCAGGATCATGTCCTGCACGCCGAGTTCGGTAAGGATGGTCGCGCCGACGCCGTAATCGCGCAGCTCGTCCATGTCCTTGGGCGGAATCGCGCCGCTGCGGGTCTGCAGCGCGACGGTATAGCCGTCGGGGCGCGGCCGGTTGATCACCACCACCACGCCGGCACCTTCCGCACCGATGATCTCCATCGACTTGCGCAGCAGGCCGCCGCGCGTGCCGCCCTCGCCGAACACATCGGCGAAGGGCGACAGCGCATGCATCCGCACCAGCGTCGGCTTGCTCGGATCGATCTTGCCCTTGACCAGCGCGACCTGCTCGCTGCCGGTGGCCTTGTTCCAGAAGGTGAGCGCGCGCCACTCGCCGCCCCAGTCGCTGGTGAAGGTCGCCTCGGCGCGTTGCTCGACGAGATGGTCGTGGCGGCGGCGATAGGCGATCAGGTCGCGGATCGTGCCGATCTTGAGGTTGTGGAGCTGGGCGAAGCCGACGAGATCGTCGAGCCGCGCCATCGTCCCGTCGTCCTTCATGATCTCGCAGATCACGCCGGCGGGGTTGAGGCCCGCCAGTCGCGCGACGTCGACCGCCGCCTCGGTATGGCCGGCGCGGACCAGCACGCCGCCGTCGCGCGCGACCAGCGGGAAGACATGGCCCGGCGTGACGATGTCGGCACGATCCTTGGTGCTGTCGATCGCGACCGAGATGGTGCGGGCGCGGTCGGCGGCGGAAATGCCCGTGGTCACGCCTTCCTTCGCCTCGATCGAGACGGTGAAGGCGGTTTCGTGCCGGGTGCCGTTGGCGCGGCTCATCAGCTCGAGCCCGAGCTGGTCGACGCGCGCCTTGGTCATCGCCAGGCAGATCAGGCCGCGGCCGAACTTGGCCATGAAGTTGATCGCATCGGGCGTCGCCATCTGGGCGGGGATGACCAGATCGCCTTCATTCTCGCGATCCTCGTCGTCGACCAAGATGAACATGCGGCCGTTGCGGGCCTCGTCGATCAGTTCCTCGGGCGAGGAGAGGAAGCCGTGCTTGAGCGCGGCGAGTTCAGCCTTTGGCACGCAATGCCTCCATGCGCTGGAGATAGCGCGCCAGCACGTCGATCTCCAGATTGACCGCCTGGCCCTCCGCCAGCGTGGCGAAGGTGGTGACCGTGGCGGTGTGGGGAATGATGTTGAGGTGGAATTCGACACCTTGCGGGGTATCGTCCACCGCGTTGACCGTCAGCGACACGCCGTCGACGGTGATCGAACCCTTGGGCGCGACATAGGGGGCGATTTCCGGCCCCGCCGCGATCACGACATGGTGCGAGCCGTCGATCGCCTCGACCAGCTTGACCCGGCCGACGCCGTCGACATGGCCGGTGACGATATGCCCACCCAGTTCGTCGCCGAGGCGCAGCGCGCGCTCGAGGTTGAGCTTGCGGCCGGCGGTCCACTGGTCGTCGGCGGTGCGCGACACGGTTTCGCCCGACACGTCGAAGTCGAGCCAGTTCGGCCCCTTGTCGACCACCGTCAGGCACACGCCCGAACAGGCGACCGAGGCGCCGAGATCGATCTCATGGGTGGGATAGGCCGTCGACACGCGCACGCGCAGGTCGCCCTGGCGCTCTACCGCGTCGATCGTGCCGACATCGCTTACGATTCCGGTGAACATCAGTTGCGCTCGTAGACCTCGAACCGATCGCTGCCAAGCAGACGAGAGTCCAGTAGACGCCAGCGATCATGCGCCTCGGACAATGCGGCGAGGCCGAATGCCTCGATCGCGGGTTTGCCGCCGCCGATCAGGATCGGCGCGCGGTAGAGCAGAAGCCGGTCGACCATGTCGGCGCGGAGAAAGGCAGTCGCCGCCCTGGCGCCGCCTTCGACCATCAGCGTGTCGATCTGGGGCAGGTGGCGGATGTCCGCGATGTCGGCGACGCGCTCCCAACCCGGCGGAGTCGGACCGGTGGAGGACAGCAGGATCCGCCGCGGCGCGCGATCGGCGAGGCCGGGCAGGCGGACGTCGAGCTTGGGCGTGTCGGCGAGGAAGGTGCCCCGGCCGACGAGGATGCCGTCATGCCGGGCGCGTTCGAGATGGGCATGGGCCCGCGCCTGGGGGCCGGTGATCCACTTGCTCTCGCCGGTAGAAAGCGCGATGCGGCCATCCAGCGAGGTCGCGAGCTTGAGCGTGACGTGCGGGCGGCCCTTTGCCTGACGCGTGAGGAAACCGGCCATGCTCCGCCGCGCCTCGGCCGCCATCAGACCGGCTTCCACCGCGACGCCTGCCGACTGCAACCGGGCGAAGCCGGTGCCGTCGGTGCGCGGATCGGGGTCCCGCAGGGCCGCGACCACGCGGGCAATGCCGGCCGCGACGAGCAGATCGGCGCAGGCGGGCCCACGCTCGGAACGATGGGCACAGGGTTCGAGCGTCACATAGGCGGTCGCCCTGCGCGCCGCTGCGCCGGCCTGGGTCAGCGCCATCGCCTCGGCATGGGGGCGGCCGCCCGGCTGCGTCCAGCCACGGCCGATCACCCGGCCGTCGCGCACCAGGACACAGCCGACGGCGGGGTTGGGCGCCGTCCGCCCCCGCCCGCGCTCGGCGAGCCCGAGCGCCGCCGCCATCCAGCGCGCGTCGTTCAAATGCCGTGCTTCTTCAGCCAGTCGTCATATTTCTTGAAGTCGGCCGCCCGTTTTTTCTGCCGCTCCAGGAAGGCCGCTTCTTCTTCCTGCCGCTTGGCCTCGTCCACCTTCTGCTTGGCGCGGATCTCCGCCTCGGTGCGGGTGATCGGCCAGCTGTCCACGTAGATGATGTTCTTCTTGTACGGCACCGGCACGTGCGAATCCTTCACGAACGCCACGATGATGCCGAAGGTGACCACCAACGCCAGCATCATGAACCAGAGTTCGTGCTTCTTGCGCGTCGCCAGATAGCCGCGCAGATCGCGCAGCGCCCGGAGCGGCGAGATATTTTTGAGGAAGGTCATCGCGGGGCGAAGATAGGGACGCGGGGGCTCCAGGGCCAGCCCCCGCGTCCACGCACGCCTATCGGAGGGCGATCAGCGGGCGTCTTCGATGCGGAAGCGCACGGTCATGGTCTTCCAGCTTTCCTCGGCGACGCCGCCGCGGGTGGCGGCACGGAAGCGCCATTTGCCCAGCGCCTGGCGCTTGGTGACGGCGAAAAAGGCGTCGCTGGTGGCGCTCACCGGCTCCACCGCCTTCACCCGGCCGTCCGTACCGATCAGCACGCGCAAGGTGACCAGGCCGTCACGCTGGGCGCGGATTTCCTGGGACGGGTATTCGGGCTGGAAATCCTGCGCATAGCGCGGGTCCGTGGTCGCGCCGATCAGAGCAGGCACCGCCTTGGCGGGATCGAGGACGGTTACCGGACCGGTATCGGCCGGCTTTTGGATCGGCGGCAGCGTGTCCGGCAGGATGGTCGTGGTCCGGATGTTGGTCTCGCTGGTCGTGTCGACGATCGGCTTGTCGAGGAAGGGCGGCTGCGACGTGCGCGGCTGGATCTTCTCGACCGGCTTGGGTTGATCGACCGGCGGCGGCGGGGGAATGTCCTTCACATCCACTGGGTGCATCACGACCGGCGGATCCCGGAGCACGACGATGTTCGGCGCGGCAAAGATCATTCCCGCAAGGATCGCGCCATTGATGGCGAGCGCGGCCCCGAAGCTGACCGATCGCGGGGCGCTGGCATGATAACGGGTATCGGCATGCATGATGTAGCACTCCTTCTCCAACACCGGTCTCTGAACGCCGGATGAAGGAGATGGTACAACGTTACATGGATGTCGTAAAGATGAAACGGCTCAGCCTGTGGCGAGCCGTTCCAGCGCACGATCCTTGCCGATCAACGGCAGCAGCGCGGCCATGTCCGGGCCGTGATCGCGTGCCGTCAGCGCGCGGCGGAGCGGCAGGAACAGCGCCTTGCCCTTGCGGCCGGTGGCAGCCTTCAGCGCATCGGTGAGCGCGCGCCAGGGATCGGCCGACCAGTCGAGATCCGCGGCCACCGCCCGCGCCTGGGCGAGGAACGCGCGGTCTTCCTCCGCCACCAGCGGTGCGGCGATCGGGCCTTCCACCACCGCCCACCAGTCCGCCGCCTCGGCGACGGTGGAAAGGTTCGGCCGAATCGCTTCCCAGCCTGCCGAGTCGATTGCTGCTGGCAGCCGATCGGCGACGGCGGCATGCGGCAGCTGGTGGACGATGCGGGCGTTGAGCTGGGCGAGTTCGGCCTCATCGAACCGGGCCGGCGCGCGACCGAAGCGGCCGAAATCGAAGCCCGCGATCAGCGGCGCCGGATCGGCGAAGGCCTCGACCGGGTCGCTCGTGCCGAGCCGGGCGAGCAGCGCGATCAGCGCCTGGGGCTCGATGCCTGCCGCGCGGAAATGCTCGATGCCCAGCGAGCCGAGCCGCTTGGACAGCTTGCCCTCGTTGCCCGTCAGCAGCGCCTCGTGCGCGAAGCTCGGGGTGGCGCCGCCCAGCGCGGTGAACATCTGGATCTGGCTCGCGGTGTTCGAGACATGGTCCTCGCCGCGCACGACATGGGTGACGCCCAGGTCGATATCGTCGATCACGCTCGGCAGCAGGTACAGCCACGAGCCGTCGGCGCGGCGCACCACCGGATCGCTGAGCAGCTTCGCCTCGAAGCGCTGGGGGCCGCGCACCAGATCGTCCCAGCCGATCGCCTCGTCGTGGTCGAGCTTGAAGCGCCAGTGCGGGCGCACGCCCTCGCCCTCCAGCTTGGCGCGATCCGCATCGGTCAACGTCAGCGCGGCGCGGTCATACACCGGGGGAAGGCCGCGACCGAGCAGCACCTTGCGCTTGAGCTCGAGTTCCTGCGCGGTCTCATAGGCGGGATACACCCGGCCATCGGCGACCAGCTGCGCGAATCGCGCCGCGTAGCGGTCAAATCGCGCCGACTGGCGTTCCTCGGCATCGGGTGTCATGCCCATCCAGGCGAGATCCGCACGGATCGACTCGACAAAGCGTTCCTCGGAGCGCGCCTGATCGGTATCGTCGATCCGCAACAGAAAGGTGCCGCCGTGGCGACGCGCGAACAGCCAGTTATGCAGCGCGGTCCGCAGGTTGCCGACATGCAGCGTGCCGGTGGGGCTGGGGGCGAAACGGGTAACGACGGTCATGCCTGCGGCCTAGGCTGGCACAGGCAAAGCGGCAATGCCCTCTTTGCGTCACGGAAACGTCGCACTAAAGGGCGCGGGCATCGGGACATCGCAGCGGCTCAGGAGGCCACCACTCTATGAAACTCATGGCCGGCAATTCGAACCTGCCGCTGGCGAGCGCCATCGCCGACTATCTGGAGATCCCCCTCACCCAGGCGAACGTCCGCCGCTTCGCCGACGAGGAAATCTTCGTCGAAATCCTCGAGAACGTCCGCGGCGAGGACGTGTTCGTGCTCCAGTCGACCAGCTATCCGGCGAACGACAATCTGATGGAGCTGCTGATCATGATCGACGCGCTCCGCCGCGCGTCGGCCAAGCGGATCACCGCGGTGCTCCCCTATTTCGGCTATGCCCGCCAAGACCGGAAGCCGGGTCCGCGCACGCCGATCTCTGCCAAGCTGGTCGCCAACCTGATCACCACCGCCGGCGCCAACCGCGTGCTCTCGGTCGACCTGCACGCCGGGCAGATCCAGGGTTTTTTCGATATCCCGACGGACAATCTGTTCGCCGCACCGGTGATGTCGGCCGACATCCAGACGCGCTTCATCGACAAGCAGTGGATGGTCGTCTCGCCCGACGTCGGCGGCGTGGTGCGTGCGCGCCAGCTCGCCAAGCGGTTGGATAACGCCCCCCTTGCGATCGTCGACAAGCGCCGCGAGCGTCCGGGCGAGTCCGAGGTGATGAACATCATCGGCGAGGTGAAGGGCCGCTTCTGCATCCTGATCGACGACATCGTCGATTCGGCCGGCACGCTGTGCAACGCCGCCGCGGCGCTCAAGGCGGCGGGGGCCGAGGACGTGGTGGCATATTGCACCCACGGCGTGCTCTCGGGCGCGGCGATGGCGCGCGTCGCCAAGTCCGAACTGCGCGAGCTGGTGATCACCGATTCGATCGGCAACCACGAGGTGGTCGCCGCCGGCGAGAAGGTCCGCCACCTCACCATCGCCCCGCTGATCGCCGAGGCGATCCGCCGGATTGCGGACGAAAGCTCGGTCTCCAGCCTGTTCGACTAACCTCCTTAGCCCCTCCCCTTCAGGGGAGGGGTTGGGGTGGGGCCGTGTCTCACCGAGACCAACAGACGTTCTGGAATCCCTCCACCCCAACCCCTCCTCCCAGGAGGAGGGGCTTAAGAAGAATCAGCTCTTCGCCACCGCCTCCCACACCAGCGCACCCCCCACCGCGATCATCAGCACATAGATCGCGGTATAGAACCGCTCGGGCGAAACGCGCCGGACCAGCCACACGCCCGCCAGCGTCGATGCGAGCGCCAGAGGGAACAGCACCGCCGAGGTCAACAGGTTCGCGCCCGTGAACTGGCCGAGCGCCCAATAGGCCGGCACCTTGATCCAGTTGGTCGCAGCGAAGAAGATCGCGGTCGTCCCCACCAGCCGGTCGCGCGGCAGGCCCCGCGGCAACACCCAGAGCTGGAAGGGCGGCTGCCCGGCATGGGCGATCTGGCTGGTGAAGCCCGAGGCGACGCCGAACAGGCTGCCCACCCATTCGGGCCAGCGCGCCGCCATCGCCGGCGTGGTGCGACCGCTCGCCCAGAGCCGGTAGAGCCCGAACAGGATCGAGATCGCCCCCACCGCCGCCAGCACCAGCACCGGCGACACGCTCGCCGCGAAGCCATAGCCGAGCGCGATTCCCGCCATCGATCCCGGCAGCATCCACGCCAGCAGCCGCCAGTCGACGGTGCGGCGGAACGCCCACACGCTCACCACGTCCTGCAGGATCAGGATCGGCAGCGTGATCGCGGCGGCACGCACCGGATCGATAGCGAGGGCCAGCAGCGGCAGCGAAAGCGCGCCCATGCCCGCGAACCCGCCTTTCGACAGCCCGAGCAGCAGCACGGCGGGCACGGCGAGCGCATAGAAATGCCAGTCGGTGATCATCGGGACCTGCTCTCGCAGGGCTCGTACGGATTGCAAAGCGCCGCGCGGCATCTACGATTCTTTTATGGGAGAGGACCGTACGGGCCAGATCGCGGTGCTGTTCGTATCGAAGCGCACCGCCGACGATGACACAGGCTATGCCGAAGCGGCGGAGGCGATGGACGTGCTGGCGGCCGCGCAGCCGGGCTATCGCGGCGTCGAATCGCAGCGCGGTGTCGCCGGCGTGGGCATCACGATCAGCTACTGGGCCGACGATGCCAGTGCCACCGCCTGGCGCGACCATCCCGAGCACGCCGCGATCCGCGCGCAGGGCCGCGCGCGCTGGTACGAATGGTATGAGGTGATCGTCACCCGCGTCGAGCGCGGCTATCGGTGGCACCGCGCATGAGCCGCGCGATCGACCGCGACTTCGCGCTGCTGTTCGGCGTGATGCTGATGATCGCCGCGGGCAACACCGCGCTGCAATCGATCCTGCCGGCGCTCGGGCGCTCGCTCCACGCCGCGGACAGCGCGGTGGCAGCGGTGTTCTCAGTCTCGGCGCTGCTCTGGATGCTGACGGCGCCGTTCTGGGCGAATCGATCGGAGAAGGCGGGGCGGCGCTCGATGGTGCTGCTCGGCATCCTTGGCTTCACCGCGTCGCTGGGGCTGTGCGGGCTGTGCCTGGCGCTCGGCATCAACGGGGTGCTGACCCCGTTCGCCACCTTTGCCGCCTTCGTCGTCGGGCGCATGCTCTATGGCGGCTTCGGATCGGCCGCACCGCCGGCGGTACAGGCGATCGTCGCTGCGCGCACCAGCCGCGGCGACCGCACCAAGGCGCTGACCCTGCTCGCCTCCGCCTTCGGGCTGGGGACGATCCTGGGGCCGGCCGTCGCCCCCTATCTCGTGATGGGCCATCTCTGGCCCGGTGGGCCGCTGATCGGGCTGTCCGGCCCGGCCTTCGCCGCCAGCGCGGTCGGCGTGGTGCTGTTCGTCGCGGTGCTGCGCCTGCTGCCCCGCGATTCGGGGCCGAGCGAGCATGGCGCGGCCGCCAGCTATCCCTCGATCGGCGGCCAGGGCACCGGCGCGAGCGTCACGGCGGTGACGGGCGAACATGCCGAGCAGGTCCGCACCTTCGACTCCCGGGTCCGCGCCTGGATGATCGCAGGGCTGGTCACCGGCCACGCCCAGGCGATGACCGGGCAGGCGATCGGCTTCCTGATCATCGATCGGCTGGCGCTCGCCCCCGCCGCCGCGCTGGAGCCGACCGGCCTGGTGCTGATGATCGGCGCCGGCGCCTCGCTGCTGGTGCAATGGGGCCTCATCCCGCTGCTCGACCTGAAACCGCGCGCGCTGATCCTTGCCGGTGCCGCGCTGGGCGCGCTGGGCTGCCTCGCCACCGCCAACGCGACGACCCTCTACGGAATCGCACTCGGCTATGCGATGATCGCGCTCGGCATGGGGTTCGCCCGGCCAGGCTTCACCGCCGGCGCGTCGCTCGCGGTGGGCCCGCACGCGCAAGGATCGGTGGCCGGTCGCGTGACGTCGATCAACGGCGCCGCCTTCGTCCTGGGGCCGTCGATCGGCGTGGCGATGTACGAGCGCTGGGGCGCGCTGCCCTTCCTCGTGGCGGCCGCGGCGCTGAGCGCGCTGTTCGTCTATAGCTGGATTGCGACGCGGCCACGCACATCCGACTGATCTGGAATTGCGGGCATGCCGATCTAGCAAGACATCCTCGGCGCCAAACCTTCGATGCGAGTCCCGCCGCACGGTAGAATCGCACTGCGGTGGCATCTCGGGCTCGTGGCGCTGCGAATCGTCCCGCTGCGGCAACAGGGCGGCGCGGCTCACCGCAGCAAGTGTGCGAACGTCTCAACGATGTCGGGAAGGCTGCTTGGATGCCCCGTGAGGATTCGAACCTCAATTGACGGAGTCAGAGTCCGTAGTCTTACCTTTAGACGACGGGGCACCAGGCAGGTCGGGCCAGATAGGGGGATGCCGGCCGCATGTCAACGCCGCAATTTCGCGCTCGCCTTGCTCTTGCGTCGCACCTCGTCTAGCCTCGCATCCAAGCACCGGCCGGACCGTTTTGGTTCGGTGACGGAAGAAGATAAGTGAGTGATCATATGGGGGATGGCTCCGCCAGAATGCCCCGCGGAAGGCGCGCCGCAGCTGCGCGCCCTGTGGCGCCGCCGGCCGCGAAAGGGCCTGCCGCGAAGGGACCGGCACCGCGCTGGTCCGAATCGCGGCATTATGCCGCGCTGGACTTAGGCACCAACAACTGCCGCCTGCTGATCGCCCGCCCGCAAGGCGCGGGCTTCGCAGTGATCGACGCCTTCTCGCGAATCGTGCGGCTTGGCGAGGGGCTGGCAACCACCGGTCGCCTGTCCGACGCGGCAATCGAACGCACACTGGCGGCGCTGCGGATCTGCGCCGACAAGCTCAAGCGCCGCAACGTCGCACTGGCCCGATCGGTGGCGACCCAGGCCTGCCGACAGGCGGTGAACGGGGCCGAGTTCATCGAGCGCGCCTATCGCGAGACCGGCATCGCGCTCGACATCATCACCGCCGAGGAAGAGGCGCGGCTGGCGGTGCTCGGCTGCCATGCGCTGCTCGAACCCGGCGACGGCCCGGCGCTGGTGTTCGACATCGGCGGCGGCTCGACCGAACTGGTGCTGGTCGATTCGCACGCACCGATCCCGCGCATCCTCGACTGGCACAGCGCGCCCTGGGGCGTGGTGTCATTGAGCGAAGCGACCGGCCAGAGCCACGCCGTGGGTGCCGATGCCCGTGCCGCCGCCTATGCCGACATGCGCGCCCGGGTGCGGCAGAGCTTTGCGCCCTTCGTCGCCCGACTGCGCCCGCCCAAGGGCACGCGGCGGCTGCTCGGCACCAGCGGCACGGTGACGACGCTGGCCAGCGTCCATCTGGGCCTCACCTCCTACGATCGCTCGGCGGTGGACGGGCTGATCGTGCCCAGCGCCGCGATGCGCGAGGTGAGCCAGAACATCGCCGCGATGAGCCTCAAGGAACGCGCCCAGGTGCCGTGTATCGGCAACGAGCGTGCCGATCTGGTGGTCGCGGGCTGCGCCATCCTGGAGACGATCCTCGACATCTGGCCCGCCGAGCGGCTAGGCATCGCCGATCGCGGCATTCGCGAAGGTATCTTGCGCCGGCTGATCGGGGGCGCGCCCCTGTAACCCGGCACATGCGTTGATGAGGAAGATTCGATGAGCAGGGGCGGTGGGCGCGGCCATGTCCGCGTGCGCACGGCGCGCGGCCGTACGGCGCAATCGACGCGTTGGCTGGAGCGCCAGCTGAACGACCCCTATGTCCGCCGGGCAAAGGCGGAGGGCTATCGCAGCCGTGCAGCCTACAAGCTGACCGAGCTGGACGAGAAGTTCGGCTTCCTGAAAGGTGCAAAGCGCGTGGTGGATCTGGGCGTCGCACCCGGCGGCTGGACGCAGGTGGTGCGGCGCGTACTGCCCAAGGCGGCGGTGGTCGGCATCGACCTGCTGCCGGTCGACCCGATCGAGGGCGCGACGCTGCTCCAGATGGACTTCATGGACGATGCCGCGCCCGACCGGCTGATCGAGGAGCTGGGCGGCACACCGGACCTGATTCTCTCTGACATGGCCGCGAACACCGTCGGCCATCCGCAGACGGACGCGCTGCGCACCATGGCGCTGGTGGAAACCGCCTTCGACTTCGCGATCAAGACGCTGGCGCCCGGTGGCGATTTCGTCGCCAAGGTCTTCGCCGGCGGCGCCGATTCGGCGCTGATCGCCGAGATGAAGCGGAATTTCACCACGGTGAAGCACGCCAAGCCGCCGGCGAGCCGCAAGGGATCGGTGGAATGGTATGTGGTGGCGCAGGGCTTCAAGGGCCGCAGCGAGCCCGCTTCCGACGAGGAATAGCGTATCCTCCCCCTGGCGGGGGCGGATAGGATTTGGGATACGCCATGACGAGGCCAGCGTACACGGAAGCGCTCGCGCATAGCGGTGTGATGGCGCAGCTTGCGGCGTTCGACCCGCAAGTCGCAGGCACGCCGCCGCTCGGCCTCGACCTGCCGGACAGCGACATCGACATCCTCTGCTATGCGGCTGATCCGCTGGCCTTCGCTGCGGCGATCTGGGCGACCTATCGCGACCTGCCCGGTTTCGCGATGTGGCAATGGCGCGGCGTCGATCGCCCGGTGGTCGCGCGCTTTCACTGCGCGGGCTGGCTGTTCGAGCTGTTCGGCCAGGC
>JAIYAA010000411.1 GCA_027489295.1 Sphingomonadales bacterium | reverse complement strand
GCGCACGTGCGCGGATTCCAGCGGATCGTTGCTCATTTTTCCTCATGGGCTGGGTGCAGCGAAATGCCGAACCGGTCGCCGCGGAAACCCGTGAACCAGGTCAGCGGGTTCCAGGTGGAGGAACCGTCGCGCGAAAAAGTAATGAACTCGGCGCGACCGCCGATATTCTCCCATGGCACCGGACCGCCCAAGCCATTCTGTTCCAAGCTGAATCGGCTGTCGGCGCTGTTGTCGCGGTTGTCGCCCATCAGGAAAACGTGGTTTTTCGGCACCACGACCGGCGGAAAATTGTCTCCCGCCGAATCCCCCAGATCGGCGACGTCGTATTGCGCGCCGTTCGGCAGCGTCTCGCGGAAGAGCGTCAGGCTGCAATAGGCCTTGCCCTGATGCACGACGCGCCGGCCATCGTAGAAGATCGATCCGCCGCGCTCGGGATCGGGATCGCAGCGGGTATTGCCGTCGATCGGCACCAGCCGCTCGCCCAGCGGCTCGCGCGGCACCGCCTTGCCGTTGAGCCAGACCACGCCGTCGCGCACCGCAATCGTGTCGCCCGGCAGGCCGATCACGCGCTTGATGTAATCGGTGCTGTGCTGCGGGGGCGTGACGATGACGATATCGCCGCGCTCGGGCAGCCGCCCCAGGATGCGGCCGGGGATCGGCGGCAGCAGGTGGAAGGTCGGCGTGACGAAGGAATAGCCGTAGGGATATTTGCTGACGATCAGCTGGTCGCCCACCCGAAGCGTCGGCAGCATCGATTCCGAGGGGATGTAGAAGGGCTTGGCGATGAGACTGTGAAAGGCGAGCACGCCTAGCACTAGCCACAGTATGCCGCGGGCCTCCGCCCACCAGTCGGTGCCCTGCCCGGTCGCGCTCTGGCGTCGCTCGCTCCGCTTGCTGCTCAACGCCAGTTCGTCCAACCCCATTATGCGTCCTTCTCCACCGGCAGCGCCTCGATCATCACCATCGCGAACGCCCATGGATGGTCGTCCGTGAGGGTGAGGTGCACCTTGGCCACGTGTCCCGGTGGCGTCATGGCGTCAAGCCTTGCCTTGGCACCGCCGGTCAGCGCGAGCGTCGGTGCGCCCGAGGGCGCGTTGACCACGCCGATGTCCTTCATGAACACGCCCCGGCTGAACCCGGTTCCTACCGCCTTGGAAAATGCCTCCTTGGCGGCGAAGCGCTTGGCCAGCGTGGGCGCATAATTGTGCGGACGCTTGGCCGCCTTGGCGAGCTCGACGTCGGTGAACACACGCTGCTCGAACCGCGGGCCAAACCGATCGAGCGAGTTGCGGATCCGGTCGATGTTGCACAGGTCTGAGCCCAGCCCGAGGATCACCGCTCCCTCTCCCGCCTGCGGGATAGGGAGGGAGCCGCCGCAGGCGGCGGAAGGGTGAGGGTGTGCGGGGTAAGCGAGATCGTCGGCCAGGAGGCACCCGACTCACCCTCACCCCGGCCCTCTTCCGCAGGCGGGACAGGGAGAAGGTGGCGCAAGCTCACCGCGCGGCATCCATCAGCGCGCGCATCCGCTGCACCACCGGCGCGAGACCGTCGAAGATCGCCTCGCCGATCAGGAAATGGCCGATGTTGAGCTCCATCACCTGCGGGATCGCGGCGATCGGCACCACATTGTCGAAGGTGAGGCCGTGGCCGGCATGCGGCTCGATCCCGTTGCGCGCGGCCAGCGCCGCCGCGTCGGACAGGCGCTTCAGCTCGACCGCGAGATCGCCACCATCGAGTTCGGCATAACGGCCGGTGTGGAGCTCGATCACCGGCGCGCCGAGCCGGATGGCGGCGTCGATCTGGCGCGCCTCGGGTTCTACGAACAGCGAGACGCGACTGCCATTGTCGCGCAGCTTCGCCACCATCGGCGCCAGCAGATCGAACATGCCGGCGGCATCCAGCCCGCCCTCGGTGGTCCGCTCCTCGCGCTTCTCGGGCACGATGCACACCGCGTGCGGCCGATGCTTCAGCGCGATCGCCAGCATCTCCTCGGTCGCCGCCATCTCCAGGTTGAGCGGAACGGTCAGCTCGGTCGAAAGCCGGGCGATGTCCGCATCGGTAATGTGCCGGCGATCCTCGCGCAGATGCGCGGTGATGCCGTCGGCCCCCGCTTCCGCCGCCAGCAGCGCCGCGCGCACGGGATCGGGAAAGCCGCTGCCGCGCGCGTTCCGCACGGTCGCGACATGGTCGATATTGACGCCGAGACGCAGCTTACCGCTCATTCGCACGCCGCCGCACTGAGAAGGTCATAGGCAAATCCCGATTGCTGCCACACTTCGCCGAAGCTGAAATCCTCGGCGCTGCGGTTGGTGAAGACCACGACGACGAGATCGTCGTCGGGGAGGATGTAGTTGCGGGTCTGCACGCCGCCGATCTCGCCGTCGCGCTGGATGATCCGCTTCGGCGCCGCGCAGCCCTTGAGCTGGCCCGGAAACACCCATTGGCCGAACGCCTGGTAGCTGCGGCCGCCCTCCGGCTTCCAAAGCTCGGCGCGGGCGGCGGGGGCCAGCAGCGCGCCGGTCATCAACGCACGGTCGAACCGGAACACGTCGCGCAGCGTGCCGATCAGCCCGCCGGCGGTGCCGAAGGTCGCGAGGTTCACCGCCGGTTCGGGCTTGCCCTGGACGAAGCCCGGAACGCCCAGTTCGCCCGGCTGGGCGAAATGGCCCGGCCACAGCGTCTCGTCGATCGCGCCTGCCGCGCCGTCGCCCTTCTCAAGCAGGGTGCCGAGCAGCAGATAGTCGCAGTTATTGTAGCGGAATTCGGCATTGGGCGTGGCGGGCTTGGACCGGCAGAAGGCCAGGTCCGGGCCTGCCGCCCGGTAGAAGGCCGGCATCCCGCCCGCCGCCGGCGGCGTGTCGTCGGGGTTGGCGAGGCCGCTGTGATGGGTGAGCAGCATCCGCACCGTCAGCCCGGCCAGCGCCGGGGTGGGGGGCAGCGGCGCATCGAGCGACAGATCGCCCCGCGCCACCCTGCGCATCACGGCAACGGCCGTGACCTGCTTGGTAATCGAGGCGAGTCGCCATTGGGCCTTGGGGTCGTGGCGGGGTCCCCCCTCGGGGCGCACCGTGCCATAGCCCTTTTCGACGAGAACCTTGTCGCCCCTGGCGACGAGGACGACCCCCGCCAGCCTGGCCTGTGCCGCCGCCGCATCCACCTTTGCGGTGAGCGGCGTGATCGCGGCGAGGGCCAGCGCGAGGATCACGCGATCGCCCTGCTGCCGGGCTTGATCGCCGGGATCGCCGCCAGCTCGGGGGGCAGCTGGTCCGCCGGATAGGCCGGCACGTCCAGCTTGGTCAGCGCGATCAGCGGCACGCCGACCTCTGCCTTGCCGTTCGAGCGATCGACGATGCACGCCGCACCCACCAGCGTGCCGGGGTGCTTCTGGATCGCCGCAATGCACTCGCGCGAGGAAAGCCCGGTGGTGACGATGTCCTCCACCATCACTACCCGCGCGCCTTCCGGAATCTCGAACCCGCGGCGCAGCTGGAACTCGCCGTCCTCCCGTTCGACGAACACCGCCTTGCAGCCGAGCGCGCGCGCCGTCTCGTAGCCGGGGATGATGCCGCCGATCGCGGGGGAGACGACGATGTCGATTTCACCGAAGGTTTCGCGAATCAGCTTGCCCAATGCGCCGCACACGCGTTCAGTGCGAACCGGATCTTCGAAAATTCGCATCTTCTGGAGAAATACGGGAGAGCGCAAACCCGAAGACAGGATAAAATGCCCCTCAAGCAACGCACCTGCGTCGCGAAATTCGTCGAGGATGGCGTCTCCGGTCAATGTCTGGGCTCCTGAAGTCAACGGTGAAACGATCCTTTAAGTGGCGGCGGCACCCTCCGCAACCGCACGCGAAAAAGGTTGAGCATAGCCTTTTCCCAGCTATACCTTTGGTACAAAGGGCCGCTAGGATGCCCCGGTTGTGCGTTCCTGGAGAGGGGTGACAACACCTTATGCGCAGTTTCTTGGTACCGTCGATCCTGCTGGCCACTGGGCTGGCTTTTGCCTCACCGGGAATGGCGCAACCCGCCGCCCCGGCTGCACCTGCATCTTCCGCCGCTGCGGCCCCTGCGGCGCCCGCCGCGAAGGTCGCGGACCCGACTCTCGATGCCGCCGGCAAGCCCCTGCATCAGGCCACGCCCGGTGTCGGCGAGCCGGTCGACAAGGCATTCTACCTGCAACAGCAGGTGACCCCGACCGGCCAGGAAGCGCACTGGTTCCACAACGTCATCCTGGTGCCGCTGATCACGATCATCTCGGTGTTCGTGCTGCTGCTGCTGCTGTGGGTGATCATCCGCTATCGTCGGGCCGCCAACCCCACGCCCTCGCGCACCAGCCACAACACCACGATCGAGATCGTCTGGACGCTCGCGCCGGTGCTGATCCTGGTGGCGATCGCGATTCCCTCGATCAAGCTGCTCGCCGCGCAGTTCAAGCCGGCGCCGAAGGGCGCGGTGACGCTGAAGGCGATCGGCAACCAGTGGTTCTGGTCGTACGAATATCCGGATAACGGCAACATCCAGCTCACCGCCAACATGCTCAAGGAAGGCGACCAGGTCGGCAAGGGGCAGCGCTATCGCACCGATGCCGACGGGCCCCGCCTGCTCGCCACCGACCAGCGCGTGGTGCTGCCGGTCGGCGTGCCGATCCGGCTGGTGACCACCGCTACGGATGTGATCCACAGCTGGGCGATGCCCGCCTTCTGGATCAAGCTGGACGCGATCCCGGGCCGGCTGAACGAGACGAGCTTCATCATCCAGAAGGAAGGCGTCTATTTCGGCCAGTGCTCCGAACTGTGCGGTGCGCGCCACGCCTATATGCCGATCGCGGTCGAGGCGGTGAGCCCGGCCAAGTTCGCGCAGTGGGTCGCCTCGAAGGGCGGCACCATGCCGGGGGCCAAGGCCGAGCCGGCAAGCGCCACCGCCCTGGGCAACGACGCGAGCGATCCCACCGCCAACGGCGCGGCGGAGAAAGCACCGACCGTCGCCGCCACCGCCACGCCGGCACCGTCCAACCAGCCTGCGACCGCGAATCCCGCCGGCGCCGGCAACACGGGCAACTGAGCCATGACCGATACCGCGCTCCCCTACACCGCCGCGCACGACCATGCGCATGCCGAGCATGACGCCGATCACAAGCCGGGCTTCTTCGCCCGCTGGTTCATGTCGACCAATCACAAGGACATCGGCACGCTCTACCTGATCTTCGCGATCTTCGCGGGGATCATCGGCGGCGCGATCTCGGGCATCATGCGCGCCGAGCTGATGCAGCCGGGCATCCAGTATCTGCCCTGGTGGGTCGCCAAGCTGCACGGCGAAGGCACGTTCGACGAGGCGATGCACTTCTGGAACGTGCTGATCACCGCGCACGGCCTGATCATGGTGTTCTTCATGGTGATGCCGGCGATGATCGGCGGATTCGGCAACTGGTTCGTCCCGATCATGATCGGCGCGCCGGACATGGCGTTCCCGCGGATGAACAACATCTCGTTCTGGCTGACCGTGGCGGGCTTCGTGCTGCTGATGCTCTCGCCCTTTGTCGGGGTAGGCGCAGGCACCGGCTGGACGGTCTATGCGCCGCTCTCCACCTATGGCGAGCCGGGGCCATCGGTCGATTTCGCGATCTTCTCGCTCCACCTCGCGGGTGCGGCGTCGATCCTGGGCGCGATCAACTTCATCACGACCATCTTCAACATGCGCGCTCCCGGCATGACGCTGCACAAGATGCCGCTGTTCGCCTGGTCGGTGCTGGTCACCGCCTTCCTGCTGCTGCTCGCGCTGCCGGTACTCGCTGCGGCGATCACGATGCTGATCACCGATCGCAACTTCGGCACGGCCTTCTACGACCCGCAGTACGGCGGCGATCCGGTGCTCTACCAGCACCTCTTCTGGTTCTTCGGCCATCCCGAAGTGTACATCATGATCCTGCCGGGCTTCGGCATCGTCAGCCACATCATCGCGACGTTCAGCCGCAAGCCGGTGTTCGGTTATCTCGGCATGGCCTATGCGATGGTGGCGATCGGCCTGGTCGGCTTCGTCGTGTGGGCGCACCACATGTTCACCACCGGCCTGCCGGTACAGGTGAAGATGTACTTCACCGCCGCGACCATGGTGATCGCGGTGCCGACCGGCGTGAAGATCTTCTCGTGGATCGCGACGATGTGGGGCGGCTCGATCAGCTTCAAGACCCCAATGGTCTGGGCGATCGGCTTCATCTTCATGTTCACCGTCGGCGGCGTGACCGGCGTCGTCCTCGCCAATGGCGGCGTCGACGATTATATGCAGGACACCTATTACGTCGTCGCCCACTTCCACTATGTGCTGTCGCTGGGCGCGGTGTTTAGCCTGTTCGCAGGCTTCTACTACTGGTTCCCGAAGATGACGGGCAGGATGTACAACGAAGTGCTGGGCCATGTGCACTTCTGGGTATTCTTCGCCGGCGTGAACCTGCTGTTCTTCCCGATGCACTTCCTGGGCTTGCAGGGCATGCCGCGCCGCATTCCCGACTATACCGACCAGTTTGCCTATTGGAACCACATGGCGACGGTGGGCTATATGGTGATGGCTGCGGGCATGGCGGTATTCTTCGTGAACATCATCTACTCGCTGCTCGCCGGCAAGAAGGCGGAGGCCAACCCCTGGGGTGAAGGCGCGACCACGCTCGAATGGACGCTGTCGAGCCCCCCGCCCTTCCACCAGTTCGAGACCCTGCCCAAGATCGACTGATCCGAGACGGGCTGGACAGAAAGGCGCCCCGGAGGGAAACCTCCGGGGCGCTTGCTTTTCCCACGGCATCGGATTGCCGCTCTCCGGGTGAAGTTGGTAACCGACCCATGTTATAGCCGGCCCCGGACGCTCCGTTCGCGCGTTCGAGCCGAGACGTCACCCCTGGAGACCACCCCCATGCGTACCCCTTATGGCGACTGGATGAAGATCGGCCTCGATAGCTGGATGCTGGGCATGGAGGCTTCGACCGTGATCGGGCTGCGGCTCACCAAACTCGCTGCCGGCGGACCCGCCGCCCAGGCCGAAGCCCAGCACATGGTGGCCGAGAAGATGCAGGCCGCCTGGGAACTGCAGGTCGCGGCCGTCACCGGTCGCCTCGGCAGCACGCCGGAGGCGCAGGCGAGCAAGACGCTCCGGCATTATCGCCGCAAGGTGCGCGCGAACGCGAAAAGGCTCGGCTGAGAGAGCCCTTTCGCCCGCTCGACGCGCGGCGTATATCGAAAGCGATGATGTCCGTGACCAACGCCAATCCCGCAATGCCCGCCGATTGGCGCGATTTCCTTGCGCTCACCAAACCCCGGGTGATGACGCTGGTCGTCTTCACCGGCCTGTGCGGCATGCTCGCCGCCCCCGTGCCGATTCACCCGGTGCTCGGCTTCACAGCGATCCTGTGCATCGCGCTGGGCGCCGGCGCGGCGGGCGCGCTCAATCAATGGTACGAGGCCGATCTCGACGCCAAGATGAAGCGGACCCAGGGGCGACCGCTCCCTGCAGGGCGGATGGAGCGCCAGTCGGCGCTGCATTTCGGGGTGGGACTCGCGGCGTTCAGCCTCGTGCTGATGTACTTCGCGATCAACCTGGTCGCCACGCTGATCCTCGCCGTGTCGATCCTGTTCTACGTGTTCGTCTACACCATCTGGCTGAAGCGCCGGACGCCGCAGAACATCGTGATCGGCGGCGCGGCCGGCGCCTTTCCGCCGCTGATCGGCTGGGCGGCGGCCACCGGCAATGTCGCGACGCTGCCGCTGCTCCTCTTCGCGCTGATCTTCCTGTGGACGCCGCCGCATTTCTGGGCGCTCGCGCTGTTCGTGAAGACCGATTACGCCAATGCCGGCGTGCCGATGCTGCCGGTCGTCGCCGGCGAACGCACCACCCGCATCCAGATCGGCCTGTATACCCTGCCGATGATCGCCGTGGCCGCCGCCCCCTGGCCGCTGGGGCTGACCGGCTTGACCTATGGCCTCACCGCCGCGGTGATGTCCGGCATCTTCCTTGCCATGGCCGTGCAGGTCGCCACCCGCACTACCGAACCCGAGGCAACGGGCGGGGACCGTATGATCCCGGAAAAGCGGCTGTTCAAATTCTCGATATTGTACTTGTTCGTGCTATTCGGTGCCTTGGTAATCGATAGGTGGGTGGGATGAACGACTCACGCGGAGAGGATGTCATACGGATGCCGGTATCCGAGCTGGAGTTGGTGCGTGCGCGCCAGCGCGCCCGTGCGCGGGTGATGGCGGTGCTGCTGGGCAGCTTTGTGCTGCTCGTCTTCGCCATCTCGATCGTGAAGATGAAGCTGGGCCACGGCGGATGAGGGTGAGCCGCAACCTGCGCGTCGGCCTGATGGGTGCCGTGCTGGTATGCAGCATGACCGGGCTCGGCTTTGCGGCGGTGCCACTGTACCGCATGTTCTGCGAGGCGACCGGGCTCAACGGCACCACCCAGCGCGGCCTGCGCGCGCCCGGCGCCACAGGGCAGAAGATCACGGTCGCGTTCGACAGCAACGTCAGCCCCAAACTGCCCTGGAAGTTCACGCCCGAGCGCCGCGCCGACACGATCGATATCGGCGGGCGCGACATGGCGTTCTTCACCGCCACCAACCTGTCCAACCATCCGATCACGGGCACCGCGACGTTCAACGTCACGCCCGCGCAGGTGGGCAAATATTTCACCAAGATCCAGTGCTTCTGCTTCACCCAACAGACGCTGAAGCCCGGCGAGACCGTGCGGATGCCGGTCATCTTCTTCGTCGACCCGAAAATCTTGAACGATCCGGACGCGCGCGACGTCGAAGAGATCACGCTGTCCTATACATTTTATCCTGTGGATTCACCGAAGACACCAAGCTAGCATCACGCGAAAATAGAGAGAGGATTGGGATACGCCCATGGCTGGAGCAAAGAACCACCAGTATCATATCCTGCCACCGAGCATCTGGCCGCTATTGGGCTCGCTCGGGGCGGTGATCCTTGCCTCGGGTGGCGTGATGTGGATGCACAAGTTCGCCAACGGCACGCTGGTGCTCACCACCGGTTTGGCGCTGGTGCTGCTCACCATGTTCGGCTGGTGGGGCAAGGTGATCCAGGAGGCGCATGCTGGCGATCACACGCCGATCGTCCAGCTTCATCTCCGCTATGGCATGATCCTGTTCATCGCTTCCGAAGTGATGTTCTTCGTCGGCTGGTTCTGGGCGTGGTTCGACTTTTCGCTCTTCCCCTCCACGGTCGAGGCGGTCGGCGGCACCTGGCCGCCCAAGGGCATGGAAGTGCTCGATGCCTGGCAGTTCCCGCTGCTCAACACGCTAATCCTGCTCTGCTCGGGCTGCACCGTCACCTGGGCGCATCACGGCCTGATCCACAACGAGCGCGGCGGCGAGATGAAGGGCCTGTGGGGCCTGATCGGCGTCGGCGAGAATGACAGCGTTAAGAAGGGTCTGTGGCTCACCGTGATCCTGGGCGCGACCTTCAGCTGCTTCCAGGCCTATGAATATATGGAGGCGCCCTTCCCGTTCAAGGCGGCGTCGGAGCATGGCTCCAGCTATGGCGGCGCGTTCTTCATGGCGACCGGCTTTCATGGCTTCCACGTGATCGTCGGCACGATCTTCCTGATCGTGAATCTGGTACGCGCCTATCGCGGCGACTTCACGCCCAAGCAGCATTTCGGCTTCGAGGCGGCAGCCTGGTACTGGCACTTCGTCGACGTCGTCTGGCTGTTCCTGTTCGCGTCCATCTATGTCTGGGGCGGTTGGGGCGCGCCGGTACACGCCGGCTGACGTGACCGACGCCACACCCGAACCCGCCGGGGGCGGCAGCACCGCGCTGCCGCCCCCGATCGCATCCGGCCTTTATGGCTGCTGCCCCCGCTGCGGCGCCAAGACTCTGTTCCGCAGCTTCACCGCCTTTGCCGATCGCTGCCGGGCCTGCGGGCTGCAATTCTCCGACTTCAACGTCGGCGACGGGCCGGTGGTGTTCCTCACCCTCGGCATCGGCGCGCTGGTGACGATCCTGGCGCTGTGGGTGGAGTTCAGCTTCTCCCCGCCTTTCTGGGTGCATCTGTTGCTGTGGCCGCCGGTCACGCTGGCGATGGTGGTGGGCATGCTGCGGGTGGCGAAGGGACTGCTGCTCGCCCTCGAATATCGCAACCGCGCCCATGAGGGCCGGATTGCCGAGGACTGACATGCGCCGCGTGCCGCTGCTCCCCACCCTGCTCGTCGGCCTCGCAGTGGCGGCGATGATCGCGCTCGGCTTCTGGCAGCTCGACCGGCGGACCCAGAAGCAGAGCGCGCTGGCGGTGTTCGCCGCCAACACGATGCAGCCGACCATCACCATCGAAAGCGGCGCGGCCGACGCCTCGCTGCTGTTCCGCCACGCCCGTTCGGCGTGCCAGTCGGTGACGGGCTGGGCGCGACAGGGCGGACGCGGCGTCGAGGGACTGCAGGGCTGGCGGCAGATCGCGACCTGTCGCACGCACACCGATGCTACGCTGCTGGTCGACATGGGCGTGACCCGCGATCCCGCGTTCCGCCCGCACTGGCCGGGCGGGGTGGTGAGCGGCATCCTCACCCGCGCACCCGACCACCGCCCGCTGATCGCGAGCATCTTCGATTCCACGCCGCAGCCGCTGATGCTGGTGTCCGACCAGGCCGCGCCGGGGCTGGAGCCGAGCACCCCGCCGGACATTGCCAGCGTGCCCAACAACCACCTTGCCTATGCGGTGCAGTGGTTCCTGTTCGCCGGGGTGGCGGTGATCATCTATGTGCTCGCGCTGCGCCTGCGTGCGCGGGGGGCGCCAAAGCTTCGGGTGTAGGCCCCCGCTCTACCGGGAATGGAAGTCTCGCCGCGTCTTTACCCGCCCGATCGTTTGGGCCTCGACGAAGCGAGTTTGCTCAGCATCCATATGGCAATAACGAAGGCCGCGCCTTCGATTGCCGCGAAATACATGTTTTGGGTGCGTGCAAGCGCCGCAATCGCCAACCCTAGAGCGGTTTTCGAGCGATATGAATCGAAATGGGATTCCCAACGGGCGTGATTTCTGATTCGGAATCCGTGCTGGTGTAGGAGGCCAGCATGGATGGGTCAGCCTCTATCGATGGATC
>JAIYAA010000226.1 GCA_027489295.1 Sphingomonadales bacterium | reverse complement strand
GGCAGTGGGCGGTCTGCTCTCTGTGGCACTTTCCCTGGGGTCACCCCCGGCGGGCATTACCCGCCACCGTCGTTCCGTGGAGCCCGGACTTTCCTCCCCTCGCATTGCTGCAAGCGGCGGCCGCCCGATCCTCTGGCTCGCTCGCTCTAGCGACTCAGCCGCCGGGCGCAAGCGGTTCAGCGTTCCGATGTCGAGACAGGTGCCGGTTCCGTCGCCGGGGCTGGCGCGGGTGCGGGCGCAGCCTCGGCGCTTGCGGCAGCCGGCGGCGGCGCTGGCGCTGGCGACGCTTCGACCGGGGGAGGCGGGGCGGCAGGCGGCGCGTCCTTGCGAGCCTCGGGCGCATCCTCCGTCCGGGCAGCGTCGTTCGCCCTGGCCTGGCCGTCCTGCGCCTTCCTCGCGGCGTCGGCGTCGCGCGCCTTGTCGGCGTCCTGCTTCTTGGCGTCCTGCTGCTGGGCGTCCTGCGGTTCCGCGGCGGCGTCGGGCTGGGCGGGCGCCATGGCGGTGCCCCATGCCTGTACCTCGATGCGCCACTGGGTGGAGGTGGTGCCGCCCGCCAGCGCGGCGCGGCGATAGTCGGCGGCGACGCTCACCACCTTGTCGGCCCCCGCGACGCGGGCGACGCGATGCAGCTCGGCGGTGGCTTCCGCGGCCGTAGGGGCATTGACGATGCCGATCCCGGGGCCCTTCTGGTCCCCGCGAACCACGCCGGTCATACGAACATGCACCGGGCCGATCGGCGCCATCTGCGGTCGGATCGAAATGCTCACCGTTTGTACCTCCGGTGCGCATTCCATCAGAATTCGCTTAGAATTTCGTAACCCATCATGGTTACCGGGCGCGCGATTCGCCCGGCCGCCCGGCTCAGTCGTCGCCCTG
This sequence comes from Sphingomonadales bacterium, assembly GCA_027489295.1. The sequence goes on along the minus strand of JAIYAA010000226.1, from coordinate 6,821 downwards.
CGGCTTGGGAAGCAGCAATGCCAACAGGATACAGCGACATTCCATGTCGATCTCGCCGTCGATCATCTCGGGCCGGAAGCGCCGCTGGAAGGCGGTTACCGCCGCCACCGGATCGGTCACGTCATAGCCGAATCGCTCCAGCGCCAGCATGAAGCCGCCATCGGGCCAGCCGGGATCGACCAGGTTGCGCGTCGGCCGCGGCAGCGCCAGCCGCAGCCGGGCAAGCGCATGCCAGTTGAACAGCTCGCCCGGATCCTGCTTGCGCGCCGGCGACACGTCCGAATGGCCGACGACGTTGCCGCGGGTGATGCCGTGGCGATCCTTGATGTCGGCGACCAGCGGGATCAGCGAGCTCATCTGCTCGGGGGTGAAGCGCCGGTAGCCGAATTCGTGGCCGGGATTGACGATCTCGATCCCGATCGAGGCGGAATTGACGTCGTCGATCCCCCGCCAGTGCGCGCGGCCGGCATGCCAGGCGCGCTTGCCCTCGTCGACCAGGCGGAAGATGCGGCCATCCTCTTCAATCAGATAATGCGCCGAAACCTGCGCCTCCGGATCGCGCAGCCGCGCCAGCGCCGCCTCGCCGCTTTCCATCCCCGTGTAATGGAGGACGATCATCGAGACGGGGGACAGACGTTCGCCGAAGTTCGGGGACGGTGCGTCGAGTATTTCCAGGCCGCTGGTCATGCGCTCTTCTACTGCCCGCGGCGTGTCTGGCAAATCCTCGGATCAACCTGCCGCGGCGAGCGGTGCCGCGGCCGGATCGACCGCGCGGTAGAATCCGCGAAACACCTCGCTGGGGGTGAAATGGTCGGTCAGCCCGATCACCGTCTCGCCCGCGCCGAGCACCAGCAGGCCGCCCGGCCGGATCCCGCTCGCCAGCCGGTCGAACACCTGCCGGCGCAGCGGCAGCGAGAAGTAGAGCATCACGTTGCGGCACAGGATCAGGTCGAACTTGCCCGGCGGCGGGGCATCGGCGGTGAGGTTCTGCTGGCGGAACTGCACGCGCCGCACCAGCTCCTGCCGGGCCACCCACTCGCCATCGACCGTCTCGAACCATTCGACCATGCGCCGCACCGGCAGCCCGCGCTGGATCTCGAACTGCGAATAGCGGCCGGCCTTGCTGCGCGCGATCGCCGCAGGGGAAACATCGGTGGCGACGATCTCCGGCGGCATCGGAAAGGACTCCGCCTTTTCGGCGAACAGCATGGCAAGCGATAGCGGTTCCTGCCCGGTGGAGCACCCGGCGGACCAGATTCGCAGCCGCCGATGGCCGATCTCGGCCTGCATCGCCACCGCCGCTGCGGCGACCTGATCCAGCACCGCCACGTCGCGGAAGAAGCTGGTTTCCTGATTGAGGAGTACGTCCACCACCTGATCCGCGAGCTCCCCCGACCGCGAGCCCAGCAATTGCCCTACCAGCGCATCGAGGCTGGGCAGTCCCCGTTCGCGCAGCACCGGCTTCAGCGCCGTCTCGATCCGCCAGGCGCGGTTGGCGGCGATCTGCTGGCCGGTGCGCTGCTCCAGCAGCGAGCCGATCAGCTGCATCGCCCCACCGCTGGGCGCCGTATCCCCGATCATCGCGCCCCTCCCCGGCCGATCAGCCGACCGATTTCGTCGGGGGGCAGCACCGCGCTGGCCCGCCCCGCCGTCGCTACCGCGCCGGGCATGCCCCAGACGACCGAGCTTGCCTGATCCTGCACCAGCACCTTGGCACCGGCCTCGACGAGGCGGCCCGCACCTTCGCAGCCGTCGCGTCCCATGCCGCTCAGCACCACGCCCAGCGCGCGCGGGCCGAACACCTCGGCGACGCTGTCGAACATCGGGTCCACCGAGGGCATGCACCCGCTGCGCGCCCATTCGGTGCTCAGCCGGATCGCCGCCCCGTCGGAGGTGCGCACCACCTTGATGTGCGCCTCCCCCGGCGCGATCACGATGCGGCCCGGCCGGATCCGCATCCGGTCCGCAGCCACGTCGCACGGACGGCCGCCGAGCACCGCGAGCTGGGCGGCGAAATAGGACATGAAGGTCGGCGGCAGATGCTGCGTTACCAGGATCGGCAGCTGAAAGCTCGCCGGGATCTCGCGGAACAGCTGGCTGAGTGCGTGGATGCCGCCGGTGGAGGCGCCGATCGCGACGATCTGGAACGCATCGAGCTGCACGCCGGCACTCGATGCCCGCGGCGCCGGTGCGGCCGCGACCGCGGCATGCTGTTCGCCGGGCATGTCGAGCAGCCGCGAAAGGCGATCCCCCAGCACCTCGGCGAAGCGGCCGCCAAAGGCGCCGGCGCCGGGCTTGACCAGCGTGTCGGCCGCGCCCAGCGCCAGCGCCTGCAGCGTGGCCGCAGCGCCATCGTCGGCGGAGGAAGAGACGATCAACACCTTGGCGCCCTTCCCCGCCGCCACCACGTCCGGCAACGCGGTGAGGCCGTCGATACCGGGCATGGCGATGTCGAGCAGGATGATGTCCACCTCCGCACGCCCGAGGAAATCGAGCGCCGCGCGCGCGTCGCCGAGGGCCGCCACGACGCGGAAGCGGGATGTGCCCTCGACCATCCGGGTGAGCACCGATCGCGCGACGACCGAATCGTCGACGATCAGCACGCGCCCGTGCTGTCCGGCGAGCGCCGGCTCAAGGAACTGCGAGGATGGCTGGCTCGTCACGCGATCGCGCTCCGGCGGAAGGAAAGTCAGGCGACGCCCACGATCTGCAACTTGCTTTCCAGCGTCTCGCGATCGAACGGCTTCATGACATATTCGTCCGCCCCCGCCTCGATCGCGGCGCGGATATAGGCCATGCCGTTCTCGGTGGTGCAGAACACCACCTTGGGCCGTCGCTCGAGACCGGAATTCCGGAGCGCGCGCAGAAAATCCATGCCGCTCATCACCGGCATGTTCCAGTCGAGCAGCACCACGTCGGGCGGCGAGGCCAGGCACGAATCGAGCGCCTCGCGACCGTCGCCGGCTTCGCGAACTTCGAAATCGAGCGTCTCGAGGATATGCCGGGCGACTTTTCGAATTACTTTCGAATCGTCCACGACGAGGCAAGTCTTCATGGTCCCTGGTCCCCTGGCAGGCGTCTTTGTCGTTCGATAATAACCGCCAGACGTAAGTTTCGCGTTAATCCTGGAGTCAGGAAAGCAGCGACGAGGCCGGAACCAGCGCGGCGAGATCGACGACGAGGATCGGCTCGCCGTCGCGTTCGATCAGGCCCCGCGCGGCCGCGCGCCAATTGCCTTCCAGCGCCACGCCGCTGGCCAGCGGCCGCAAGTCGAACGGGGCGACGTCGTCCAGCGTGTCGACCAGCATGGCATAATGATGCCCGTCGAGCTGGGTGATCACCGCGCGCCGGGCGAGCGTGCAGCCGTCGAGGCCCAGCACGGCATCGGTATCGACCACGGTCACGACCCGGCTGCGCAGCGCGGCGAGCCCGCGGATCGGCTTGGCAGCGCGCGGCACGGCGGTCACTTCGCCGATATCGACCACCGATTCGACCTGGTCCGAATCGATCGCGACGGTCCGCCCGGCGACCTCGGCGATCAGATAGAGCTGCTGTGCCATTATCGGTCCCCCCGCTGGGCCACCCGCGCCTCGAGCGCGAACAGCAGCCCGGCACGGTCGTAGCGATAGACGCTGTCGTCGCCCGGTTCGGCCTGGCGCTTGCGCCGCAGCCGCACCACCGGCGCGGTCCGCACCGACGGCTCCGCCGCGTCGGCGGCCAGCACCACCGCCGGCTCCTCGCCCGGCGCCAGCGACACCGCGACGCGGTACCCCGCCGTCTCCAGCAAGGGCCGCACGAAGGTAGCGAGCCAGCCATCCTTGTCGCCCGCCAGCAGGCACAGCGGCGCATCGGCCGCCGCGACGCGATCGACATGCGCGTCGAACACCCACAGCACGTCGAGCAGTTCGACCTGCTCGCCCTCGATCAGCGCGACGCCGGCCGCGGGCCCGGGGCTACGCGCCGGGGCGATGGTCGCCGGCAGCGTGACGATCTCGATCGCCGCGTCGATCGCATAGGCGACCTCGGCATCCTCGTCCTTGAGCCGCAGGACGCTCAGCTTCTCGCGCCCGTCGAGCGGCCCCTGCATCGCCAGCGGCAGGATGCGGCCGTCGATCGCCAGCCTATAGCTGCCCGCCGCCTGCCGCACCTGTGCCGCCGATACCTGCTCCACCCGGTCGACCGCCGCCAGCGGTACCGCGCGGCGGACGCCGTCGAGATCGTCGAACAGCAGGGCCGGCAGGCCGGGCACGTCGGGCACCGGGGCCGCCTCGTCGAACGCCTCGCCGAGATCCCGGCTGAAATCGAGCCCGGCGACCCGCGCGAGCCCGGCGCAATCGAGCAGCAGCATCGGCAGCCCGGAATCGGGCAGGGTCTGCCCGGCATAGATGCCGGTCGCCATCACCGCCGGCGAGGCCGGCTTGATGACCAGTTCCTCATTGTCGAGCACGGTATCGACCGCGAGCGCGTAGCTGCCGCTGCCCACGCCCACGATCACCAGCATGCGGGGCCCATCCTGCGCCGCGCGCCGCACGTCGAGCAGCGCGCCGAGATCGAGCAGCGGCATCCGCCGGTCGCGCACGGTGGCGATCGGGGTGCCGCCCAGCACGTCGATGCGGATCGCCTGCCCCCGCTCGCTGACGATCTCCTCGATCGACTGGCGCGGAATGGCGAAGCGCTGGCGCCCGGCGCCGACGAGGATCGCCGAGATGATCGACAGCGTCAGCGGCACATGAATGGCGATGCGCAGGCCCTTGCCGGGTGCGTTGTCCAGCGCCACCCGGCCGCCGATCTGGTCGATGCTGGCCTTCACCACGTCCATGCCCACGCCGCGGCCGCTGATCTCGGACACCGTGTCCTTGCTCGACAGGCCCGGGTGGAACATCAGCTCCAGCTTCGCCGCCTCGGGCAGCGCGCGCAGGTCGCGTTCGGACCGCACCCCGGTCGCCGCCAGCTTGGCGATCAGCCGATCGACGTCGACGCCGCGGCCGTCATCGGCGATCTCGATGATGATCTGGTTGCCCGACTGGCGCGCCGAGACGCTCAGCCGCCCCGCCTCGCGCTTGCCGGCGGCGCGGCGCTCGGCCGGGGCCTCGATGCCGTGGTCGATCGCGTTGCGGATGATGTGGACCAGCGGATCGCGCATCACCTCGATCATCTCGCGGTCGAGCTCGACATCCGCGCCGTCGATCTGCAGCAGCACCGACTTGCCCAGGCCTCCGGCGGTATCGCGCACCATCCGCGGCAGCGGCGAGAACAGCGCATCGATCTTCTGCATGCGGGTGCGGGTAACGGTGTCGCGCATCTCGCCGACAGTGAGCGAAAGCCGTTCGAGCGCCGCCTCGACCGCCGGATCGATCTCGCCGATCCGCAGCCGCCGGGCGAGTTCGTTGCGCGCCAGCACCATCTCGGACATGCCGCTCATCATCCGGTCGAGCAGGTCGACGCCAAGCCGCACGCTGCGCGACGGCGCGCGCTGGGCAATCGCGGTCGGCAGCACGATCTCTTCCGATCCTTCCGCCAGCGCCGCGATCAGCAGTTCCTCGCCACTGTCATCGAGCGCGGCGCCGGCGTCGATCGCCTCGACGATCTCGCCGATCCGGTCGACGACCGCGAGCACCGCGTTGACCAGTGCCCGGTCCGGCACCCGCGCGCCGTCACGCACCTGCGCCAGCACGTCCTCGGCGGCATGGGCGAGCCGTTCCAGCCGCGGCAGGTCGAGAAAGCCGCAGCTGCCCTTCACGGTGTGGACGAAACGGAAGATGGCATCGAGCCGCGCCCGGTCGTCGGGCTGCGACTCCCAGGCGACGATCTCGCCCGAAAGCGCATCGAGCGTCTCGCGCGTCTCGGCGATGAAGTCCTGCAGCAGGTCGTCCATGGGGCCCCGGTGGAAATTTCCAGCGGCCACCATGGCGGTCGAGGGTTAATTCCGGGTTATGGACCCGCCGCCGGATCCCATCGGCATAACCCGATGGATCTTGCCGCAGGTCAATGCATCGGGTAAAGCCGATGCATGACCGAAGATGACGCCCTTGCCGCGCTGGCGGCGCTTGCCCACCCCACCCGGCTGGCGACCTTCCGCCTGCTCGTCCGCCACGCGCCTGACGGGCTGGCCACCGGCGCGCTCGCCGAGGCGATGGGGCTGCCGCAGAGCACCTTCTCCACCCATCTCGCGGTGCTGGCCCGCGCCGGGCTGGTCCAGGCCGAGAAGCAGGGGCGCAGCTTCGTCCAGCATGCCGACCTTGGCCGGCTGCGCGGACTGATGGTCTTTCTCGCCCGCGACTGCTGCCAGGGAAGCGCCGAGCTTTGCGCGCCGCTGGTCGCCGATCTCTCCTGCTGCTGAAGGAATTCCCGATGACGACCAACATCATCCTCTATCACAATCCCGACTGCGGCACCTCGCGCAACACGCTGGCGATGATCCGCAATGCCGGCATCGAGCCGCATGTGATCGAATATCTGAAGACGCCGCCCGCCCGCGCGCTGCTGGTCGACCTGATCGCGCGCGCCGGGATGACCCCGCGCGACCTGCTGCGCGAAAAGGGCACGCCCTATGCGGAGCTCGGCCTCGACGATCCCGCGCTGGACGACGACGCGCTGGTCGACGCGATGATGGCCCACCCGATCCTGATCAACCGTCCGCTGGTGGTAAGCCCGCAGGGCGTCGCGCTGTGCCGCCCCTCCGAGCGGGTGCTGGAGCTGCTGCCCGCCCCGCAGCAGGGCGCCTTCGCCAAGGAAGACGGCGAGCAGGTCGTCGATGCCGCCGGCGCACGGGTGCGCTGATGGCGACGCTGGCCCCTGCCCCCGCCCGCCCCGCCATGGGC
>JAIYAA010000244.1 GCA_027489295.1 Sphingomonadales bacterium | reverse complement strand
TTTGTTGGTAGAAGCTGGCCGCACCTTCAACGCCACATTTGGCGCTCTAGCGGCCGGCATAGCCGTGCGCCGCCGCCAGCAGTTGCGCGGAGGCTTGGGTGTCAAGTTTCCGTTCTTGGCGGCTTAAATCGATATCGAGGTTAACGCCGCCTGCACTCGGTCGGTGTCCTGCTCGATCGGTGCCCATTTGACGCGCCTGCGCTTTGCTGCCAGTTCATTTTGCAACTGCGAAAGGCGCTGGGGTGCGGATCGTCATTGTCGATGACAGCGGAGCCCGCGCATCGGTCCTCGAAGAGGGCCTGCGCGAGGCGGGGTATGACGATATTCATTTCGTGCCGCCGCGCGGGGCATTTGTCGCGCGGATCGAGCGCATGGCGCCCGACGTCGTTCTGATGGATCTGGGCAGCCCGAGCCGCGACACGCTGGAGGAAATGCTGCTCGTGAGCCGTGCGCTCGCCAAGCCGATCGCGATGTTCGTGGACCAATCCGATGACACGATGATTGGCGCGGCGATCGATGCGGGCGTGTCCGCCTATGTCGTGGACGGATTGCGCAAGGATCGGGTGAAGCCGATTCTGGAACTGGCAGTGCGGCGGTTCACGGCCTTTTCCCGCATGCAGAGCGAACTGGACGAGGCGCGCACCGCGCTCGCCAACCGCAAGACAATCGACAAGGCCAAGGCGATTCTGATGGCACAGCGCGGATTGAACGAAGCCGATGCCTATGCGCTGCTGCGCTCGACGGCGATGAACCAGGGCCGCCGGCTCGTCGATGTGGCGGAGGCGCTGATCACCGCCAGCAGCCTGCTCGGTGGAGGCAATGCATGACGCCGATCCGCGCCGCCTTCCTGCCGCTTACCGACAGCGCGGTGTTGGTCGCCGCGCGCGAAAAGGGGTTCGCCGAGGCACAGGGCATCGATCTGGAACTGGTGCGGACGACCAGCTGGGCGACCTTGCGCGACCGGCTGGTCTATGGCCAGGTGCAGGCGGCGCAGATGCTGGCCCCGCTGGCCGTGGCGGTGACGTTGGGGCTCAGCCAGCAGCCGGCGGCGCTATCGGCACCGTTCAAGCTCAACAGCAACGGCAACATGCTGGTGATGTCGGGCGAGTTCGCCGCGGCGCTGGAGCAGGACCTGCCGGCGCGGCTCGCCGATCCGCTGGGCACGGGGCATGATTTCTCCGCGGCGATCGGGCTGTTCAAGCGCAAGCCGATCATCGGCATCGTCCACCGCTTTTCCGGACATGCGCTGATGCTGCGCTATTGGCTGGGCAGCGTCGGCGTCGATCCCGATCGCGACGTAGTGCTGCGCGTGTTGCCGCCCTCGCTGACCGTGGAGGCGATGCGGCTGGGCGAGATCGACGGGTTCATCGCCGGCGATCCGTGGCCGGCGGCGGCGATCGCGCAAGGCTTGGCCGAGGCGGTGGCGATCGGCGCGCGGATCTGGCAGCGCGGCGTGGAGAAGGTGCTGGCGCTGCGCACAGACTGGATGGACGCCAATGCCGAGACGGTCGACCGACTGCTGCTGGCGCTGGCGGCAGCGGCGCGCTGGTGCGATGACCCTGCGAACCGAGAGGAGTTGGCGGCGTTGCTGGCGCGGTCCGCATATGTCGGCGAACCGGCCGAGCTGATCGAGGCGGGGCTTGCAGGACAGGTGCTCCCGCGCGCCGATGCGCCGGTCGTCGAGCAACCCGATTTCCTGCTGTTCCACCGCGAGGCGACCGCCTTTCCGTGGCGCAGCCAGGCGCTGTGGATCTATTCGCAGCTCGTCCGCTGGAAGCAGGCCGAGCCGAGCGCCGAGGCAGAGGCTGCGGCCGGCGCGGTGTTCCGGCCCGACATCTATCGTCGCGCGCTGGGCGCCAGCGGCGAAGCGATGCCGGGCGCGAGCATGAAACTGGAAGGCGCGGTGACCGCGCCGATCGGCGTCGGCGCACATCGCGGCGCGCTGACGCTTGGGCCGGATCGGTTCTTCGATGGCCGCGTGTTCGATCCAGAGCAGCTGGACACGTATCTGGCGGGGTTCGTCCGACCGCGCGAGTAACACACACACACGGGCCTACACCCGCCGCAACTTCGCGCTTGCAGCAAAGCTCGTTTCGCGCAATGATCCGGCCGTCGCGCAAGGATGCGCGCCCATCGGGAGAGCACCCCAACGCCGGGGCCTGCCTCCCCCTCTGAACGCAGCAAAGCCGCTGACCGGATTTCGCGCCAACGCGAACGTCCGGCGAGCGGCTTTTTTCTTGTCCTTTTCAGATCGGCATCGGGGAAGTCATCATGGCAACGGCATTTCTGGATCGACGTGTGCACGAACCTACCAGCACGACAAGCGACGGCAGCTTCTGGCGCAGCGGGCACTGGCCGACGCTGGTCGCCGCATTTCTCTATTTCGATCTCGCCTTCATGGTGTGGGTGCTGCTCGGCCCGCTCGCGCCCGATATCGCCAAGACGCTGCATCTCACCGCCGCGCAAAAGGGTTTGATGGTAGCGACGCCGACGCTCGCCGGTGCCTTGCTGCGCGTGGTCAACGGCCTGCTGGTCGACCGCATCGGGCCGAAGCGCTCGGGCGCGATCAGCCAGATGATCGTGATTGGCGGGCTGCTGTCCGCCTATCTGCTGGGCGTGAACAGCTTTGGCGGCACGCTGGCGCTGGGCGTGATCCTCGGCTTTGCCGGTGCGAGCTTTGCGATCGCATTGCCGCTGGCGAGCCGCTGGTACCCGGCCGAGCACCAGGGCAAGGCGATGGGCCTGGCCGGGATGGGCAATTCGGGCACGGTGCTCGCCGCCCTGTTCGCGCCGGCGCTTGCCAAGCTGTTTGGCTGGAACGCCGTGCTGGGGCTGGCGTGCATTCCGCTGGGCATCGTCTTCCTGCTGTATCTGGCGATGGCCAAGGATGCGCCGAACGCGCCCGCGCCCAAGACGCTGGTCGAATATCTGCATCCGTTGAAATCGGCGGACGCGTGGTGGCTGATGGGCTTCTACGCCGTCACCTTCGGTGGGTTCGTCGGGCTGGCGGCGTCGCTGCCGATCTATTTCACCGATCAGTTCAAGCTGACGACCATCGTCGCCGGCTATTGTACCGCCGCCTGCGTGTTCGCGGGATCGCTGGTCCGGCCGCTGGGTGGCGCACTGGCCGACAAGATCGGCGGCGTGAAAACGCTCTCTGTGGTGTTTCTGGTCGCCGCTGCCGCGCTGATGGGCGTCAGCGTTGCGCCGACCCTGCCGGCGGCGCTGGGCTGTTTCGTCGTCGCGATGCTGGCGCTGGGGACCGGTAACGGATCGGTGTTCCAGCTGGTGCCCCAGCGTTTTCAGGCGGAGATCGGCGTGATGACCGGGCTGGTCGGCATGGCCGGCGGGATCGGGGGCTTCTATCTCGCCTCCTCGCTCGGCGTTGCCAAGCAACTGGCGGGCAGCTTCGCGCCGGGCTTCCTGATCTTCGCCGGGCTCGCGCTGGCCGCGCTGCTGGGCCTCACGCTGGTCAAGGCATCGTGGCGCGCCCGCTGGACGAGCGGCGCGCGCATCTAAGTCGGAGGGGAGGGCGGCGCGATACCAAATGCGCCGCCCCATTTTTGGGGGGGACTTTCATGCGAGTGATCTTCACCACGGCGGCCGCGCTGGCGGTCGCAGGGCCGGCCTGTGCCCAGGACATTGCGGTGAAGCCGCTGATCGAGGCGCGCACCCGCTATGAGCATGTCGACCAGGATGGGCTCGCCCAGACGGCGGATGCGTGGACGTTGCGCGTGCGCGCCGGTGCCGAACTGCACCGCGGCCCATGGGCGGTGTTGGGCGAGGCACAGGGCAATCTGGCGCTGGTCGGCGACTATTATGACGGGCTGCACGGCGCCGCGACCCGGCCGCTGGTCGCCGATCCGCAGGATGTCGCGATCTACCGCGCGCAACTGCAATACCGCACGCGGCCGCTTACCGTTACCGCCGGGCGGCAGCGGATCGCGCTGGACGATGAGCGTTTCGTCGGCAATGTCGGCTTTCGCAACAACGCGCAGACGTTCGACGCGGTGCGCGGCGAGGTAGTACCGCTCAAGGGCGTGAAGCTCGACATCACCTATGCCTGGGATGTGCGCACCATCTGGGGCACCGACGGGCGCGGCGCGCGGCAGCGGGGCGTGGGCGGCAACAATGTGTTCGCCAATCTCTCCGCTGCAACGCCGATCGGCACGCTGACCGGCTTCGCCTATCTGGTCGACCAGGACGAGCCCGAAGTGCAGGGCTATCGCCTGGCCAGCCAGACCTATGGCGGGCGTCTGGCGGGCAGCCGTGCCCTTGGGCCTAAGGTGCAGCTGAGCTACCAGCTCAGCTGGGCGACCCAGTCCGACTATCATCGCAACCCCAATCGCTACACCGCCGACTATTGGCTGGCGGATGCGACGCTGGACGTGCGCGGCTGGAAGCTGAACGGCGGCTACGAAGTGCTCGGCGCCGACAAGGGGGCGACGCTCACCAGCTTCCAGATGCCGCTCGGCACCAACTTCAAGTTCCAGGGCTGGGCCGACAAGTTCCTGACCACCCCGCCGGACGGCGTGCGCGATCTCTATGCCGGCGGCGGCTATGGCTGGAAGAAGTTGGGCAGGGTCGACGCGCTGACCCTGCAGGCAACCTGGCACCGGTTTGAAAGCGATCGGCTTGACCGGCATTATGGCGACGAGATCGATCTGCTCGCCACCGTGAAAGTGAAGAAGACGCTGCTCTCCGCGCGTTATGCCCGGTACGAGGCCGATCGGCTGGCGACCGATACCAGCAAGTTCTGGCTGCAGATGGACTGGAGCTATTGATTGATTCCCGCCCGGATCGGGCAGGAACCCTCGAGGAATCGCTTGAGCGATCTCGAAATTCGGTCTATGTTGCAACGCGGAGGACAAGGCTGTCCTTCGCACATAGCCACGCCAGCCCGAAGATGGGCGCGACGTGGTCCTGTTGATGGCAAAGCCGCCATCCAGCGCGCGGTCCTTCGGGACCGGGCGCCGGATGGCGGCTTTTTTCGTTTTGGAGCGAATCGGATGGAGTTTATCGAAGCCATTGCGACCCATGCCGACGCGCATCCCGCCGAGGCGGATCCATCGGTAGAGGCGCGCCAGCATCTGGTCGTCATCGGCAACGGCATGGCCGGCTGCCGGGCGGTGGAGGAACTGCTCGCGCGGGACGGCACGCGCTTCCGCGTAACCATCTTCGGCGCCGAGCCGCACGTTAATTACAACCGCATCATGCTGTCGCCGGTGCTGGCCGGTGAGAAGACGTTCCAGGAGATCGTGATCAACGATCACGCCTGGTATGCGCAGCACGGCATTGAGCTGGTGGCGGGCGATCCGGTGGTGGCGATCGACCGTGCCGCGCGGACCGTCACGGCGAAGTCTGGCCGCGTCACTGGCTATGACAAGCTGCTGATCGCCACCGGCTCCGATCCGTTCATCATCCCCGTGCCCGGCCACGACCTGCCCGGCGTGATCAGCTTCCGCGACATGGCGGATGTCGATCGGATGCTGGCGGCGGCGGCGGACGGTGGCGAGGCGGTGGTGATCGGCGGCGGCCTGCTCGGGCTGGAGGCGGCGCACGGCCTCACGCTGCGCGGCATGAAGGTCACGGTGCTCCACCTGATGCCGACGTTGATGGAGCGACAGCTCGACGAGGCGGCGGGATGGCTGCTCAAGTCGGCGCTCGAGGCGCGGGGGCAAACCATCCTGACCGGCGCCGATACTGCCGCGATCCTCGGCGAGGGCAAGGTCGAGGGCGTGCAGCTGAAGGATGGCCGTCTGCTTCCCGCGAAGCTGGTGGTGATGGCCGTCGGCATCCGCCCCTCGGTGAAGCTCGCCCGCGAGGCAGGACTGGCGGTGGGCCGCGGCATCCAGGTCGACGATCATATGGTGACCAGCGATGCGGACGTGCTCGCGGTGGGCGAGTGCGTCGAGCATGACGGCCAATGCTATGGGCTGGTGGCGCCCCTGTGGGACATGTGCCGCAGCCTCGCCGACGGCTTGGTGGCGCGCGCCAATCCCTATCGGGGTTCGGTCACGTCGACCAAGCTCAAGGTCGCCGGGCTCGACGTGTTCTCGGCGGGCGATTTCTCCGGCGGCGAGGGCTGCGAGGACATCGTGCTGCGCGACGCGGCGCGCGGCGTCTACAAGCGGGTGGTGCTCAAGGACGACCGCATCATCGGCGCGGTGCTGTTCGGCGATACCGGCGATGGCGGCTGGTACTTCGACCTGCTCAAGAAGGGCGAGGACGTCGCGCCCATCCGCGACGTGCTGATCTACGGCCAGGCCTTCGCCTCGGGAGGGGGGCTGGCGGACCCTAAGGCGGCCGTTGCGGCGCTCTCGGACGATGCCGAGATCTGCGGCTGCAACGGCGTTTCCAAGGGGCAGGTGGTCGCGAGCATCGCGGGCGGTGCATGCAGCCTGGATGCGGTGCGTGCCGGGTGCAAGGCCTCCGCCAGTTGTGGATCGTGCACCGGCATCGTCGAGACCCTGCTGGCGCTGACGCTGGGCGAAGACGGCGTGCAGGCCGGTCCCAAAACGATGTGTAAATGCACCAGCTACGGCCATGACGAGGTGCGCCGCGCGATCGTCGAGCAAGGGATGCGCGCCATTCCCGAGGTGATGCAGCGGCTGCACTGGTCGACGCCCGACGGCTGTTCGTCCTGCCGTCCGGCGCTCAATTATTACCTGCTCTGCGCGCTCCCGGGCAAATATATCGACGACCAGCAGAGCCGCTTCGTCAACGAACGGCTGCATGCCAACATTCAGAAGGACGGCACCTATTCGGT
>JAIYAA010000324.1 GCA_027489295.1 Sphingomonadales bacterium | reverse complement strand
TCGTCGCGCAGGTCGCGCGCCTGTTCCACCAGGCGGGCGTGGCGCGCGCAATCGGTGCCCAGCGTCTGCTTCATGTCGGACAGCACGCTGCGCGCCTGGACCGTCGCGTGATCGAGCGCCTTCACCACATCGGTGAGGGCGCCGTCCTTCACGGCGCGCAGGCTGCGCATCATCCGCATGCTCTGCACGAGCACCGCGACGCACAGGATGATCGTCAGCACATTGGCGAAAAGCGCGATACTCATGATACTCTCTTCCTTGTGCGGGAGACGTCGTTGACCAGGCGCACGGCGACGCGGCCGCTGCGCTGGCCGATCTGGGCCTGGGCGAGCTTGATCTCGCCGCACGCCATGTCGAGCGCGTCGTCGGGGCTCTTGTCGAAGGCGATGGTCTGGCCGACCTGCAGCTCTTCCAGCTCTGCCAGGGGCACGGCCTTTTCGCCGAGCAGCACGTTGACGGTCACGTTGGTCTTGCGGATCTCGGAGGCCATGTGCGCCTCCCAGATGCTGTCGCGGCCGCTCTTCTCGCCCATGAAGCGCTGGAGCAGCTTGTGGCGCACCGGCTCCAGCGTGGCGTAGGGAAACACCAGGGTGAAGCAGCCGCCGCGCCCGTCCATGTCGACGCGGAAGGTGGCGATGGCGCAGATGTTCGAGGTGGCGGCGATCGCCGCGAAGCGCGGGTTGGTCTCGATGCGCTCCAGCTTCATCGTCACCGGCTCGATCGGATTGAAGGCGTCGGCGAAGTCGCGCAGCGCGGTTTCCAGCACACGCGACACGAGCGAGGTCTCGATCGGCGTGAAGGCGCGGCCGTCGATCATCGTCGGCGAGTTGCTGCCACGCCCGCCGAGGAGCGCATCGACCACCGAATAGATCAGGCCGGATTCCACGGTGATCAGGCCGTAGCTTTCCCACTCCGTGACCTTGAAGACGCCGACCATCGCCGGCAGCATCACCCGGTTCATGAACTCGCCGAACCGGGCCGAGGTCACTTCCTCCAGGCTTACATCGATCGCGTCCGAGGTCATGTTGCGCATCGAGCTGGCGAAGCTGCGGACCACGCGGTCGCACACCACTTCCAGCATCGGCAGCCGTTCGTGGCTGATGACCTTCGATTCCAGAACGGCGCGCAGGCCCTTCTTCTTCAGGACCGGCTCGCTGCCGCCGAACAGCGCGTCGATATCTGCCTGATCGAAATTGCCGATGTCGCCGCCCATCGGCGCTGCCGGCGGATCGGGAAGGTCGAAGTCGTCGAGATCGATCATTGCTGGATCAGGTCCTGAATGAGCACTTCCTTGATCATGCCGGGGCCGAGCACCCGGGTGGCGCGCACCATCAGCTCTTCCTTCAGCCGGAACACCGCCGCCGATCCGCCAAGGTCCTCGGGCCGCAGCTCGCGCAGGAAGGGCTGATAGGCATCGAGCACCATCGGCAGCTTTTCCTTGAGCGCGGCGTCGGTGGTCTTGGGGCCGGGCACCAGCATCAGGTGCAGCTTGAGAAACTTGGCGGAGCCATCGGGCGAGCGCAGGTTCACCGAGACGGTGGGCACGTCGACGAACTTGCCCTTGCCTTCGCCTTCCTTGCCGCCTTCGCCTTCGGCCTTGGCTTCGCCTTCGCCGTGTCCTTCGTCGGCCGCGGCCTCTTCGCCGTGCGCCTCGGTCTTGGCCGTGCTCTTGCCGCCCATCAGGAAAGCCGCGCCGCCGCCGCCGAGCGTCAGGGCGGCCGCGGTCGCGGCGCCGATGATGATCAGCTTCTTCTTCTTGTTGGGCGCCGGGGCGTCCGGCGTACCCTTATCCTCGACGATCTCGGCCGACATAGATTCCCTGGACCTTCCGAAATATCGGCCGCGGCGTCCGCACGTCCGATTTCCCTCTATTATAGAAGCGTCACCCGGCAATTTCTGCCTAGTGACCATTTTTCGAAGGACGGTCCGGTGGACATCTCTTCCTATGTGCTCCTCAGCCAGGAGCAGGCGCTCAGGCGCCGGATGGACGTGGTGGCGAACAACCTCGCCAACATTAATACGGTAGGATTCAAGCGCGAGCAGCCGGTGTTCCGCGAATATGTGGAGAACACCGAAAGCGCGGTGAAACCCGCCGAGAAGACGTCGTTCGTGCTCGATTACGGCGCGGTGCACGACGCCTCGAACGGCGCATTCCAGCCGACCGGCAATCCGCTCGACGTGATGATCGACGGCCCCGGCTATCTGGCGGTGCAGGCCGGCGACGGCACCACCGCCTACACGCGCGCGGGCTATGTGAAGGTGCTGGAGAGCGGCGAGCTTGCCACCGCCGGCGGCCAGGTAATCCTGGGCGAGGGCGGCAAGCCGATCAAGATCCCGGCCGAGGAGGCCGGCAAGGTCAACGTGCATGCGGACGGCACGGTGATGGGCGAGAACGGCCCGCTCGGCCGCATCGCGGTGACCGTGTTCAACGACGAGGCGGTGGTGGATCCGCGCGGCAACGGCATGTTCACCGCCACCGGCGGGCGCGAGCTGCCGGCCAGCGCCACCAAGCTGGTGAGCGGCGGCGTCGAGGGATCGAACGTCAATGCGATCGTCGAGACGACCGACATGATCCAGATCCTGCGCGCCTATCAGACCAGCCAGAGCCTCTCCAACTCGATGTCGGACATGCGCAAGAGCGCGATCGACAAGCTTGGCCGCGTCGGCTGAATTTCACGAAGGAAACCCATTCATGCGTACGCTTTCCATCGCCGCGACCGGCATGCTGGCCCAGCAGACCAATGTCGACGTGATCTCGAACAACATCGCCAACATGAACACGACCGCGTACAAGAAGCAGCGCGCCGAGT
>JAIYAA010000173.1 GCA_027489295.1 Sphingomonadales bacterium | reverse complement strand
TGCCACAGCGCCACATTCTCCAGCGCCGGGGTGACATAGCCGCGCACCATGCGGGCAAGGCCGGTCAGGTTCTCGGTCAGCACCGGGTTGCGCTTGTGCGGCATCGCCGACGAACCCTTCTGGCCCGGCGAGAAATATTCCTCGGCCTCCAGCACCTCGGTACGCTGCAGGTGGCGGATTTCCACCGCGAGGCGCTCGATCGACGAGGCGATCACGCCCAGGGTTGCAAAGAACATCGCGTGGCGATCGCGCGGGATCACCTGGGTCGAGACCGGCTCGATCGCGAGGCCCAGCTTCGCCGCGACATGCTCTTCCACGCGCGGGTCGATATTGGCGAAGGTGCCGACCGCGCCCGAGATCGCGCAGGTGGCGATGTCCGCACGGGCGGCGAGCAGGCGCGCCTTGTTGCGCTGGAACTCGGCATGCGCCTCGGCGAGCTTGAGGCCGAAGGTCACCGGCTCGGCATGGATGCCATGGCTGCGGCCGATCGTCGGCGTCATCTTGTGCTCGCGGGCGCGGCGCTCGAGCACTTCCAGCAGCGCGTCGATATCGGCCAGCAGCAGGTCGCTGGCGCGGGCGAGCTGCACCGCCAGGCAGGTATCAAGCACGTCGGAGCTGGTCATGCCCTGGTGCATGAAGCGGGCTTCCTCGCCCACCTGTTCCGCCACCCAGGTGAGGAAGGCGATCACGTCATGCTTGGTCACCGCCTCGATCGCGTCGATCGCGGCGACGTCGATCGCCGGCTTGGTCGCCCACCAGTCCCACAGCGCCTTGGCGGCGCTCTGCGGCACCACGCCCAGATCGGCGAGCGCCTGCGTGGCGTGCGCCTCGATCTCGAACCAGATGGCGAAGCGCGACTCCGACGACCAGATGTCGGTCATCGCGGCGCGGGCATAACGGGGGACCATGGCGTTCCTTTGTGTCCGGAAAAGGGGTGCCCGGCAGCCCCGGGCGGGTCGGGGCCGCGCCTAGCAAGAACCGGCCACAGCGGCAACCGAAGGCGCAGCCCGGCCGTTACGTCTTCCAAGGAGACCACCCGATGCTGACGCCCCTGATGCTCGCCGCTGCGCTGCAGCTCACGCCCGCGCCGCAGGCGATGCCGGCACAACCGGCCCGGCCGGGCCAGACGGCGGCACCCGCGAGCGACCGCGCGATGCCCGGCACGCAGCCCGCGCCGAATCCCCAGGCCGAGAGCTCGGCCGCACCGCCCAGCGCCGCCGAGTCCGCGCAGCCGACGCCGCGCCCCGATCCCGCCAAGTTACCCGTCGCGGCGCAGTTCGCCCGCTATGACGCGAACGCCGATGGCAGCCTCGACCCCGCCGAGTTCGGCGACTGGCTGGTCGCACTGCGCACCGCCAAGGAAGCCGATTTCGATCGCGACAAGCCCGAAGCGCGGGCCTGGATCGAGCGCAGCTTCACGACCACCGATGCCGATCGCGACCGGAAGGTGAGCCGCGAGGAATGGACGCGCTTCCTTACGCACACCGCCGGGTAAATCCCGTTGCGGGCGCGCGCCGCCCGGCTATGATGGCACCATGGCGCAGCTGATCGATCGCTTCCAATCCTCCACCGCCGGGTGGCTCAAGGGCTCGTTCGCGGGATGGGCGACGGTGGTGCTCTGCCTTGTCGGCATCGGCTTCGTGATCCTTGCGGTCCGCTGGATCGCGAACAAGTCGACGCTCTACGAGGTCACCGAGGATCGCATCGTCCTCTATCGCGGCATCGTCCGCAAATCGATCGACGAGATCGAGCTGTACCGGGTGAAGGACGTCCGACTCGACTATTCGATCGTCAACCAGATCTCGGGCATCGGCACGCTGACCATCACCTCGTCGGACGAGACGACGCGCGGCGGCCCGCTGGTCGTCCGCGACGTCGAATATGCCAGGGAACGCCGCGAGAAGCTGCGTGAGCTGGTGAGCAGCGCCCGCCGCCTGCGCGGGGTGCGCGAGATCGACATGGTGCAGGAAGACGTGCGCGGCTGAGGCCGCAGCGATTGGGGGCACGGCTAGGCCGCGCCCCCGGCCCGGCTCAGAAGCCGAACTTCACCGTTGCCAGCACGGTCGTGCCGGAATTGACGACATCGGACAGCGCCAGCGTGTCGCGGCCGATGTGCGACCAGTAAGTATAGGCGCCGAACAGGTTCGCGACCGACACGTCGGTGCGGATGCCCCGACCGAAGTCATAGCCGGCGTGCAGGTCCACCGTCTGGATCGGGCGCACCCACAGATCGTCCCACTTGCGAAGCCCCAGCGCGCTGTAGGTGGCGATATACTCGCCGGTATAGTGGTAGATCACGTCGATGCTCATCGGGCCCTTCTCCCAGAAGACCTGCGCGTCGCCCATGATCTCCGGCGCGTTCTGGATCCGCTTCTCGACGCCGCCGCCGATATCGACCTTGGTCCACTGGCGCGTCACGCTGCCGCCGATGCCGAAGCCGCTGAGCAGGCCAGGTGCCTCGACGAACTTCTTCCGGAACTGCGCTTCGAGGCCGTAGACGTCGCCCGAGCCGCCGTTCTGCGGCGTGATCGTGATGGTGGTGCCCACCGGCGTGGTCAGCCCGTTCACATAGCCGCTGCCATTATCGTAGATGTAGTTGCGCAGCTTCTTGTAGAACCCGCCCAGGTTGACATAACCGCCCGGCGCAATCTTCCACTCGCCCGAGAGGTCGGCGTTGATCGCCTGGATAGGCTGCAGGTTCGGGTTGCCCTGGGTGATCGTCACCCGGCCGTCGTCGCTCACGCTGTAGCGCGCGCCGCCGCCCAGCTGGACGAAGGCCGGCCGCGTGTACGACCAGAACAGCGAGCCGCGATAGACCGCATCGCTGCTCGGGCGGTAGTTGACCAGCAGGCTGGGCAGCACCTCGTTATATTCGGTGCGGTTGCTCGACCAGCTGCCGGTCTTGCTGGTGTCGGTGGGTAGCAGCCAGAAGCGGTTGCGGATCGCCGTGTGCTCGTAGCGCAGGCCCGGGATGATCTCGGCATCGCCCGCTTGCACATGCGCCATCGCATAGGCCGAGGCCACCGCCTCGGTGCCATGCTGGGTGTTGCAATTCTGGTTGTCGGTGAAGCTGTAGCCGCTGTCGCAACTGTCGAAGCTCTTGGCCGTCTGGTACTGATAGAAATACTGCTTGAGCTTGTCCTGATTTACCTTGGGCAGATTCCAGCTGTACTTGCCCGGGAATGCCTCGGCATATTCGCCATTGGTGATGCCCAGCCCGTCCCAGGTCAGCCCGCCTTGGCCGATCAGGTTGGCGAGGTGATCGTTGGTCCAGTCACGGTTGGTCACGTCGCGGGTGGAATCGGAGAACTTGCCGCCGAACTTGATCGAGCGCAGCGCCGATCCGTCGAATTCGCGCTCGATGTCGAGGCGGCCGCCCCATTTGCGCTGGCCGGAGAACTGCTTGGTCAGCTGGCCGGCGCGGCGGGCGAGCAGGCGGGTGCCGGCATCGTTGAGGTCGCTGTAGATGTCGGGGGTGAGCAGCGGCTGGGGAAAGCCGTCCTGGTAGCTCATCGACAGGCCGCCGAGCGGGCGGTTCTTGCCGCTGTTGAACTTGTCCGACTGGTTGATGCGCGCCGATGCCTCGATGTGATCGGGGCGGTTGTTGTGGCCTTCGCTGTAGAAGAGCTGCGGCGAGACCTTCCAGCCGCCGAACTGCTTCGATCCGCCGAACGCGGCCGTCGCCAGCTTGGCGATCTCGGGGTTGGTCTCGTACCAAACGCGGGTCGAGATCTGGTCGACGCTCAGGCC
This sequence comes from Sphingomonadales bacterium, assembly GCA_027489295.1. The sequence continues at coordinate 4,292 of JAIYAA010000173.1, read as the reverse complement.
GTAGCGACCGGTATTCGCCACCAGCTGGCTGTACGACTTGGAGGCCGAGACATATTGGCTGAAGGTCGAGTTCTGCGCCGTCTTCGCATAGCCATAGGTGCCGCGCAGATAGACTTGCGTCGTATCGTCCGGGCGCCAGTCGAGCGAGGCGTTGCCGCCCCAGCGCGTGGTGTAGCCCTGCGACACGCCGATGTTCACGCCGGTCTGGGTGATGTTCTTCTGCGGATCGAGCGTCGGATCGGCCGTGCCCTTGGCATCGGTCGCGATCAGATAGGCCCAGCCGCCGTCATTCTGCGCAGCCATCACGCCGGCCATCTCGCTGTTGGCGAAGTGGCGCTCGTCATAATAGGCGCTGGCGTAGATGCCGAAGGTCTCGTTCGCGCCGAACTTCTTGGAAAACTCCGCCGAGGCGCCGCCGCCCAGCCCGCTGTCGCCATAATCGCGGGCGCGGGTTTCGATCCGGCCGGATGCGGTGATCGCAAAGTGCATCGGCTTGCTAAAATCATACGCGGTCGGCGTGCGGAAATCGACGGTGCCGCCGATCGCGTCGCCGTCCATGTCGGCGGTCGAAACCTTGTTGAGCACGATGGTGTTGAGGCCCGACGGCGGCAGCAGGCTCAGCTGCACCTGGCGGCTATAGGGCATGCCCTGCGCCACGTTCACGCCGTTGACCAGGTTGACGTTGTATTCGGCGTTGAGGCCGCGGATCGAGACGAACATGCCCTCGCCGCGCGAGGCGCCGTCGATCCCGCCGAAAAAGGACGAGCCGGTGTTCATCACGTTGACGCTGGGCATCAGCCCCAGCGCTTCGGCGACGTTGTGGACGGCGGTGTGCTGCAGATCCTCGTTCGACAAGACCGCGATCGGCTTGTCGGACGCCATCTGCACGTCGGCTGCCTGGGCCCGGGTGCCCACCACGACGATGTCGGCAGCGCCGTCGGTCGCCTGCGCGTTCTGCGCCTGCGCCGCCGCCGGCAGCAGGATGGCGAGCGATGTGCCGGCGAGCAGCGCCAGCCTCTGGTTCCTGAACGTCATTCGATTCCCTCCCTGGGTGGCGGGCCGGGCGGCCCGCTCCTGCGAGGGGAGACGCAGCGAATTCCGGGATTCCCCCGGGCGAAAAATCATTTTTCTTCCGTCACGAAACCATCATCGAACGTCGGCACATGCGCTCGCTTCGCCACCCCGAATCGGCGCCCGCCCGGCCCGTCGCGGAACTGCAATCCCCCCGTTCTAAGGACCCTCGCCATGGCTGCTGGAGCGTCGCGGATGAACAAGCGCAGGGGATTTGGCGGCGGAGTGGAGCGCGCTTCAGGGGCGCTCGCCTTTGCACCCGCCGATGCCGAACCGCTGGAGGCGCACCGCTCGGCGCTGCGCAGCTATTTCCGCCGCCGCGTCGAGCGGCCGGAGGATGCCGAGGATTTCGTGCAGGATGTGTACCTGCGGGTGCTCGCCATGGGGCCCGAGGCGGAGAAAGTTCGCAGCTGGCGGGGATTTCTGCTGCATGCTGCGTCTAACCTGCTGATCGACAAGCATCGGCGGAGCGAGGCGCGGATGGAGAAGAACCATGTCGTCGTCGCCGAGGATCTGCTCGACGAAGGCACCAACAACCCCGAGCGCGTGCTGATCGGGCGCGACGAGCTTCATGCGCTGTCGGAGGCGCTGAAGACGCTGTCGCCGGTGGCGCGCGACGCTTTCCTGCTGGTCCGCGTCGAAGGGCTGAGCCACCGCGACGCGGCCGCGCGGCTGGGCATCGAGACCAAGGCCGTGTCCCGCCATATCGAGCGCAGCCTGGCCCGGCTGGGTGCGATGCTCGCGGAGCCTGCCCGGTGAGCGACGATGCAACGCTGGAACTGGCCGCACGCTGGCTGGAGCGCGCCCGCGCCGGCCTGACCGCACAGGAGCGCGCCGAGTTTCGCCGCTGGCTGGCCGAGCGTCCCGAGCATGCCGCCGCCGCCGACATGGTGGCGCGTGCCTGGGAGGCCGCGCCTGCCGCTGCGGCGCTGGGAGGCTTTACCGCCCCCGCCTCTCCCGTACCGGTCGCCGCGCCCCGACCCGCCCGGACCGGTTCGCTGCGACCGCTCGCCTGGGGCGGCGGGCTGGCCGGCGCTGCCCTTGCCGCGCTCGCGCTGTTCTGGGCGAGCCAGCCGGTATCGACGCACTATGCCACCGGCGCCGGCGAACGCCGCCAGATCGCGCTCGCCGACGGATCGCAGGTATGGCTCGCCCCCGGCACCCGGCTGACCGCGCGCATCGGCTGGTTCGGCCGGCACAGCACGGTGGAGACCGGCGAGGCCGTGTTCGACGTGGTCCACCAGCTGCGCGACTTCCGCGTCGACGCGGGCCCGATGACGGTGGTCGATCGCGGCACGCTGTTCGCGGTTCGCCTACGCGAGGGCGCCGCGCCCCGCGTGATCCTGGCCCGCGGCGCGATCGCGGTGCACGACCGTGCGACCAACGCGCTGCTCGCCGAGCCTGCGCCGGGCGAGGCGGTGGAGCTGGCCGCCGCCCGCGCCGTCACCCGGCACGTCGATGCCGAGGCACTGCTGTCGTGGCGCGACGGGCGGCTGACCTTTGCCGACACGCCGCTGCGCGACGCCATCGCCGCCTTTCGCGCGCAGGGCGCCGCCATCCGCCTCGCCGACCCGGCACTCGGCACGCTGCGGATCAGCGGCGCCTATGCGATCGGCGACGTGGAATCGTTCCTGAGCGCGCTGGCCAGCATCCACCCGGTGCGCTGGACGCGCGTCGCGGGCGGCTACGCGATCGAACGACGCTGAAGCCGTGCGGCGGGCCATGCACCGCGCGCTCTTCTTCCCTGCGCTGCTGACGGGGGCGGTGCTGCTGGCGCCCGTGCCGGCATGCGCCCAGCGCCGGATCGTCCTCGCCGCGCAGCCGCTGGAACGGGCCTTGCTGGCGTTGGCCCGCCAATCGGGACGCAACATCCTGTTCGCGCCCGAAAGCGTCGCAGGGATGGTCGCGCGACCGGTAGATGCGGCGGACTTTGACGGCGCACTGGCCCAGATGCTAGCCGGCCTGCCGGTGCGGGTCGTGCATCAGACCGCCGGCGTCTCGATCGCCCGCGCCGCCCGCCCTGTCGTCCCGCGCCCGCGCCTTTCGCCCGGCCGCAGCACTGGGGCAGCCGTTCCGCCGCCGCCCGCGGAAGCGACGATCTACGTTACCGGCAGCCGCGCGCTCCAGACTCCCGAACCCGGCCTGCCGCGCGTGGCGGTGCCGGACGCAGATACGCTCGCCGGCGATCGCCCCTCCCCGGCCGATCGCAATCTGGCCGAGGCGCTGGCGCGGATGCCCGGCGTGCTCACCCGCACCACCAACCTGCAGGGCGACCTGGGCGGGATCGATCGCGCCGCCCGCGCCGACGGCCAGTTCACCGCCGTGCGCGGCCTGTCCGGCGCCTATAGCCTGGTGACGATCGACGGCGTCGCGATGCCGCAGGCGCTACCCTATGGCCGCGACGCGCAGATGGGCCTGCTGCCCGCCTTCGGCTTCGGCGCGGTGCGCCTGATCAAGACGCCCGGCCCCGAACGCGCCGGCGACGCGACCGCCGCGGTGATCGACGTACAGACGCCGTCCGCCTTCGATCCTGGTGCCCCCGCGCTGAAGCTGGTGGCGATCACCGGGCTGGACGGCAGCGCGCGCGGCTATCGCCAGCCCGCCGGCTATGGCCAGATCGGCCTGCGCATGGCGCGGCGGTTCGACGACGATCGCTGGGGCGTGGCCATCGGCCTGCAGGCGGGCAGGCGGGCCTTCGCCAACAGCCAGCAGACCTATCAGCAAGGCTCGATCGAGTTCCGCCATGTGAACGCGGCGGGGCGCTCGCCGGCGGGCATCGATCCCGCCGCCAACCTGCTGCTCACCAGCGTGAACGCCCAGTTCACCCGCGGCGAGACGCGCACCGCCAGCGCGATGGCCGCGTTCGATTTCCGCCCGAGTGCGGCGCTCCATTTCTACGCGCGGCTCAGCGCGGCGGAGAGCGCGACCGACCAGGACATCTACCAGCTCGGCTTCCAGGGCGGCGGCAGCGCGGCGGATATCCGCCGCACCCCGCTCGGCGACGGCAGCTATGGCCTCGCCAGCACCCGCGGGGCACTGCATTACTGGTACCAGACCAACCCGGAGCGCACCCATTTTGCGCTCGCCCAGATCGGCACGGTGGCGCAGCTGGGCACCAGCGAGCTGCGCGCGCGGGCGCATTGGGGCCTCGGCGTCGTCAGCCGGCCCGACCATATCGAGACCTCGTTCTGGGATGTGGCCGGGACCGCCCTCCCCGGCGG
>JAIYAA010000232.1 GCA_027489295.1 Sphingomonadales bacterium | reverse complement strand
TGGCCCAGCCGCCGCGAGACGATCATGACCGGCGTGATGGTGATGATCATGACGACGCTGCTCGGCAGCTTCTTCCTCGGCATCGATTCGTTGTTCGATATGATCGTCAACGCACTCCTCCGCCTCGCGCAGTAAGGAAAGACCAAGAACCATGTCGCGCTGGTACATCATCCACGCCTATTCCGGTTTCGAGGGCAAGGTCCGCGACCAGATCATGGCCGACGCCACCCGCCTGGGGCTCGATCGCCTCGTCGAAGCGGTGGAAGTTCCCACCGAGACCGTCACCGAGGTGCGTCGCGGCAAGAAGATCCAGTCCGAGCGGAAGTTCTTCCCCGGCTACGTTCTCGCCAAGCTCGAGATGAACGACGACGTCTATCACCTGGTGAAGAACACGCCGAAGGTGACCGGCTTCCTCGGCAGCTCGGGCAAGCCCCAGCCGATCAGCGAGGCGGAAGCCGCGCGCATCCTGAACACCAAGGAAGAGGCTGCCACCGCGGCGCCGAAGGCCAAGCTCAAGGTCGATTTCGACATCGGCGACACGGTCAAGGTCATCAGCGGCAACTTCGCCACCTTCTCGGGCGTGGTGGAAGAGCTGGACTACGACAAGAACCGCGTGAAGGTCTCGATCTCGATCTTCGGCCGCGCAACCCCGCTGGAGCTGGGGTTCGAGGACGTCGAACGGGTCAAGTGATCGCCCGGGCCGATCGGCCCGCAGAGCACGAACACGAAGAAGCCGGGGTGCGAACCCCGGCTTTTTTGTTGTGCTGCCGGCCGGTCAGCGCGCGTCGTCGGGACCCAGCCGGGTCATCTGGACCTCGCGCCGTACCACGAAGCCCAGCGACCGGTAGAGCGCGATCGCGCCGTCGTTGCTGGCATAGGCGTGGAGGAACGGCACCTCGCCGCGCGCGCGGATGCGATCGGCCACCGCACAGATCAGCGCCCGCGCATGGCCGCGGCCGCGCGCCTCGGGATGCGTGCACACACCGCTGATCTCGGTAAACCCGTCGGGCTTCATCCGTTCGCCCGCCATGGCGAGCAGGCGGCCGTCCTGCTCGATCCCCAGGAACGTCCCCAGCTGGTGGGTACGCGCGAAGAACGGCCCCGGCTCGGTCAGTGTCGCCAGCGCCAGCATGGCCGCTGCATCGGCGTCGCCCAGCGCGCGGATCGGCGTGTCGGGCGTCGCGCCGCGCCGCAGCTGCGTGCCGACCATCTGCACACCGAGATCCTGCGAGACCACGCGCAGCCCCGGTCCCACCGGCGGCGCGGCGGCTTCCAGAAAGGCGACGTCGCCGTGCGCCGCCACCAGCGCGGCAAGCGCCGCGACCGTCTCGGGCGTGCGGTCACCGAGTGCGGCAAACACGCCCAGTTCGGCATGGTAGCGACGCGCACCACCCTGAACCACGGCGAAGGGCGCATGGCGCCCGTTGAGCGCCGACCAGGCGGGAATGTCGAGCGGATCGAAGGCGGGCATCGCGGCACCATAGCTCCGGCCCCGCGGCGCGCGCGCACAAAAAAGCCGGGGTTCGCACCCCGGCTCTTTCGCTGTCCGGCTAGGCGCCGATCAGAGCGTGGTCGTCTCGCGATAGGTGCTGCGCTCGCGGGCGATTTCCTCGCGGGTATAGGCCGGGGCCTTGTCGTCGAAGGCGGTCCAGCCCGACTGGCGATACGCCGCGCCGCGGGTGGTGGCATCGACGCCGTGATGGCGGTCGAGCACCGATTCGGCCTCCGATGCCAGCGAATCCTCGACGCGCGCGCTCACCAGCGTGCCGCCGCGGCGGACGCCCTCGGAATAGACGTGCGCCTCATCTTCGCTGTGGCCGGCATTCTTGAGCGCGCCGACGATGCCGCCGGTCGCCGCGCCGCCGACGCCGCCGATCGCGGCGCCCACCGCGGTCGACGCGAGCCAGCCCGCCGCGACGATCGGGCCGAGGCCCGGAATGGCAAGCAGGCCAAGGCCTGCGAGCAGGCCGCCGACGCCGCCCAGCGCCGCGCCGGTCGAAGCGCCGCGGCTCACGTCGCCGTGCGCGTTGACGTCGGTCACGTCGTGATCGTCATGCTCGCCGTGCGCGTTGCTCGCGACGATGCTCAGATCGGCGTGCGGCACGCCCAGCCGCTCGAGGTCGGTCACGGCAGCGCGGGCGTCCGAATAGTCGTCGAACAGACGGGTGATGGTCCGGCTCATGGCAATACTCCTGCAATAGTCTGGCGCGGTTCGACGCCGGCCATGTTCGGCCAACTTCGCGAACCCTGCGCCATCAAGGGATCAGCGCGCCTCCCCGGCGGGAAGGCGCCTCGAACGTCAGCGCGCGGTGATGTTGCCCTTGTAATCGAGCGTCACGGTCCGCTTCTTGCCGTTCTTCATGGCCATGCCGCGCCAGGCGCCGTTCTCGGTGCCTTTCAGCTCGGTAATGTCGGTATAGCCGGCCTTGGCGAGGCGGCCCTTGGCCTGGCTCTCGGTGAAGGAGCTGCGTCCCTTGGCGGGCGCGGCGACATGGTGTGCGGTGCCGTCCTTCACCACCGGGTTGTGCGATCCCGATTGGCCGCTCTGCGCCGCGGCAGCGCCGGTCGTCGCCAGCACTGCGGCCGCGGCGGCAATCATGATGCGTTTCATGCCCATTCCTCTCATTATCGGATGTGTCCCCGCGCCGCCGAACCTCCCGGCGATGTGGAGAATTTCCTAAACTGTCGAACTACTTGATAAGTTCATCTGCCGCGATATTTGCCGGCAGCTTGCCAGCGACGCCGCGCGCCGCCACTGTCCGGCCAAACCGGGGGAGCCACATGCCACAGACGACCAAAGCCCAGACCCGCGCGCGCATCGTGCTCGCCGTCGCCATCGCCGCCGCCGCACTGTGGATTGGCATGGCGTTCGTGCCGGCGATCCTCTGGGCAGGCGTCCTCGCGATCGGCGTGGAGCCGCTGCGCAGCCGCCTGCACGCGCGGCTGCCGCGCCCCACGCTGGTCGCCGCGCTGCTTACCCTTGGCGTGCTGCTGGTCGTGCTGATCCCGCTGTCGATCGCGATCAGCCAGGCGGTGGTCGAGGCGCAGGCGGTCGCCGGCTGGATCGCCGACGCCCGCGCGCACGGCGTGCCGGTGCCGGACTGGGTCGCCCGCCTGCCCTGGGGCTCCGCGGAGGTGACCGCCTGGTGGACGCTCCACCTCGCCACGCCCGAAGCCGCCGCCGCCGAGTTCGGCCGGCTCGATCATTCGCTGTGGACGACGCATTCGGGCGCGCTCACCCACACGCTGGTCCGCCGCGTGGTGGTGTTCGCCTTCACGCTGGTCGTGCTGTTCTTCCTGCTGCGCGACCGCGACGCAATCGTCCGCCAGCTCGAGCGCGGCGCGACCCGTGCCTTCGGGGACGCGGGCGACCGGCTGGGCCGCCAGATCTTCGCGGCGGTGCGCGGCGCGGTGGACGGGATGGTGCTGCTCGGCCTCGCGCAGGGCATATTGATGTCGATCCTGTTCGTGTGCGGCGGCGTGCCGCACCCGATCCTGCTCGGCCTGTTCTCCGGCTTCGCCTCGATCATCCCGTTCGGGCTGGCGGTGGTGCTGGTGCTGGCGCTGCTGCTGCTGCTCGCCAAGGGCGCGGTGATGGCGGCGATCGTCGTCGGAGTGATCGGCTATGCGCTCAACTTCGTGATCGACCATTTCCTGCGCCCCAGCCTGATCGGCGGCACGACCCGCCTGCCCTTCGTATGGGTGCTGATCGGCATCCTGGGCGGCGTGGAGACGATCGGCCTGCTCGGGCTGTTCGTGGGCCCCGCGGTGATGGCGGCGCTGGTGCTGCTGTGGCGCGAATGGGTGGCGGAAGGCGATATCGGCGGGGCCGAGGCGGGGAACACGGCGGAACTGCGGCCGTGATACTCAGGGCGTGCGAGAGATCCGAGGGCGCGATGCTCAGACCGGGATCTCCGGCACGCGCGGGGAACTACTGGAAGTGGGTGGCTAGCTGCCGTTCGAATCGCCGGTCTGCCGCCTCTTTCGTAGTGCCCCCAAGAGCCAGCCGCAGGCGAATGCGCTGACAAGCATAAGGACGAAAGTCAGCATGGTTGGCAACTCAAGCACTGAGCCGCCCCATCGAGCCAGAGATGCCGCGCCCACCCCTACTATGGCATTGATGCCTGCTTCGAAGTTCTGGGCTTTCATCAAGTGCACATTATGCTGAAGGTCGAATGTCGGCAACTGGACGACAGCAGACGAACCACCCCACACCCCCTTGCCCCGTGCCCTCCTTTCCGCTAAGGCCGCGCGCTTCCAAGCACACAGCTCGGGAACCATGCGGGAGGCGGCCTATGGTCGTCGCTTGTACCGCTCGACTTGAAAGAGAGTGACATGGCTAAGAAGATTACCGGCTATATCAAGCTGCAGGTGGCCGCCGGCGCCGCAAACCCCTCGCCGCCGATCGGCCCTGCCCTGGGTCAGCGCGGCGTGAACATCATGGAATTCTGCAAGGCGTTCAACGCCGCGACCGGTGACGTCGAGAAGGGCACGCC
>JAIYAA010000076.1 GCA_027489295.1 Sphingomonadales bacterium | reverse complement strand
CGCGGCCCTGTTCGCTGACTACGGTTTTGCGCCGCGCGCGGATTTCTTCGGGAACAACCAGAAGCGTTTCGGCATCACCGGATCGCTGCAGTTCAAGCCGGTCGATGCCTGGCTGGTTACCTTCGACGTGCTGCATTCGCAGCTCGACAATGATCGCTTCAGCTACAATTCGATGGAATGGCTGCTCACCCACGGCCCCGCGGGCAACTTTGTGGGGCAGACACCGGTGTCTTTCACGGTCGCGCCCGACGGCAAGCAGCTGATCGCCGCCAGCTTCAACGATGTCACTTCCTGGTATGAGAGCCGCCACCAGCGCTCCAAGTCCAACTTCAACCAGTATGTGCTGTCGACGAGCTACGACGTTACCGACAAGATCAAGATCGACGGCCTGATCGGCAAGGCCAGCGACGACGCCGATCGCACCGAGCTGCGCTTCTATGCCCGTTCGGTGCCCCACCCCTATTCCTACGACTATACGAAGAACGCCTATGTGCCGGTGGTGAGCTTCGGCAGTTATGATCCCAACCTCGCCAGCAACTACATCAACGCGCTGACCGCATCGAACCGGATCAACAATGTCCTCAAGGAAAACTATACCGGCAAGCTCAACCTCGGCTACACGGCGGACCGCGTCTCGCTGAAGACCGGCTTTGCGTACAACAACCGCAAGGTGCGTTATTCGGAAGGCGCCGGCAGCAATCCGAGCTTCAACCCGTCCAGCTACATGATGGCCTTCCCGATTTCCAACTACGGCAAGGATTTCGGCGGTGTCGGACTGCCCAGCTTCGCAGTGATCGATTTCGACAAGATCGCGGCGGGCAACGTCGTTCCCGCGGGCTATCAGCCCAATATCGGTGCCGGCTGGACGGTGAAGGAGGAGACGCTGGGCGGCTTTGTCGAGCTGAACGGCACGTTCGACATCGGCGCGATGCAGCTGCGCGCCAATACCGGCCTGCGCTACGTAAAGACCAACCTCACTTCCGAGGCGGTGCTGAGCGGCACGCCGGTCGCGGTACGGCGCAGCTACGAGAATTACCTGCCCTCGCTGAACCTCGCGCTGGACATCACCAACAAGCTGGTCGCCCGCTTCGCCTATTCGCGCTCGATGACGCGCCCCGGGCTGGGCTCGCTCAACATCGCCGGGCCGGTGTTCGGCTATACGACCCGCACCGTGGGCAATCTCGGCAACCCGGATCTCAAGCCCTACCAGTCGAACGACCTCGACCTCGGCCTCGAATATTATTTCGGCCAGGGCGGGCTGGTCGCGGTCAATCGGTTCAACAAGGACATCGTGACGTCGCTGCGCACCCAGGTGGTGCAGCGGATGGTCGATCCCGCCTTCTGGCCGGCGATCTACGCCGATCCGCAGTACGACCCTTCCTACAATGCCGATCCCGCCAAGGTACCCTATACCTTCACGATTCCCGTCAATTCCGACAGCGGCAACAGCGTGAAGGGCGTGGAACTTACCTACAACCAGCCCTTCACCTTCCTGCCGGGCTTCCTGTCGCACTTCGGCATGGCGTCCAACTACACCTATGTCTCGGCGCGTGATTCCACCGGGCTTTCGAAGAATTCGTACAACCTGACTGTCTACTACGACACGCCCAAGTTCGGCGCCCGCGTCTCCGCCAACAAGCGTGACGACTATCTCCTGGTGCAGCCTGGCAGCAACGGCAATTTCCAGGAGCGGAAATACGGCCCGACGCATGTCGACTTCTCCGCCTTCTACAATGTCAGCTCGCGGCTCACCATCAGCGTGGAGGGCATCAACATCACCGACGAGGTGGAGCGGATCTACGGCACCGGCGACGGCACCCAGGACCTGACGCGCGAATATACCCATACCGGGGCGCAATGGTTCGTCGGCGCGCGGCTGCGCTTCTGATGGGCGTGCGGCTGGTCGTGGCGGCCCTGCTGCTGGGCTGGGCGAGCGTCGCCTCCGCCCAGCAGGCGATCCCGATCGACGACAGCTTCACCGTTTCGGCGCGGTTCGAGTCCGACCGCGCCAAATACCCCCGGATCCGTCTGCCCGACCTCGCGCTGCAGGAGGGGCAACGGATCTGGTTCGATCGCCGCTACCAGAAGATCGGCGACCGGGAACTGCATCTCGATGCGTTCCTGCCCGCCAGGAACCGCGCGAACGGGTACGCGATCGTCTGGGTACATGGCGGCGGCTGGCGCTCGGGCAACAAGTCGCACGGCTACGCGATGGCGAACCTGCTCGCCCAGCGCGGCTATGCGGTGCTGCTGCCCGAGTTCCGGCTGGCGCCCGAGGCACCCTACCCCGCCGGTCTGCGCGACGTGAATGACGCGATCCTGTGGGCGAAGGCGCATGCAGGCGAACTGGGTGTGTCCCCGGGGCGGATCGCGCTGGGCGGGGATTCGTCCGGAGGACAGATGGCGGCACTGCTCGCCTACACCGCCGGGTCGGGGCTCTATGCCCCTGCCGCCGCCGACACGCGCGTGCACGCACTGGTCGATTGCGATGGCGTGCTCGACATGACGAGCCCGCTCGCGCTGCAGTTCGAGGATGCGGCGGGTGACAGCTCACCCTTCGCACGCTGGGTGGGAGGCAGCTTCGCGCGCGCGGGCGATCGGTGGCGAACGGCCAGTGCCGCCCAGCATCTCGGCCCCGACCTGCCGCCGACACTGATCCTCGGCAGCGGTCAGCCGCGCTTCACCGCCGGCAAGGACGCCGTGCTGGCCGCACTCGCAAAGGCCGGCGTACGGCACCGCTTCTTCGCCTTTGACGACGCGCCGCACACCTTCTGGCTGTACCAGCCCTATCTGCCCCGCGTCGTGGCGGAGATCGACGCCTTCCTGCGCCCGCCCGCGCTCAAGAGAGGATCACGATGAAGCTGTATCTGGCCGCGTTGCTGGGATCCCTGCTGGCCGGTGCCGCCGCCGCGGCGCCAACCTCCTATCGGGTAGCTGCCGATTGCGGCGCGCGCGCCGGGTGTTTCGGCAGCGTGCAGGCGGCGCTGGACGCCGCCGCCCGAGACAAGTCGCGCAACTGGGTCACCATCACGATCGCGCCGGGCACCTACCGCGAAAAGCCGGTGGTACGCCGCGGCAAGGTGCGGATCGCCGGTGCCGGTGCTGATCGCACGCGCATCGTGTTCGACGCGGTGGCGCAGACCGCCGGCCGCTACGACCCTGCCAACTGGGGCACGCCGGGATCGGCGACGCTCACCATCCACGCCAGCGACGTGGTGGTTCGCGATCTGTCCGTGGAGAACGCCTTCGACTATCTCGCCAATGACGCGCTACCCGAGGGCGACCCGAAGAAGATCGGCAACTCGCAAGGGGTGGCGCTGCTGCTCGATACCGACAGCGACCGGGTGCAGTTCGACGGTGTTTGGCTGCTCGGCTATCAGGACACGCTGTTCACCCGCGGACGGCGGGCATGGTTTCGGCGGGGGATCGTCGCGGGCAATGTCGATTTCATCTTCGGCAGCGGGATGCTGCTGATCGAAGACAGCGAGATCCGCTCGCGCCGCCGCGCCGGTCCCACGCCGGCGGGCGAGTTCGCCTCGTTCATCGCCGCGCCCTCGACGCCGCTCTCGCAACCGATCGGCATCGTCATTTCCCGCTCGCGTCTCACGCGGGAGGCGGGGGTCGAGAATGGATCGGTGGCGCTCGCGCGGCCCTGGCACCCGACCACGCGGTTCGCCGATGGCCGCTACGCCGATCCGAATGCGGTGGGTCAGGCGTCCTTTCTCGATTGCTGGATGGATGCGCACATCCACCCGGAGCACTGGACCAGCATGGCCGGTACCGCCCGCGACGGCACCAAGACCGCGATCTTCCGGCCCGAGGATTCGCGCTTCGCCGAACGCGGGTCCCGTGGTCCGGGCGCGCGCGGCCCTGCCATGGCGATCCGCTGGAACGGCGCGCTTGGCATCGACGCGGTACGGCAGCGGCTATTCGATGGCTGGCTCCCTAGGAGCTGACTCAGCGGCCCCGGATCGCGCGGTTTACACCGGGTCGGCGCCTCCGCCCGGTTGTCGCCGGCATCAGGCCGACGCCGATGGCAGCGACGCGCGACCCTCCGCTTGACTCTTAAATCTACATATGTCGTATTGTTCGCATGCGCCGTTCACGTCGTCCCTCTCCCCAGATGCGCACGCTGCTGCAGACGCTCGCGGCACACGCGCCTGGATGGTGCCACGGCTATGAGCTGATGAAGCAGACCGGCCTGCTGTCGGGCACGGTGTACCCATTGCTGATGCGGATGACCGAACAGGGGCTGGTCGAGGCGACCTGGCATGCCCCCGAACAGCCGGGCCGGCCGCCGAGACATGCCTATCGCCTGACCGCGGCCGGACTGCAGCTGGCGCAGGACCAGTCCGAAGGACCGGAGGCCGCGGGCGGCAGGCCGGCGCTGGCATGAGCGCGGCGCTCCCTCGGCTGCTGCTGAAGCTGGCGACAGGTAGCCTGGGGGCGCACGACAAAGCCTGGGGCGACGCGATGGTGGCAGAGTTCGTCGTGGCGGAACGCGACGGCCAGGCGTTTCGCTTCGCTCTGGGCTGTCTAATCGGAGCGTGGCGGATGCTGCCGCATCATGCCGAGGGGCGGCTTGCCCTTGCGGGCCATGCGCTGGCCTGCGGGTTGTTCCTGCCGATGGCCGCGCTGTTCGCCGCGGCGGCGCGGATCGGCGTTCCCTTCGTGGAGGCCAGCGACGATATGCTCGGCCTTGTGTCCGGAAGCGGAAGCCATCGGTCGCTGCTCAATGCGGGATCGCTGGCGATCGGCCCCGCCCTCACGCTCGCAATGCTGTTGCTCGCCGCGAGCCATCTGCCGCTCGCCTGGTGGGTAGCGGAGCGTGACTGGCGGCGTGTGGCGACAGCCCTGCGCATCCTGGTGTCCGCGATGATGACGCTGGCCCTCGCCATGGTCTGCGTCGGACTGCCGCTGGCGGGGCTGCTATGGCCCGGCGCGGCGCTGGCGATCGAACTCGCCGCCCTGGGCACCCTCGCGCGGAGGCACGCCGCACAAGGCGGCCGGGACGCAGGCGAAAGGCTCGGCGCGATCCTCTGATCGAACGACAGCAAGGAGAGGACGGATGACGACACGGTCTGCACGCGCTCGCACCATAAGTCGGGGGATACGGGGCCGGTTGGGCATGGCGGCGGCGATCGCGATCCTGGCGCTGGCGCATGGGCCGGCCGAGGCACAGACGCGCACGCTGTTGGGGGCGCATGGCTGGGCGGTGTACGGCACGGACTATTCCCATGCCCGGGATCGCGCCGTGCCGGGCGACAGCGTCCTTCTCGTGGCGCCCCGCGCCGCGCCGGGCGAGCCGTGGTCGAGCGGGGCCACCGTAGCGATCCCGTCCGAAATCGCGGCAGGGGAGCCCGTCACGATGGTGTTCTGGGCGCGCGCAGCCCGGACGACACGGCTCGACATTGCGCTGCAGGGACCGGCGCCGACATATGCCCGCTTCGCGAGCACCACCATTTGGCTGGGAACGCGCTGGCAGCGCGTGATCCTGCGCGGCACGGCCCCGGCCCGCTTCGCCGCCAACTCCCAGGCGCTATCGGTGCCGCTTGGTCAGGCGCGTACGCAGGTGGCGCTGGGACCGGTTGCACTGCTTCGCGGTGCAGCAGACGACAAGGCGATTGCCCGCGCCTTCGCCGGTTTTCACCCGCCCGAGGTGGCGACGGACGTTCGCATCGCCGTCGAGCCGGGCGTTACCCTTGCGGGCACGCTCCACCTTCCCGCCACGCACGGCAGAGCGCGGGTACCGCTGGTGCTGCTGATCCAGGGGCACGGGCCCAACGGACGCGGCGGCTTCCCGGAAATCGTCCGCCGGCTGACCGCGCACGGCATCGCCGCACTGGAATATGACAAGCGCGGCATCGGCCAGTCGACCGGCATCTACAGGGAGGATGTCGAACGCCTGACCGCGGACGCCGCCGCCGCGGTCGCTGCGATGCGCCGCCGGCGGGACATCGATCCACGCCGCATTGCACTGGTCGGCCACAGCCAGGGCGGCGTGATCGCACCGGCCGTGGCGGCCGCCGATCCCCGCATCGCCGGGATCGTGATGCTGGTGGGCTCGGTCGGCGACGGCCTGCCGTATCTGCGCAGGGCGATCCTCAACCAGATGATCGTCGCCGGGCGCCCGGCCGCGCCCTCCGCGACGGCGATCGATGCTGCGATCACCCTGTTGCAGGCTCGGATCGACGGAAAGGATGCGGAGACGATCGCCCGGCTGCGCACGACAGTGGTCGATCGCTTCGAGGCGGCCGGCTTCCGCCGCCCGGAGGCGGAAGCCGCGCTGGCGATGATCGACACAGAGGAGACGCGACGGGCGACCAGACTGCGCTCCGCCTCCGATCTGCGGGGGCTGCGGATGCCAGTACTGGCCGTCTTCGCCTCGAAAGATCCCTTGGTCGTCGCCGCGGACGAGGCGCCCGAGGCGAGAAAAGCACTGGCGCAGAACCCGCGGGGCACGGTGGTGGTGCTCGAGGGGCTCAGTCACTGGTTCCAGGAAGGCGCGGTAACCGGCAATCAGTTGGAAGTAGCGACCCTCGGCCCCAATGCGGGCTCCCCGCGGCTGGTCGCGCTGGTCGGCGACTGGCTGGAGGCGCTGCTGAACCGGTAGCAGCGGGCGGGAAATCCCACGCTCGCCACACCAGGCGAGCGGCAGCCCGGGCCGCCCTTCCATTCGACTGTTGTAGCCGATCGATACACTCGATACATCTTTCTCCGGGATCAGGGGGATTGGCGATGGAAGCGTTGCGCCTGCAGAACGTGGTCAAGCGCTTCGGCGACTTCACGGCGGTGGAGGATCTGAGCTTTTCGGTGGCGGCTGGGGAGGTCTTCGGGTTCCTCGGCGGCAACGGTGCCGGCAAGACCACGTCGCTGCGCATGGTGCTCGACATCCTGCGACCCGATTCCGGCAGCATCTCGGTGCTCGGTCGCGCGCCGGGTCGCGGCAACAGCGCCGTGCTCGGCTTTCTGCCCGAGGAGCGCGGCCTGTACCGGTCGATGACCGCCCTCGACACGATTGTCTATTTCGGGCGGCTGAAGGGCATGGCCGCAGCCGATGCCCGCACCCAGGGCAAGCTTCTGCTCGAGCGCTTCGGCCTGGCCGATTTCGCCAAGACCTCGGTCGACAAGCTTTCCAAGGGCATGGCGCAGAAGGTCCAGCTCGCGACCGCGGTGGTCAACAAGCCGCAGCTGTTGCTGCTGGACGAGCCGTTTTCCGGACTCGATCCGGTGAACCAGGGCCTGCTGGAGGACGAGATCGTCCACGCAGCCAAGGGCGGCGCCGCGGTCGTCTTCTCCACCCATGTCATGCAGCACGCGGAACGGCTCTGCGACAGGCTGCTGCTGCTGGCACGCGGGCGCAAACTGTTCGAGGGCACGCAGGAAGCGGCGCGCGCGACGCTGCCCGTCGAGATCCGCCTCGCCGCGCAGCGCACGCCCATGGGATTACCCGGCGTGGTCGACGCGCAGGCCCTAGGCGGCGATGGCCCGTGGCAGGAATGGACGGTGCGTCTGCAGCCGGGGCATGATCCCGGCGACCTGCTCGAACATTGCACGGCGCAGGGCGTCACGCTGCGCCGCTTCGAGCAGCGCCGCGCCAGCCTGCACGAGGTCTTTCTTCACATCGTCGGCGGGGAGGCACGCTAATGCTCCAGCACATCCTGCTCGTTGCCGCCCGCGAGTTCCGCCAGATCGCGATGACCCGCAGCTTCTGGTTCACCCTGCTGATCCTGCCGGCCGCCTTTGCGTTCGGGCCGGTATTCTCGCGCTTCCTCGACAAGTCCGATACCGAGACGGTGATGCTGGTCGATCAGTCCGGCGGCACTGCGGGCGCCGCGCTGCGCCAGCGGATCCTGCTCGACGAACAGCGCGCGACCCTCGACGCGCTTGCCCGGTACGTCCGGCGACATGATCTGCAAAAGGCAGCGCCGACCGCGCTGTGGGCCCAGCCCGAACGCTGGTTCAGTGACGCCGATGTTGCCCGCTTCACCGCCGACGGCGGCGCCGAACGCGCCCGGGCAGCGATCGCAAGGATCTCCAGAGAGGATGCGGAGGGCTTCAAGGCACCAGAACCCGGCTATCGCATCGTCGAGGCCCCGGCAGCGGTCGCACGGGCGGCGCCGGACGCAATCGACACGGCGCTCGAACCGGTGCTCCGCCCGGGCGACAAGGCCCAGGCCAGGCCGGTCGACTATGTCGTGCTGGTCCCCCGCGACTTCGGCGCCTCGCCGGCGGTGCGGCTCTGGGCCAACGGCGTACCGCGCGCGTCGTTCGTCGCCAAGCTGCAGACGGTGCTCACCCAGGAGCTGCGCGCCCGCTATCTCGCCGCCAA
Source organism: Sphingomonadales bacterium (assembly GCA_027489295.1). Next base: position 11,282 of record JAIYAA010000076.1, on the reverse strand, counting down.
TGGTCTGTCGCCCCAGGCAGCCGCTGCGGCCGGCGCTATCGCCCCGGCCATCCAGGTAACGACGCCGCCGGAGGGCAGCGGTCGCGAACGGGTGGTGATCCGCTCGATCCTGCCCTTGGCCTGCGCCTATATCCTGATGATGTCGCTGGTGCTCTCGGGAAGCTGGATGCTGCAGGGCACGGTGGAGGAGCGCAGCAACAAGCTGCTGGAGACGGTGCTGGCCTGCGTCTCGCCCAACGAACTGATGTACGGCAAGCTGGTCGGCACCGTGGCGATCGGACTGTCGATGATCGTGACCTGGGCGGCATGCGGCGCCTTTGCCGCCTATGCCACGCATGGCACCATCGCCGAGCTGATCCGCCCGGCGCTGGCGCCCGTATCGTCGCCGGGCAGCGTGGCGGCGATCCTCTATTTCTTCACCGCCGGCTATGTGATGGTATCGATGCTGTTCCTGGTGATCGGCGCGATGAGCGACTCGATGCGCGACGCACAGGGGTATCTGACGCCGGTGATCCTGGTGATCATGATGCCGTTCACGCTGCTGGTGCAGGCAGTGCTGCGCGGCGCAGGCGGAATTGGCGTCGAGGTGCTGACCTGGATCCCGCTCTACACGCCCTTCACGGTGCTCGCCCGGCTCGGCAGCGGCATTCCCACCTGGGAGGTGCTGGGCTCCGGGGTGACGCTGGCGGCCTTCATCGTCCTCGAAGTCTGGCTGCTCGGGCGCGTGTTCCGCGCCAGCCTGCTCGCGGGCGGGGGCAGGCGCAGTCTGGGGCAGATCGCGAGGCTGATGCGGCGCGCCGACGCCTGAGTTCCGCACGCGCGGAGCAACGGCCAGGCATCGCATCCGGCATCGCGACCGCCATCAGAAGCGGAAGCTGAGCCACCCTGCCAGAAAGTCCGCACTGGCGTACCCCGCTTTGGTCAGGGATGGTCCGGCCGCAAGATGTTCATACCGTCCCGTCAGCGACAGGCGCGGCGAGAGCGTCCAGACCGCCTGGAGTTGCAGCACATCCCCGATGCGGGCGTCGCGGACATTCTGCGTGCCGGCAAAGGGCGCCCCGCTGGCACGGTACACGGCGTCATGCACATTCGCACGCCATGCCCGCTGCACCGCGCCGGACAGGCGCAGCGTCGGCACCGGCGAGACGCTGAAGGTGGGCGCGACGGTGATCAGGTTGCTAGGCGTCAGGAAAAGCCCATAGCTGTAGTAGATATTGTTTCCGAACGGGGCATAGGCGTTGCGGAGCTTGCCGTCGCCATAGCCCCCGCCGCCGCTCGCATAATCGGCGTGGAGGCCGAGGCGGGGCGCGCCCGCGCCGTTTCCGACCCGCACATTCTGGGCGAAGAGCAGGTGCCAGGCGTCGATCTTCTGGTCGCGAAACTGTCCCCATTGATGGTTGACCGTCCAGTCGATCGTCACGCGCCCCGCCTCGCCGAAGACATGGGTGCCGAGATAATAGCGGGTCGCGGGCCCGACCCGTCCGCCCCAGGCACCCACCTTGTTGCGCCGCCGCCAGAAGAAGGGATCGACATAGAGCTTCGAACCGCCGAACCAGCCTTTGGGCACGACAAAGCCGAGCGTGACGCCCGAGAAACGCCGCGCGGGATCGATCACGTCGTCTTCCGTGCCGAGATCGCCATATTGCGTCGGCTTGAGGTCGAAGGCGTCGATCCGCATCGTCCCCGTCCGCGCCCAGGCGCGCAGGCCATTCACCGTATAGCGGATCGTGTTGTTGTCGCGCTGCGAAACCAGCAGATTGGGGCCGTCGACAAATTCCTGCCGCCCATAGCGCGCGCCGACATCCACGTCGGCGATCCTGCCTTTGGCCTCGACGAACAGCTGCTGGACGGCAACATCGTTGCGCAGCGTCGCCGCCGGCGCGCCCAGCTCCACCCCGCCGATACCGCCATGCGCCACCTCCGCGTAGACGCGCAGATGCTCGCCGACGTGCAGGTCCGCTCCGCCGACCAGGCGCACGATATCCTGCCTCTGCGCGCGGCTGTCGCGCAGATTGGGATTGGTGGTGTGGTTGACGCGCAGCCGCGCTTCGCCCGAAAAGGTGACATAGACGTCGCCGCTCGGCGTCAGCTTGACGCATTTGAGGGCGTCGATCGGATCGACGCGCTTGGCGGGATCACAGAGCGTGCGCCAATCCTCCGCCCAACGCGACAGATTGTAGCCGCCGGTGGTGGCGCCGTCTCCGGCGGCAGCGGCGGGATAGAGGCTGGCCTTGTCGGCAGTCTGCGCGGAGGCCGACAGCGCCAGGACGAGCGCGGGGGTGGCGCCAAGGGCGCGAACCAGAAACTGCATGGAAGCGCCCTTATTCGGCCGGAACGGTGCGGACGGGAAGCGCGTCCCCACGCGGGTTGGCGTCGGCCGGAGCACCGTTCAGCGCGGCGTGCAGCGCGGCATGATCCAGCCGCCCCTCCCAGCGCGATACGACCACCGTCGCCACCGCATTGCCGATGAAATTGGTGAGGCTGCGGCACTCCGACATGAAGCGATCGACCCCCAGGATCAGCGCCATGCCGGCCACGGGAACGCTGGGCACGATCGATAGCGTTGCCGCCAGCGTGATGAACCCTGCGCCGGTGACGCCCGCCGCCCCCTTCGACGACAGCATCGCCACGCCGAGCAGCAGCACCTGCTGCTCCAGCGACAGCTGCACGCCGGTTGCCTGGGCGATGAACAGCGCCGCGAGCGTCATGTAGATGTTGGTGCCGTCGAGATTGAACGAGTAGCCGGTCGGGACGACGAGGCCGACGATCGTCTTGGGGCAACCGGCACGCTCCATCTTGTCGATCAGCGCGGGCAGCGCGCTTTCGGAGGAGGAGGTGCCGAGCACCAGCAGCAGCTCGGTCTTGAGATAGGCGATCAGGCGGAAGATCGAGAAACCGGCCAGCGCCGAGACCGTGCCGAGCACCACGACGACGAACAGCGCCGAGGTGAGGTAGAAGGTGCCAAGCAGCATCGCGAGATTGGCCAGCGTGCCGACGCCGTATTTGCCGATGGTGAAGGCCATCGCGCCGAATGCGCCGATCGGGGCAGCCTTCATCAGGATCGCGACGACCTTGAACATTGCCAGCGATACGTCCTCCAGCGCTGCCACCACGCGGGTGCTGCGCTCGCCGAGCAATGCCAGGCCGATGCCGAACAGGATCGCGACGAACAGCGTCTGGAGAATGTTGCCCTCGGTGATCGCCGAGAGGAAGGTGTCGGGGATGATACCCAGGAGGAAGCCGGTGATCGTCGAATCGTGCGCCTTGGCGGTGTATTCCGCGACCTTGCCGGCATTGAGCGTCGCCGGATCGATGTTCAGCCCGGCGCCCGGCTGCACGAGATTGCCGACCACCAGGCCCACGATCAGCGCCAGCGTGGAGAAGCACAGGAAATAGGCGAACGCCTTGGCAGCGACCCGCCCCACCGCCCGCAGATCGCGCATCCCGGCGATGCCGGTGACGATCGTCAGGAAGATCACCGGGGCGATGATCATCTTCACCAGCTTGATGAACCCGTCGCCCAGCGGCTTAAGCGCCTCGCCGGTGGCCGGCGCATAATGGCCGATCAGCACGCCGGCGATGATCGCGACCAGCACCTGGACATACAGATGTCCGTACCAGCGCCGGGGCGCGGGCGGCGGCGGCGGCGTTCCGGGGCCGGAGTCGAGGGTGATGGGTACCATGATATTCCTCTCCATGCTCCGGTTGCAGCACCGGTAGCGTCGAACTCCATGCTTCTCGCGCACTGCCGGTCGCGGGGAAAGTGTCAGGCGCTGCAAAACAAACCACTATTTTACAAAGCATTATCTTAAATCCAGTTCGACCTTGTCCGGAAACTGGCACACCCGAGGCCGCCAAAAGTGCAAAAACTTGCCCATGACGCCGGGACGGAGATAGGCTGCGGCATGGCCGATGATTCGCGTTTCAGCTGGCGCTTCTGGGCGGCCACGGTGCTGCTCGCCATCGCCGTGGGGGTGGGGGCGGGCTGGCTCAGCGGCGCGCGTACCCGACAAGTGCTCGCGACGACCACCGCGACCAGCGCGCAGCTGCGCGCGGCGCTGCTCGACAGCGAGATCGCGCGGTTTCGCCTGCTGCCCCTGGCACTGGACGATGATCGGGACGTGGCCGCGGCACTTGCGGGCAGTGGCGTAGCGCCGCTGAACCGCAAGCTGGAGTCGCTTGCGCGCACCACCGGTGCCGCAGCGATCTACCTGATCGCGCCCGGCGGCCTCACCCTTGCCTCCAGCAACTGGCGTTCGCCGCGCAGCTTCGTCGGCTCGGACTATCGCTTCCGTCGCTATTTCCGGGAGGCAAGCAGCCGCGGCGAGGCCAGCCAGTATGCGCTGGGCACGGTCAGCCGACATTCGGGTCTGTATCTGGCCAGGCGGACCGGCAGCGGCGGCGTGATCGTCGTGAAGCTGGAGTTCGACGCGATCGAGGCTGCATGGCGACGCGCAGGCGGCGATACCTTCGTCAGCGACACTACCGGCCTGGTGCTGATGTCCAGCAATCCGCACTGGCGCTTCGCCGCCGCGCGACCGATTCCGCCGGCCACCCTTGCCAGCCTCCAGCGCGAGGCAGCCCTCCCCGCGGACACAACCCCGGTATTGCTTCCCGCCGTGGACAGCGACACGGTCGAAGCCCTGGTTCCCACCGCCCAGCCCGGGTGGTCGCTGTCGCTGCGCCGGCCGGTGGCTGAGGCGGTCCGGGTCGCGCAGCGCACCGCTGGCGTCGCCGCGATGTTCGCCATTCTCGCGCTTGCCGCGCTGTTCTGGGGCCTGCGCCAGCGCGCGACCCTCATGCAACGGCGAACCGCGGAGCTCGAGGCCGCGGTAGTGGAACGCACCGCTGCGCTGCGTCGCGAGATCGAGGAGCGGGCTGCGATCGAGACCCGTGCCGCCGAATTGCGCGAAGGCCTGCGCCAGGCCAACCGCCTTGCCACGCTCGGGCAAGTGACCGCCAGCGTCGCGCACGAAACCGCCCAGCCGGTGGCGGCGATCCGGACCTATGCGGAGAACAGCATGATCCTGCTGGATCGCGCCGCGATCCCCCAGGTTCGCGACAATCTGGAGTCGATTCGCCGGCTGAGCGACCGGATCGGGGCCGTGACGGCGCAATTGCGTGGTTTCTCGCGACGCCAGCCGGGCGACATCCGGCCGCTGCCGCTCGGCGAGGCGCTGGACGGCGCGCTGTTGATCCTGAAGGAGCAATTGCGCCCCGTCCGTCTGGTGCGACCGGCGATCTCGCCCTCGCTGCGGGTTCTGGGCGGACGCGTCCGGCTGGAACAGGTCTTCGTCAATCTGCTTCAGAACGCCGCCGAGGCGCTCGCCGGCCGCACGGATCCTACGATCGCGATCACCGTCGCGACCGATGCCGGGGCGGTACGGGTCCGCATCGGCGACAACGGCCCCGGGATCGCACCGGACATCGCCGCACGGCTCTTCACGCCCTTTGCGACCAGCCGCAGCAACGGGCTCGGCCTGGGCCTGGTGATCGCCAGCGACATCATGACCGATCTTGGCGGCGGTCTGCGATGGCTTGCCGACGAACCCGGCGCCTGCTTCGAACTGGAGCTGCAGCGCGCATGAACGTCACGGTTGCCCTGGTCGACGACGACGCCGATTTTCGCGCGGCGCTCACCCAGGCGCTGGAGCTGGCCGGGCACGTCGTCCAGCCCTTCGTCGATGCGCCCAGCGCACTCGCACGGATCGACGCCGGCTTTCCGGGCGTGGTGGTCACCGATGTGCGCATGCCCGGCATGTCCGGCGTCGATTTCTTCCACCGCCTCCGCGCGATCGACACGGACCTGCCGGTGATCCTGATGACCGGGCATGGCGACGTCGCGATGGCGGTGGATGCGATCAAGGCCGGCGCGTGGGATTTCCTGCCCAAGCCCTTTCCCGGCGAAGCGCTGGAGGCTGCCCTGCAGCGGGCGGGCACCGCGCGGGCGCTGGCCCTGGAGAACCGGCGACTGCGCGCTGCGGCGCACGAATCGAAAACCGCGCTCATCGGCCAGTCGCCGGCCATCCGCCGCCTGCGCGAGATGATCCCGATGCTCGCCGATACCGCGCTGGATCTGGTGCTCGAAGGTGCCACCGGCACCGGCAAGGAGCTGTTCGCACGGCTGCTGCACCGCGCCGGTCGTCGTAGCCGCCACCGGTTCCAGCTGCTCGATTGCGCGACGGTGCCTGCCGCGATCGTCGAGCGGGAGCTGTTCGGCCGGGGCGGCATTGTCGCCCGGGCCGATCGCGGCACGCTGTTCCTCGACCATCTCGAACTCGCGCCGGCCGAATTGCACCACCGCCTCGCCCAGTTCGCCGAGGCGCGGACGGTGGCGACCGATCAACGTGATCCTGACCCCGTCGACATCCGCATCGTCGCCGCGATCGACGACGGCGCGGCCACGGGCCTGCCGCCAGGGCTCTATCATCGCCTCGCCGGCATCTCGCTGCGCCTGCCGACCCTGGCGGAACGCGAGGAGGACATTCCCCTGCTGTTTGCGCACCTGGCCGAACAGGCTGCGGACCGGCATCGCCGGATGCTCCCTGCCCTGTCCGAGGCGGCGCATGCGGCGGCGCGGCGCGCCTGGCCTGGCAATGTCCGCGAGCTGGAACGCGCCGCCGAACGCTTCGTGCTGGGCCTGGAGGCGCCATCGGAACCCTCCGCCCCGGATGCACGAACACTGACCGAACGGCTCGACGCATTCGAGCGCACGCTGATTCTGGACGCCATCGCGGTGGCCAATGGTGAGATCAACGCAGCGATCACTGCGCTCGGGCTGCCGCGCAAGACCTTCTACTACCGCGTCAAGCGGCTGGATATCGATCTGAAAAAGGCGCGCGGGCGTTGAGCGCCCCGGCCTTGAACCGTGCTGTCTCGCCGCCATGAACCACATCGCGCGACGCCGTCTGTGGCCCCTCCTCCCCTTCGCGCTCGCCGCCTGCATGCCGGCCGCACCGCCCCCGGAGCTTGTGGTCTGGGCATGGGAACGTCCCGAGGATCTTCGTTTCCTTCCTGCGCAGGTGGAAATCGCCGTGCAGACCGGATTCCTCACGCTTGCCGGCGACGGTTTCGAGGCACGCGGCCGCCGCTATCCGCTGCGCACCGATCATCCCCCCACCACCGCCGTCGTCCATCTCCAGATCGAGGATGGCCGGCCCCCGCACTGGACGCCCCGGTTGCGTGCCCGGGTCGCCGCCGCCGTGCTGCACTTCGCCCGCATCGTGCCCACGCCGCGCGTCCAGATCGATTTCGAGGTCCGCCAGTCGCAGCGCCAGATCCTGATCGACCTGCTTCACGACGTCCGCGCCGGCCTGCCGCGCGGCACGCCGCTTTCGATGACCGCGATCGCCAGCTGGTGCCAGGAAGACTGGCTGGGCGCGCTCCCGGTCGACGAGATCGTGCCGATGCTGTTCCGCATGGGCCGGGGCGACGGCGCCATTCGCACCCGCATCGAAAGCGGCGGCGACTGGGCGGAGCCCGCCTGCCGCAAGGCGCTTGCACTTTCTGCCGACACCCCCATTGCCCGCGCGCCGCAAGGGCGTAGGATCTATCTGTTCGCACCGCAAAGCTGGACGCCCTCCACCTTCGCCGCGGTGCGTAGCCAGGTGGAGCGGTGGCGATGAAACGCGGGTGGTGGTTCGCGGCGGCGGCGGTGAGCCTTGCGGTGCTGGCCGGGACGCAGGCGTCCGGCTCGGGCGATCCGGGGCCGATTCTCGACTATGTCACCAGCCATGCGCTGCACCCCATCGATCGCGCCGCTTTCGCTGCCGGCAATGTCGGCATCGTGAAGCCAAGCGCGCCGGAAGCGGTGCGCTACCTCGACTGGCGCCTGCTCACCGGCCTGGAAACCGGACCTGCCGCAACCGAGGCTCTCGCCACCCCCTGTTGCGGCGACGAACAGGATCACACCGGCGTGTGGATCGAGGCGCGGCGGGAGGTGCCGGGCGTGTCCGCGGATCTCTATTGGGTTTCGACCGAACGCCGGGGGCCGAACTATACCGCGATCCCGACCTGCTTCGGCGATGCGTTTGTCACCGCCGCGGCGACGCTGAAGGCCCGGGTCGCGGCGCACGGCCAGGGCTCGCCCTGGGTACGCGCCTGGGTCGATGCGCAGGACCGGGTCTTCGATGCCTGCAGCAAGGAAGGCATCACCCTGCCGCCGCTGGATCCTGCCGCACCCGCATGGCTGCGCGCCGATCGGCTCTACCAGCAGGCGGCCCTCGCCCTCTATGACGGGCGCCTGGCCGATGCCGAGGCGGCCTTTGCGGCGATCGGCCGCGATCCCGCCTCGCCCTGGCAGCCGCTCGCCGGGTACCTTCGGGCGCGTACGATCCAACGCGCCGCGCTTACCGCCCGCGACCCCGCCGCCTTCGCCCGTGCCCGTGCCGCCATCGCCGCCCTCGCCGCCGCACCGGACGGCACCTATGGCAAGGGCGAGGTGGTGCGGAGGCAACAGGTGCTCGACTATGCCGAGCACCCGGCGGCGCTCCGCGACCGGCTCGACGGCGTGCTCAACCAGAAGACGCCCACGCCGGACATCGCGGTGCAATTCAAGGACTATTGGAGCCTGTCCGTCGACCGTCTGGACAAGCCCGAGGCCGCCGACTGGATCGCAACGCTGGATGCGCGCAACCGCACCGAGGCGCTGGCCCATGCTACCGATCGCTGGCAAGCGACGCATCGCACCGCATGGCTGGTGGCTGCGTTGGGCCTTGTTCAGGCGAGCGATGCCGCGGCGATGCCACTGGCCCACGCAGCCGATCGCATCGCCGCGACCGATCCCGCCTGGCTCACGGCGCGCTACCATCTGCTGCGGCTGCGCATCGGACGGGTGCCGGATGCGACTCTGCGCCCGGAGGTCGATGCCCTGCTCGCCCGCCCCGACCTGACGCCGTCGGATCGCAACATCTTCCTGTCGATCCGCGCCCAACTGGCGACGAGCCTTGCCGATTTCGCCGCGCATGCGCTCCGCCGGCCCTATTGCATGCCCGATGCTGCCGACTGTCTCGGCGTCGCCGCCCAGGCGCAGCTCGGTCGTCGCGGAGAGGACTGGCTGGGCCTGGGCGACGATGCACGGTTGACGATCGACCGCCTCCCCCTCGCACAGCGGCTCGCGCTTGGCCGCAGCGCGGACCTGCCGTCCGAGCTACGGCTAGACCTGACGCTCACCAACTATGTACGGGCAGTGCTGCTTCGCGACGATGGGGCGGTGAACGAGACGGTGCAGATGCTCCTTCCCCTGCTGCCGCAGCTGCGGGCCGACTGGCAGCGGATCCTGCGGACAGCACCGGGCGCGGACAAGCGCTTCGCCGAGGCCTTCGTCATGGCCAAGATCCCCAGCCTGCGCACCGATCTCGCCGACTATGCCCGGCCGGTAGGAAACGAGCCATCGTTTGGCGGCTATTGGGACGATTGGTTCTTGCAGGCGCCGCGCGACATGGCGGCAGGGGCATTTCCGGCGGCCAAGGCCTATTATCAGGGGATCTGGTGGGGCGGCGTGCGGGACGCGGGGGAAGAGGCCGTCGACCTCACCTGCAACGGACGATGTGGAGAGGCTTTCCCGACCCGTCTCGCCCCCTTTGCCGAGGGGCTGCAACCGGCGGCGCTGCGCGAGCGGAACGCATTCCGGCGCATATCCGTGCTGGACGGAAAGAAATCGGGCGGAACCACGCTGTGGGACGAGGCGCTCGCCTATGTCGCCGCACACCCCCGCGACCCGCGTGCCGGGGAAGCGCTCTATCGGCTCAACCGCATCGGCCGCTGGGGGCCTAACCACAATCAGCTCAGCAAGCGCGCCTTCCGCCTGCTCCACGCCCGCTATCCGGGCTCGATATGGGCGAAGCGCTCACCCTATTATTATCGTTGACCGCCACGCGCCTCGGCGCCCGTGCAGCGGGAGGCCCTTGCGATGGCCGCCACCCGCCTGCATAAAAGTTGCGCCCGTGTGCGCTGCTGCGGGTCGCGTGGGGGGCGACGGGGAATGACGAACCTTGGGCCAGCCTTCCTGCGGACTGCCGAACCCTCTCCTGCGGAAAGTCTCCCGATGCGCCTGATCGCCTGCTGCCTCTTGGCTTCCCTGTCCGCCAGCACGGCGCTGGCGCAACAACGGCCGACGCTGACGGAGGCAGACTATACCCGCGCCATGCACCAGCTGGGTCCGTGGACGGCGCCCCTGGTCGATCACGCCGTGCGCACGGCGCACTGGATCGACGCGCGGCACTTCTGGTACGTCGACACCGATCACGGGGTGCCGACGATCATGCTCGGCGATGCAACCAAGGGGACGAAGACCCCCGCCTTCGACAGGACCGCGCTGCTGGCGTCGCTCAACGCCGCCGGACTGAAAGAGCGCGACGCAGCCAAGCTCGCCGTCCAGGGCTTCGAACCCGATCTCGCCAAGAACACCGCGATCCTGACGGCCGCCGGCAAGCGCTATGAATGCGCCCTGGTCCAGCCTTATGGCTGCAAGGAAGCCGCGGCGCCGAACGGCGGCCAGGTTGCAGGCTATCTTGCCCAGCGTGGCCCGGCGGACGCCGTCCTCTCACCCGACGGCAAGCGTGCGGCCTTTGTGCGCGACTGGAACCTCTGGGTCCGCGACGTGCGCACCGGCGCGGAGCGGCAGCTGACCACGGACGGCGTGAAGGATTTCGGCTACGCGACGGACAATGCGGGCTGGAAGCATTCCGACCAGGCAATCGTCATCTGGTCGCCGGACTCCAAGAAGCTGGCAACCTTCCAGCAGGATCAGCGCGCCGTGGCCGACTTCTCGATCACGACGACGCAGGTTGGCCATTCGCGCGTCGAGACGTGGAAATACCCGTTCGTCGGCGACAAGGAGATCATCCAGATCCAGCGTGTCATCGTCGACGCCGACACGGCGCAGGTCCTTCGCCTGAAGATGCCCGCGGATCCGCATCGCTCGTCGCTGTGCGACGATGTCGTGTGCGGTGCAGGGCCGCAGGACATGCAATGGGCGAAGGACGGCAAGACGCTCGCCTTCGTCTCCACGTCGCGCGATCACAAGGTGGAGACGGTGCGCATCGCCGATGCCACCAGCGGCGCGGTGCGCGACCTGTTCACCGAGACCGTGCCGACCTGGTTCGACAGCGGGTACAATGACGAAGAGATCAACTGGCGCTATCTCTCGGAGCGCGGCGAGATCCGTTGGTGGTCGCAGCGCGACGACTGGGGCCATTATTATCTCTACAGCGCAGCCACGGGCAAGCTGATCCGACAGGTCACGCAGGGGCAGTGGAATGTCGACCATGCGGTCCATATCG
>JAIYAA010000174.1 GCA_027489295.1 Sphingomonadales bacterium | reverse complement strand
CCGTGCCGGGCATGTTCGCGGTGCAGCGGCTGCCGATCGATCGCACCGCGAACCTGGCGACGCTCGCCCTCAACCTGGTGTTCTAGGAGTAGCCGCGATGAACCTCATCCTCCCCATCATGGTCGCGTTCGCGGTCCAGTCGGGCGCGGGGCGCGGCGGCGACGAGCTGGTGGTGATCGCCAACCGCTCGGCTCCCGTAGAGCGGCTCGACAGCCAGAAGACGACGCAGATCTTCCTCAAGCAGATCCAGACCTGGCCCGATGGCAAGCCGATCACCCCGGTGGACGTGGCCGAAGGATCGCCGCTGCGTGCCGAATTCTATGCGCGCGTCACCGGCCGCAGCGTCGGGCAGATCCGGGCCTATTGGGCCCGGCAGGAGTTCACCGGCATGGGCTTCCGCCCGCGCCAGGCGGCCAGCGCGGCGGACGTCGCGCGGGTGGTGCAGGCGACGCCGGGCGCGATCGGCTATGTCAGCCGCAAGGCGGCGACGCCCGCGGTCAAGGTCGTGCTGGATGTGAGCCGCTAGGGCGCCATGGCGAGCGCGGCGCCTTCTTCCTGGCATCAGGCCTATGCCCGGTTCTTCGGGCCGACGGTGTGGATCTCCGGCCGGCTGAGCTTCCCGCGCAAATATCTGCTGATCGGTCTGCTGGTGCTGGCGGCGCTGGCCACGCTGAGCGCACCGCTGCTCGAGCAGATCCGCAAGGACGTGCACAGCACCGCGACCGAGCGGAAGGGGCTCGATCGCATCGCCGCCCAGACGCGGCTGCTGGGCGATCTGATCCGCTGGCGTAGCGCGCTGCTCGGGGGCGGCGCGGCGCCAGGGATGTCGGCGCTGGACCGCGCGGTTCGGGCGCAGGCGAAGGTAGCGCGTGGCGACGGGCTGGTGGCGGGGGGCGACCGGCTGGAGCAGGCGTGGCGTACCGCAGCGGGGGCGGGGGATACCCCGCAGGTGCGCTTCGCCGCCTCAACGGCCGTGATCAACGCGGTGCTCGCGCTGATCCGGGACGAGGCACGCGTCTATCGTCTCAACGTCGATCCGGAGCTGGATGCGACGCTCGACATGCTGAGCGATCGCCTGCCGGTGGTGATCGACACGCTGGGCAAGCAGCACGATGCGCTGGCGATCGGCGGGACCGACATTGCCTCCTATGCGCTGGGCGCACAGGTGGTGCTCACCGAAAGCGCGCCGGCGATGCGCGCGGGCGTCGCGCAGCTGAGCGGCAGCGGCGGGGAACTCTCCGGCCGGCTCGATCGCCTGCTGGCCGGCATCGCGCGACAGCAGGATGCGGCGGACCGCAGCCTCGGCATGCCCTCGGCGCTGGGCGAGCTGGCGCGGATCGCCCGCGCCAATGTCGCCGCGGCGCAAGACTTGCTCCAGCGCGTGCAGGTCGAGGTCGACGCGCGGCTGGCACGGCGGTCGGCCACGCTGCAGCGCTTCCAATGGGTGATCGGGCTGCTGATCGCCGGCGCGCTGGGCGCGATCGGCTATCTGTTCGCCGGCATCTATATCTCGACGCTGCGGTCGCTGAAGAGCCTTTCCGACGGCACCGAGCGCTTCTGCGCGGGCGAGTTCGAGGCGCGCATCGCGCTGGACACGCATGACGAGCTCGTCCTCGTCGCGCGCAATTTCAACACGATGGCGACCGAGTTCGGCCGGCTGCTCGGCGTGATCAAGCGCCAGAACGAAACGCGCGAGGCCGAGCTGGAATCGCAGGTGAAGCTGCGCACCGCCGAACTCGCCGAGCGCAACGCCGACTTGCGCCGCGCAGCGCAGCGGGTCGCGGAGGAGCTCGATCTCGCCCGCAACATGCAGCAGGCGATCCTGCCGCAGACCTTCCCGGACGAGCCGAGCTGGTCGGTCAGCGCCGCGATGCATCCGGCGCGCGAACTGGGCGGCGATTTCTACGATTTCTTCGCGCTGCCTGGCGGCCGCTATGGCCTGCTGGTGGCGGATGTCTCGGGCAAGGGGGTCGGCGCGGCCTTCTTCATGGCCGTGTCGCGCACGGTGATCCTCGATCTGGCACTGTCCGGCCTGCCGCCCGAGGAGGTGCTGGCGCGCGCAAACGAACTGCTGTGCGAGCGCAATCCGATGGAGCTGTTCGTCACCGCATGTTACGCGGTGTTCGATCCCGCCGATGGCAGCCTGCGCTACGCCAATGCCGGGCACCACGCGCCTCTGGTCCGCCGGGGCGCGGGACAGGCGGAGCCGCTCCCCTGCGTCCGCGACATCGCGCTCGGCGTGCTGCCGGGCATGGCCTATACCGGCATCGGCGCGGCGCTGGCGCCCGGCGAGTGCCTGCTGCTCTACACTGACGGCGTGACCGAGGCGTTCGATCGGCACGGCGTTGCCTATGGCGATCCGCGTCTCCACGCCTGGTTCGAGGCGACGGCGCGCGATGCCGGGGCGGGGGCACTGGTCGAGGCGCTGGTCGCCGATGTCGCGGCCTTTGTCGACGGCGAGGAAGCCTCAGACGACTTGACGTGCCTGGTACTGTGTCGAAAGTCGGGAGTCCGCATGGAAGATACGCCCCCTTCTGGTTCGCACGCCGCGCCGCCGGTGATCCTGGGCGACAAGCAGCAGCTGCTGCACCGCCGGCTCGCCTCGCGCGTCGAGGAACTGGCCGGCCTCGCAGAGGCGGTGGAGGACGTGCTGCCCGATCGCCCGGACCTGGCCTTCACCGCCAATGTCTGCCTGGAAGAGCTGATCACCAACACCATCGTCCACGGCTTGGGCGGCGCGCCGGACCATGAGATCGAGGTGTTCGTCAACCGTTCGGCCGAGTGGCTGGAAATCATCGTCAAGGACGACGCGCCGAAGTTCGACCCGTTCGCCGAAGCGCCGGTGCCCGATCTCGACCAGGCGCTGGACGACCGCCCGATCGGCGGGTTGGGCGTCCATCTCGTCAAGACGATGATGGACATCGCCCATGCCTATAATGACGGCAACGGCAACCTGATCATCCTGTTGAAGACGCTGCAGGCGTCGACCCCTTCTCAAGCCTAGCGGGGATGGTAGGAGCAGCCATGGCTTTTCACTCCGAACTGATCGCCGAGGGCGGCACGCATTGGCTCGCGCTGCACGGCCGGCTGGACAGCGCCACGTCGGGCACGCTCGAACAGACCATCCAGCCGCTGTTCGACGGCAGCGGCGCGGTGACGCTGGTGATGGATCTGGCGCAGCTCGCCTATATCTCCAGCGCCGGCCTGCGGGTGGTGCTGATGACGGCCAAGCGCGCCAAGCAATCGGGCGGCCGGCTGCTGCTGTGCGGCCTGTCGCCGGCGGTGCGAGAGCTGTTCGAAATCAGCGGCTTCCTCAAGATCCTCGACGTCTGCGCCGATCGCGCCGAGGCGGGCGGGCGGATCGCCGCCTAACCCAAGATAGGGGCTGCGTTCGGCGTCCCGATCGCTTTTGATGCGGTGCCAGCCTCGTTGGCACGGTGCAACCAAATGGCTTCCCGGCCTTTTGATGCGCCGCAATCAAAGGGGATTCGGGATGAAACGTGGAAACGGGCGCGCAGGGCAGGGGGCCTTGCTCGCGATCATGAGCCTGGGGCTGGCAGCGCCCGCGATGGCGCAGCAGGTCGATGTCGGCGCGCCGCCGCCGCCGGCGGACGAGCTCAACACGCCCAAGCCCGATGCCACCCAGCAGGATGCGAGCGCGGGCCCGCGCGCCGATACCCAGCGTCGCGCCCGCAGCCATGTGCTGCATCCGCGCGATCCTTCGCCCTCGTCGCTGGCCGGTGACACGCAGAGCTCGCCACCGCCGGGGCTTATCGGCGACTGGCAGGAGATCCGCACGCGGATGGGCGCGCGCGGTATCGGCCTTTCGGCGCGCTATGCCTCGGAGACCGCGTATAATGTCACCGGCGGGGACCGCAGCCTGGTGGCCGAGACCGGCCAGTTCGATGTCGGAGCGCTGCTCGATCTCGACAAGCTGGTTGGCTGGGGCGGAGCGGCCCTGCAGACCACCGTCACCTGGCGCCGCGGCATCGATCTGACGACCACCGCGGGCCTCGATACGCTGCAGCAGGTGCAGGAAGTCTATGGCCGCGGCCAGACGGTACGGCTGACGCAGTTCTGGCTGCAGCAGAAGCTGGGCGACAAGGTGGAAGTGAAGCTGGGCCGCACCAATCCCGGCGAGGATTTCGCCGTCTTCTCCTGCCACTTCCAGAATCTCAGCTTCTGTGGTGCGCAGCCGGGCAATCTGGCGGGCGATTATTGGTACAACTGGCCGGTCAGCCAGTGGGGCGCGAATGTTCATGTCGATGTAGCGCCGGGCGTCTATGTGCAGGGTGGTGCCTATGAAGTGAACCCGCGCAACCTGGAAAGCACCTTCTTCATCGGCCATTTCAAGGGCGCGACCGGCGTGCTGCTGCCCGCCGAGATCGGCTGGACGCGCGGCGGCGACGCGGGGCGGGTCGGCTCGTACAAGCTCGGCGGCTGGATCTCGACTGCGGATGGCGACGATCTGGTGCTCGACGTCAACCGCCAGCCGCGTGCGGTGACGGGGCTCGCGCCGCTGCAGCGCTCCAGCCGCTACGGCGTGTTCGCGAGCGTGCAGCAGCAGTTGACCGGCAGCTCGAAGGACGGACGGGCGCTGACCGGCTTCAGCATGTTCGCCAACGTCACCTTCGCCGACCGCGCGACGACGCTGGCCGACAACCAGGTGTCGCTGGGTCTGTTCTACAAGGGCCTCGCGCCGAGCCTGCCGGGCGACGTGATCGGGCTGGCGGTCGCGCGGACCAACGTGAACGGCCGGTTGGAGGCCGCCGATCGGCTTGCGGGCAAGCCGGCGCGCGATGCTGAATACGCGGCCGAACTATATTACAGCGTGTCGCCGACCGAATGGCTGGTGGTGCAGCCGAACGTGCAGTGGATCCACCAGCCGGGCGGCGTGAAGAACGCCAAAGACGTCGGCGTGCTCGGACTGAAGTTCGCGGTGACGCTGTAGGCAGAGGCGAAAAGCCCCTCCCTTTCAGGAGAGGGGCTTAACAAGGGCTCACCCCGCCAGCATGTCCGCCAGCTGCTCGAATTGCTCGGCAAGGCCGCCTTCCATGCCCACGAATGCCTCGTCGAGCGATTCCTTGGTCGCGTGG
>JAIYAA010000092.1 GCA_027489295.1 Sphingomonadales bacterium | reverse complement strand
ATCGCCGATGACTGGCCCGCCAGCCGCTGGGACGAACTCCTGCCGTGGAACTGGACCCCGCCAGCCGATCAGCCAACCGCGCAAGCCGCATAATCTGCGGCCTGCAGACCGCGCTTACAGAGCCGCAGTCCGATTGATCGCTTTCCGACAATCGAGGTCGCTGCCGAGAGGCTTCGCTCAAGAAGCGGACATTGGCGTGCGATGAGCGATGAATCGGGCCTTTTGGCGCAACTGCTCGGCTGAATGGCCGAGAGTGGGGCGGGAGCTGCCGGTCCGCTTTTCACGCACTTTCGGACGACGAGGCGTCTAGGCCGACCCAATTCCAGGGCAGTAGCTCATCCATCCGATTGATGGGGTGACCTCGTCCAATCCGATCGAGGACGTCGGCGAGCCAGGCCTGTGGGTTGATGCCATTGAGCTTCGCCGTGTCGAGCATGCTGTAGATCGCTGCTGCCCGCTCGCCACCGCAGTCGGTACCGGCAAAGAGCCAGTTCTTCCGACCCACGGCGATGCCGCGCAAGGCGTTCTCCGCCAGGTTGTTGTCGATCTCCAGCCGGCCATCCTCAGTATAGGCGAGGAGCGCGGGCTTCAGACGAACGGCATAGCGGAGCGCCTCCGCCAGCGGTGCCCGCGCCGACACCTGGGCCAGCACGCCGTCTGCCCATTGGAAGAAGTCGAGCGCCTTCAGCTTGGAGTATTTGCGTGCCTTCCGGCGATCATCGTGCGGATCCCGGGTGATCTGCCGCTCGACCTCGTATAGGTCGCCGATCAGCACCAGCCCTTCACGTGCGACGGAGCGGGCGTCGGCGTCGAGCACATCGTGCAGCTTGCGGCGCACATGGGCCCAACAAGCAACCGGCGTAATCGGCCCCGGCACATACTCCAGCACCTCGGCCACATCCTCGCCCAACCGGGCCATGGCACCGCCGCAGCTGGTGCAACCGTCTGCTGCCGGCGCCGGGTGCAGCACTTCTTCGCAGTAGAGATGGGCAGGAAGCGGCTTACGGCGAGGCTGATTGCTTTCTGAGGCAGGTTCCTCCGCCGTCCTGCCGGCGACCACACACGTGGCGTGCGCCTGCGCGGCCTCCAGATCCTCCAGCACAAGCTCCAGCTGATCCGCCAGCAGCAACAGCCGCTCCGAGGACTGGCCGAACTTCATCTGGTGTAGGCGCGCAAGCTGGACCTTCAGCTTCTCGATCTGCAGCGTCGTGAGCTTGATGGCATTTTCGGCTGCGGCGAGCTGCTGCCTGGTGTCCTGATGCGCAGATCGCTCTGCCGCCAACGCCTGCTCGGAGGCGGCGAGCTTGGCCTGCATCGCCGCCAAAAGCGCCTTCACTGCGTCAGGATTGTCGGGGATGTCCAGCGCATCGGAAGACATGATTTTTCATACCAGAACAGCGACTCCCGCCCAAGCAAAATGCGCGGTTTTCTGCAGCTTTGCGCTACATCTGGACGGGCACTCGAGGTGCTTCCGGCCCCACCCTGCGACGCCAGTCCATCGCCTCGATCAGCAGGGCGAACTGCGCCGCGCTCAGCACCACGCCGCCATTCACCAGCGGCGGCCAGATAAAGCGATGACGTTCAAGCCGCTTGGAGAACAGGCAGAGGCCGGTGCCGTCCCAATAGAGCGCCTTGAGATAGCTGCCCTTGCGGCTGCGGAAGAGGAAGACGTGGCCACCATAAGGCTCTTGGTCGAACAGCGGACGCACCAGTGCCGCCAGGCCGTCGAAGCCGAGCCGCATGCTCACCGGCTTGCTGGCCAGGTACACCTTGGTGCCGGGTGGGAGCGAGATAACGCCGTTTCCCGCAGCGCCCGCAGCACGCGGGCCAGTGCCTTCTCGTTGACGTAGGTGTCAACCGACAGGCGCACCCCACCGGGCAGGTCGATGTCGATGCCTCCGGGGCACGACCCCGGGTTTGGCCGTATTAGTTCCTCCTGCGTCGTCCCTGTCTCGCGCGCCGCGGCGCGGGACGGCGCAGCAACCTCGGTGCCCCGGAGCTCTACGGCGGGCTCCGCAGCAGATCCGGTCGCCACTTCGCCATCCGACACAAATTGGAGTGGCTCGCCAGCCAGAAGCGCCATGTCGCGCTGCCGCTTGCGCCAGCCATGTGTAAGGCTGGGCGACATCCCCAGCTGCCGAGCAACCCCAACGATGGTGGCACCCGGCGCATCGCATTGTGCCAGCACTGCGGCCCGCTCCGCGTCTGAATAGCGCAAGCGCCGCTCCACATGGGTGATGACCTCCATCCGCCTCATCAGCACTCTCCTTTTCGGAGTGCGAAAGGACACTCCTGAGTGCTCCCCGCCTCGCGCAGCGGAAGTCCCCAAGCAATACGGGTCAGATCGGACGCTTACCGTCATTCGGCAGCGGATCGCCGAGCAATGCCAGATCAGCGGCATCTCAATGGCCGCGCTCTCCCGCGTGCTGGGCCGGCAAGATGGCTATATTGCGCGCTTCGTGCGCGACTCGGTGCCCTACGAGCTTTCCGTTGCCGATCGTGACAAGTTGGCCCGATATTTTGGCCTCCCCTGCCCTCGGTTTGGGGCCCCCTCCCGTCCCGACGATCGCCGCGCATTTGCTGAGCGGCGCCGGTATCGGCCGGAGTATCGGACGGTGGTGCGGCGGGCCTCCTAGTCGTCGACAGCCGCGCTCGGCGCCGTTGAGGTGCAAGAACGCCAGCGCCAGCCGCAGCGCAGCCGAGGCGGGGACGGCACCCGCCCTTGCCTGATCCTGTTGCCTCGTCGATTACGCAGAGCGCGTCGAAGATCAGGCGTTCACGGGCGGCTCGCATGCGCGGAACATGACGCGAACAGGCGAAGGAGTCGAGGGGCCTAGCTCGGACAATGGAATCCATGTTAACTTTCGCTTAAGGGGAAAGAAATGGACGTCCTGCAGATATCTCTAATGATCGTCATATTCGGCGTGCTGATCGGCCTGCTGAATCTGTGGCACCGTAAGCAGCCGGCCGCTCCACGCGGCTTCTGCCCGGACTGCGGCGAGGTACGAACGCAGGATGGCGAACAGTGCGCAGAATGCTTGCATCGCAAGATCGTCTGAGGCGATCGTACAACGGCCTGAAAATGAGGTTCATAGCGGGAGGATCGGATGCGTTCTGCATTCATTACGGACGAGAAGCTGGGGCACTCCGGTAACAATCTGAACGTCGTTCGGCTGATTTTTGCGTCGACGGTGATCTACTCTCACGCCTATTATCCGCGCGAAAACTACGACGCGCTCATGTGGTTGATGGGCTCTCCACTCTCGTGGTTCGCCGTCGACGGTTTCTTCGTGATTTCTGGCTTCCTCGTCTACCGCAGCCTCGAGCGCGGTCGATCCGCACGCGATTACGCGATAAGCAGATTTGCGCGAATATGGCCGGGCCTGACAGTGATGGCCATCACGGTGGCCGTCATGTATTCGCTATTCTCGACGTTCACGCCGGCCCAATATTTCACGAGCCCCAAAACGATCTCTTTCGTGGCGGGGGCAGCAGTGTTCCAGCCGACATATGTTCTTCCGGGCATCGTGTGCGGGGATCACCTGTGTAACGTCAACGGATCTCTGTGGACGATACCATGGGAAATCAAATGCTACATCGCGCTCGGTGTCATATTTCTATTTGGGCGAATTTTTAAGTCCGATAACGCGATAAACGGCGCTATTTTGATAACGACGGCGCTCTCGATCACCGCCAGCATTCCCCAGGTTCGCGACGTTCTTGTAAATGCAGTCGGCACGAAGGTTTACTTCATCGATAATGTTTCGCGCCTATGGTTCGCATTCATGTGCGGGGTGGCGGCTTACAAGTATCGAAACAGGCTTCCCTTGCTATGGCCTGCGGCGATCGCGTTGCTTGCTCTGAGCGCGATCGCTCAGTTCACCCCGTTCGCGCAGCCCGTTCGGATTGTAGCTGCGGGGTATCTCGCTCTCTGCGCCGGGTTCCGTTCGGGCAGCTGGTCGTCGTCTTGGGGCGATTATTCCTTCGGCATGTATATTTACGCCATGCCTGTGATGATGACCCTCATCCTCGCTGGGGTTCACCTGTCGCCCATGCCGCTGGCCGCCCTAGTGACCATTTGCACGGCCCCGCTTGCCTGGGCATCGTGGCACTTCGTCGAGAGCCCAGCGCTTACCCTCCGCAAGAGGGTTCGCAGCCGGCGGAAAGCGAAGGGTACCGAACCTTGGCAGCATCCAGATGTCTCGATCAGCCCTGAGGTGCGATGAGGCCGGCCCCGATCGCAAATTTGCCCTTCGGAACGGCACCGGCCTCGTCCGCGCGCATCGAAGTGGTCACACCGGCCAGACGGCTCGCAAGCCGTATTGCGGGGTATCGCCGCCGGTGGTCAGCTTGTTCATCCCGACAGGCGTCTCGTGCAGGCTGTCCGACTGGTAGTTGATGTGGTTCTGAGTGTCCGCCTGCCTCTCGAACACGCTGGCGCCACCGCTGCGCATCAGCGGCATATCCAGGATGCGCAGCTTGCCGTCGTAGGTCTGCCCGGCGCCGGCATTGTTGTCCGTCAGCAGGTTCTTGCCGCCGACCTGGCTGCGCTGGAGCGTGCGATAGCTGGTGAAGCCGCCGCCGCCGTTGATATAGCTCCCGTTGTTGTTGTGCATTTCGACAATCAACGTAACGTCCCAGCCAAGCGTGAGGTAGCTGGGCGCCGATGCATTATAGATCAGCGTATTGATGTTGCCGTAGATAGCGGTCGGCTTGTCGGTGACGGCCGATAGCGCCGACTGCGACAAGTCGTTATGTCCAGCCATCACCAGTATCCGGTTCTGGCCGCCGGGGATCAGGCACGACAGGCCCGCCGTAAGCGGATTGCTCGTGGTGTAGTCCAGTCGCCCCTTCAGAGAACTTTGCCCGCTGCCGTAGATCGTCGTAGCGCCGCCGATGGCATAGTTGACCACGCGAACGGTCTTAGGCAGCGCATAGGGCGCTCCGGGCTCGGTCATCACCATTGACGGGTTCTCCGCCGGCAGCGTCGGCGGCACCGAACACATGCGGCTGTCACCCTCCAGGGCAAGCTGGTCGGTGACCTCCGGAATCGCGTAGCCATCGGCAATCGCAGCCATCACGCTGTCAAATTCGGCATCGGTCAGCGCGCGATTGTAGACGATGCACTCGACGACATCAGCGGTCAGCCAGTCGCCTTGCGCCGGGCTGTTGTTGGTGATGTTGACGGCCGCGGTGACGGTGCCTGAATGGCGACCCATCTCGATCCCAGGTGGGGCGGTCGCGTTCTGGTTGGCGACGGTGATCGCTTTTCGGTTTACGCCACAGCGCTGGCCCAAGGTGTTGGTGCCAGTCGCAACCGGCGTGCCGATATTGCCGTTGCGCCAGCCGGCAACCTGCAACTGGCTGCCGAGTGCAAGATATGGCTTGGTGGCCGTATCCGACGACGTCGTCACGCGGCCGACATAGGGTGCCGCGCCGTTGGTGCCGTTGGTGAGATAGGCGAGCTTGCTGCCGGGCGTACCGGAGCGCGTGCCGCAGGAAAAATATGCCTTGTTCGTGGCGCGGGTGTTGTGGTCGCGCACGACCATAATGACCGACGAGGCGAGCGGCGCCAGCGACGGCGTGCTGGAATTCGACAAAAAGCCGTCCTGATTGAAGCGCAGCGCCTTGAGCCCGCTGGCGTAGGTCGCCAGCTGCGGTCCGCTGCTCGACGCTTCGTCGCCCAGCGCGTAACCGTTGCCCGACAGATCGGTCACCGACGTGACGCGGCTATTGGCCTGGGTGACGGTGGAATAGTTGGCGTTGTATCGCGCGACCAGACCGGAAGTGACCGGCAAGGTGACGTTGGGGGCTGGCGTGGGCGTGGGCGTCGGCGTCGCAATCACCGTGACCGGGGAATGCGCCCAGAGTGCGATCGCGGAGACGGAAAGGGTCAAGGCATTAAAGCGCATTGGGTGGCCTCATTCGTAGGATGGTGAGCCGCTGGCAGTTCGGGGATTCGGTAGCCCGGCCGAGTGCCTGGCTTCTGGATGACCGTTTCGATTGCATCCCGGCCGAGGAGGCGGCGCAGCATCCCGATACGAGCCTGAATGACGCGATCGGCGGCGCCCGGCTCGTTGTCGGGGTTGGGCCAGAGGCCATGCCGGATGACGGCGACCGGGACGCTCGCCCCACGCCGCGCCAGCAGGATGCTCACGACGTCGCATTCCTGCGTCGTCAGCTGCACCTGGCGGCCGTCGACCACGCACTGGTTGCGGTGATACTGCTCGGTGCTCTGCCGGACTTCAGGCATTGGTCTGCCGCAGCAGTGCCCATAGCCGTTGGAAGTTGGTCGCGGTTCCGGCGCCGGCGAACAGGATGACGTACCAGCCGCGTCCGGAGACCAGCGTGTCGTCGTTCGGAAGATCGCTCCACCGGAAGTCGGGGAAGCCGAGCAGCGGCGCGCTCATTGCTGCGCCTCATCGTCGGCGGCATGATTGGCGGCTATCGCGGCCCACCAGGTTTGCCAGCCGAGGAGCTGGGCGGTTTGGCGCTCCCCTGCCGCGAGGAGGGCAGAACGCCGTCACAGTCGGCGGCGAAAGCAGCTCGGCAGGTGGCGTCGGGATCTTCGGCGATTGCCGGCGCTCCGCCACCACCCTGATCGGCTCGGGCCTGGGCGAGCTGCCGCAGGCGGTCAGCAGCGAGAGCGCGAGAAGCGGCAAACTCAGCCTGCACGCGATCGAGTTTCTGAAGAACATCGGTGGATACCTCTTGGCTGGTGCGCGCGTCGGCGCGCTCGACGGTGATGACGTGGGCAGCGTCGG
The DNA here is from genome assembly GCA_027489295.1 of Sphingomonadales bacterium. The sequence goes on along the minus strand of JAIYAA010000092.1, from coordinate 2,935 downwards.
CCTTGGCTGCGTCGGCACTCGCCTGCGGCGCCTGATCGACCGCTGCGCCAAGGATGCGGATTTGCTCGAGCGCCCCCTTGGTGGAGAGGGTGACCGGGCGCTTCTGCTTGTCGACGACATGCGCCGCGGTGGACGTAGTCGACCGGAAGGCGTCGAGCTTGTGCGAGAGGTCGCCGATCACGGCGAGCGCGATCGCCAAGGCGAGGGCGAGGGCGAGGGCCAGCACCGCATATTTGAACGGGTTCATGGCTTGCTCCTGACGAGGCGGCGCGCGCGGCGCTGCGCTTTGAAGGCGGCGGCGAGCCGCTCGTCGTATCGGTTCTCGCGGTATGCCGTGCCGTTGTAGCCGCGGGCGAAGGTGGCCCAGTCTCGCCGGCGCAGCGCGGCAGCGAGGCCGGCGGCCTCCACGAAGTGCAGGAAGGCGTCGAGCTGATCCGCCTCGGTCTGGGCCTGCTTCCAAGCGAATGCCCAGGGCGACGGCGCGTCGCAGACGACGAAGTTCTCGCCGAGGATCTGGAAGCCGCCATAGGACGCACTTGCGAAGCCGGCGTCGACATCAAGCGCGACCGCGTCGAGCAGCTGCTTCCACCGGTCGGCCTGGCGGGCTGGGTACAGCGCCCGGTTCCATTTCCGCGAGGAGATTGCCGGGTGGCTGCTGTCGAAGCGGTGGCCGGTGGCGCGGCTGAAGCGGTGCGGCTCGAACAGGATGGTCGGCCGGCCATCGACGAAGGCCGCTCCACTGGCCTCGACATCCCACACGGCCCAGATCGCCTCCGGGTCGGCGTTCAGCCGGTGCGCGGCGTCCTCGATATCATGCTCGGCCAGCTGATAGTCCGGACCATCCTTCAGCGCGGTCGCAATAGCCATCCGGTCGGCAGCGCAAACGGCGCGCCCTCGGCGCCCGGCTGCTGGCCAAGCGCCACCAGCCGCCGCCGCAGCGTCGTCAGATCCATCTCGATTTTCCTCGGTTAGGAGGGGCTTAGGCGCCCGTCTTCGGGGCCTGCGGGTGCGGCTGCAGGGCCTTGTATTCCGGGTGCAGGTGGCCCTCGCGCGCAGCTTGCTGGATCGCGGCCGCGGCCAGCTCGGACTGCGTCGTGTTGCGGGCTGTGCCGACGATATTGTTCGCGATTGCCGCGGCCTCACTGTCGACGCGCTGCAGGAAGCGATCGGTCAACAGTTTTGACCAGGCGGTCGGCGCCGACGGTGCAGAGCGCCGAGAACAGCGCCGCAGCCTCCGCCTCGACGCCGGCGCGCGTGGCAAGCCAGTAGGCGATCAGCACCACCATCGGCAGCATCAGCAGATCCGCGAAGACCAGCCGTGAAGCTGTCGGCCCGGTGGTACTTTGCGAGCGCACCATTCGGCATCTCGCGATCGAGAATGAACATTCTCAGCTCCTAGATTGTGGAGATCAGAGGCCGGTAACGTCGATGATCATGATTGAACCGGCGTAGCTGACGACCGGCTGGGGACTGGCTTTCGTGACGCCGTAATTGTCGCCCGAGTGCTGCAGCCAGGCGAAGTCGAGAATATGAGGGTTGTCGCTACGCGCCTGGACCGACAGCGCTTACCCTCTCCACACCCAGTATGGAGGATCCGGCCCGATAATGATCCGGCCGCCGCTCAGCGTGACGTTGGTTTCTTCGTCCCCGTGATAGCCGATCGCGCCCGAGAAGATGGCCGCGTACAGCCGGCTGGGAGTTCCCACCAGCGCCGCGGCATATGACGCGCCCGGTTGTACGCCATCTCAGCCGCCGAAACGCCTTTGGGCTTGTGGGAAAGCATAGCGTCGTTGATCGGTCGGTCGCCCTCCAGGCCGAGCTGCGTCGCGCGCTCGTTCATGATCGTCGAGAACGCGGTGCGCCAGCCGTGCGGGACGTGCCGGCTGCGATAGCCGCACTGGTTGTAACGATAGCCGATCGTGTTGTTCGACATCGGCTGGTGCGTCGAGCGCACGCTATGGAAGAGGTACGGGAACCGGCCGCTGAGCGCGTGCACCGCGCGCAGCACGTCTACGGCCTGCGCGGGCAGCGGCACGATATGCTCGAACGCCTCGTCGGCCTTGTTCTCCAGCTCGAGCTTCATGCGATCTGCGCTGATCCGCCAGATCGGCTCGGGGCTGTCCCCCGCTCCGCTCGAATCCGCCCAGTCGATGCCCTCGAACTCTGTCCAGCGCGCGGTCGGCACCAGGCCGGGCCGCACGAAGGTCAGCCCGAGCAGGCGCGAGGCCAGCTTCGTCAGCGGGCCGCCGGTCGACGCGTCGATCGTCGCGTGCAGCTGCCGGATTTCCTCGACGCTGCTCAAGCCGGGCTGGCTGCCGCCCACCGGCGTCGGCAGCATCGCCTTGACCAGGTGGCGGCCGGCGGGGTCGCGATCGCAGAAGCCCTCGGCGATCCCGTAGCCGAACACGGCCGAGATATGCTGCCGGATGCGCTTCGCGCTATCGATCGCGCCGCGGCGCTCGATCTTGCGCAGCAGCGCCAGCACCGTCGGCCCGTCGATGTCGCTCAGCGGCAGCGCGCCCATCTCCGGGAACACGTCGCGCTTGAGCGCCTGGTCAATCTTGGTCGCGTTCACCTTCGACCAGCGGCCCAGTTGCGCGGTGTACCAGCGCTCGGCCACAACCTTGAAGGTCGCACCGGCCGCGGCGTGCGCCAGGATCTTCTGCTTGCGCCGCTCGGTCGCCGGGTCGCGGTGTTCGCGGAGCAGGCGCTTTGCCTCCTCCCGGGCGTCGCGCGCGTCGCGCAGCGGCATGTCGGGGTAGGCGCCAAGGATCAGCCGCTTTTCCTTATCCGCGAAGCGGTACTTGAGCCGCCAGGACTTGTGCCCTTTGGTGGTCACGAACAGGTAGAGCCCGCCGGCGTCGGAGAGCTTGTAATCGCGCTCGGCTGGCGCGGCTTTCTTGCACTGGGGGTCGGTCAACGGCACGGAACGGAT
>JAIYAA010000241.1 GCA_027489295.1 Sphingomonadales bacterium | reverse complement strand
CACCCGCACGGGCAGCGAGACGGTGACCGTCACCCAGGACGAAGGCATCCGCCCCGGCACCACTGCCGAGGTGCTGGCGGCCCTCAAGCCCGTCTGGAAGGACGGCGCCTTCGTCGCACGAGGCCGCCACGTCACTGCGGGGAACGCCAGCCAGCTTTCCGATGGCGCCGCCGCGCAGATCCTGATGGACCGCAAGACCGCCGAGGCGGAGGGCCGCCCGATCCTCGGCATCTATCGCGGCTTCCAGGTGGCGGGGTGCGACCCCGAGGAGATGGGCATCGGCCCCGTATTCGCCGTGCCCAAGCTGCTCGCTCGTGCCGGGCTGACGGTGGACGATATCGGGCTGTGGGAGATCAACGAGGCCTTCGCCAGCCAGTGCCTCTACTGCCGCGACACGCTCGGCATCGACCCCGAAAAGCTCAACGTCAGCGGCGGCGCGATCGCGATCGGTCACCCCTTCGGCATGACCGGCAGCCGTCTGGTCGGCCATGCGCTGATCGAGGGGCGGCGACGCGGTGTGCGCTACGTGGTCGTCTCGATGTGTACCGCCGGCGGCATGGGCGCGGCGGGTCTGTTCGAGATCATCTGAACGGGTTGCGGCCGCGCGCGACACCTGCGAAACGGCCGGCGGTTTTGATCCAGACGGAGGGCGTGCGCCGGTGTCGTTCAACAGCTTCGGTCGCGTATTCCGCTTCACCACCTGGGGCGAGAGCCATGGCCCCGCGCTCGGCGCGGTGGTCGACGGCTGCCCCCCGGGGCTGAACTTGAGCGAAGCGGACATCCAGCCCTTCCTCGATCGCCGCCGCCCGGGCCAGTCGCGCTTCACCACCCAGCGGCAGGAGCCGGACCAGGTTCGCATCCTCTCCGGCGTGTTCGAAGGCCGCACCACCGGCACGCCGATCGCGCTGCACATCGACAATGTCGACCAGCGCTCCAAGGATTATTCTGAGGTCGCCAAGGCCTATCGCCCCGGCCATGCCGATTATGCCTATGACCAGAAATACGGCTTCCGCGACTATCGCGGCGGCGGCCGCTCCTCGGCGCGCGAGACGGCGGCGCGGGTCGCGGCGGGGGGCGTGGCACGGCTGGTGATCCCGGAAGTGACGATCACGGCCTGGGTCGAGGCGATCGGCGGCGACACGATCGACTATGCCAATTTCGACGCGGCCGAGATCGGCAACAACCCGTTCTTCTGCCCCGATGCCGAGGCCGCGCAGCGGTGGGAGGCGCTGGTCGACGCCGCGCGCAAGGACGGCTCCTCGCTCGGCGCCGTGGTCGCCTGCGAAGCGACCGGGGTGCCCGCCGGCTGGGGCGCGCCGCTCTACGCCAAGCTCGACAGCGAACTGGCGGCGGCGTGCATGTCGATCAACGCGGTGAAGGGCTTCGAGATCGGCGACGGCTTCGCGGCGGCAGCCTTGCGCGGCGAGGAGAATGCCGATGCGATGCGGCCGCGCGGCGATGGCGGGGTGGATTTCCTGGCCAACCATGCCGGTGGAATCGCGGGCGGCATCGCCACCGGCCAGCCCGTGCGGATGCGCGTCGCGTTCAAGCCGACCAGCTCGATCCTGATCCCGGTCGAGACGGTGACCCGCGACGGCGATGCCAGCGAGATCCGTACCAAGGGCCGCCACGATCCGTGCGTCGGCATTCGCGGTGTGCCGGTGGTGGAAGCAATGGTGGCACTGGTGCTCGCCGACCAGAAATTGCTGCATCGGGCGCAGGTCGGCTGATCTTGCACTCGACTCGACCCTAAGCCGTTCGTTTTTATCGGCTAATCGAAATCAATCGCTGAGACTTCTTCGGCGGAGGGTGGTTATTCTTCTTGTTGGCATGATCAACAGAAGGATGCCGTGTAATGTATATCAAGACCATTCTCGCCGCCGCCACGCTGATCGCGGCGCCCGCGGCGTTCGCACAGCAGCAGACCACACCGGGCCAGACCACACCGGGCGGCTCGACCACGGACCAGAGCACCACGCCCGGTTCGATGAGCCCCGGCCAGACCACGTCGCCCACCGATCCGACGATGAACCCCTCGACCACCACGTCGCCGGGCGGCACCACCGGTTCGGGCACGATGACCACCCCGGACTCGTCGACGACCACGACCACGTCGCCGACGGACGCCAGCCCCACGACAACCGCGGATGACACCGGCACCAAGCCGAAGCACAAGCGTCCGCATTAAGCCGATCTAGTCGTCCATACGCAGAAGATCGCCCGGCCTTTCCCCCTTTCGGCCGGGCGATTTTTCGTATGGCGCGCGCAAGACCCGGCCCCTTGCACGAACGCGCATGCACGCCGATGTTTCGGCATTAACCAGCCTCCTGTAAGGGCGGCTGATCGACAGTCGACGCATTGGGGAATTTGGTGGCAGATCCATACGTAACGCTCGGGGTGGCGCGCAGCGCGAGCGAGGACGAGATCAAGAAGGCCTATCGCAAGCTCGCCAAGGAGCTGCACCCTGACCGCAACAAGGACAATCCCAAGGCGTCCGAGAAGTTCAGCCAGGTGACCCAGGCCTATGACCTGCTGACCGACAAGGACAAGCGCGCCCGGTTCGACCGCGGCGAGATCGATGGCGACGGCAATCCGATCGCACCGTTCGGCTTCGGCGCGGGTGGCGGCGGTGGCGGTTTCCAGCCCGGCGGGGGCCATTTCGACTTCGGCGGCAACGATGCCGATATCGGCGACCTGTTCGAAGGGCTGTTCGGCGGCAACAAGCGCGCAGGCGGCTTCAGTGGCGGGTTCGGCGGCTTTGGCGGCTTCGGCCGTCGTGCCCAGCCCAAGGGCGGCAATGCGGCCTATCGCCTGGCGGTGTCGTTCGAGGACGCCGCAAAGCTGGCCCCCCAGCGCATTACCCTGCGTGACGGCAAGACGATCGACCTGAAGCTGCCGCCCGGTGTCGAGGAAGGCACCCAGATGCGCCTCGCCGGCAAGGGCGAGGAGGGCCCGGGCGGCGCCGGCGACGCGATCGTCACCATCGAGATCCAGCCCCACCGATTCTATGTCCGCGACGGCGACGACATCCGGCTCGACCTGCCGGTGACGCTGGCCGAGGCGGTGCTCGGCGCGCAGGTCCGCGTGCCGACGCCCGACGGGCCGGTGATGCTCACCGTTCCCAAGGGCTCCAGTTCGGGCAAAGTCCTGCGGCTCAAGGGCCGGGGCTTCCACAAGAAGGCCGGCGGGCGCGGCGATCTGTTCGTCACGCTGATGGTCGATCTGCCGGTCGACGATGATGCGCTCATCGAATTTGCACAGGGCTGGCAGAACAAGGGGAACCCGCGCGGCCGCATGGGCGTCTGAGCCTGGTGGACGAACCGACGCGCGCCTCGATCTCGCCCCAGTCGCCCGAAGCACGGCGGCTGGGTGTTGGTGGAAAGGTGCCGCGGCGGCTGGCAGAACTCGGCGTGACCGACCGCATGTTCGAGATCGCCAAGCGCGTCGCGATCGGCACGTTCAACGAAGGGTTCACCTACGCCGGCAACCTCGCCTATCTGTCGCTGGTAACCTTGTTCCCCTTCTTCATCGTCGCCACCGCGCTGGCCAGCCTGGTGGGCCGCACCGGCACCGGCGTGCACGCGCTGGAGGCGTTCCTGCAGACCGTGCCCCCCGATGTCGCCAAGCTGTTGCGCGATCCGGTGATCGAGGTGCTGCACACGCGTAGCACGGGCGGCCTGTTATGGTTCGGCGCGCTGGTCGGCCTGTGGACCACCGCGGGCTTCATCGAGACGATTCGCGGTATCGTCCGCCAGGCCTATGGTGTCTCCTCGGACAAGCCGTTCTGGCGCTACCGCCTTGGCGCAATCGGCATGATCGTCGCGGCCGTGCTGATGGTGATGCTGGCCTTCGCCTTTCAGGTGATCCTGACCGGCGTCGAACAGTTCCTCTACCGCATCCTGCCCTGGGCGATCGAGGCGCAGCGCTTCGCCGCGGCCGGCAAGGCGGTACCGGCCTTCGCGCTGTTCGGCGCGCTCTATGTGCTGTTCTTCGCGCTCACCCCCTCGCGCTATCGCTCGCGCCGCTATCCCAAATGGCCGGGCGCCATGTGCACCACGCTCTGGTGGCTCACCGTCACCGGCGTGCTGCCCTGGGTGCTCTCCGCCATGGGCGGATACGGTGCCACCTATGGCAGCCTGGCAGGCGTGATGGTTTCGCTGATCTTCTTCTTCCTGGTGGGTCTTGGCCTGGTCGTTGGCGCGGAGCTCAACGCCGCTCTGGCGGAAGTGCCCGATCCCGGTCTAGAGGGGGATCAAGGACAGGAGATTCAGAAGACGTGACCGGACTGATGCAAGGAAAACGTGGGCTCATCATGGGCCTCGCCAACGACAAGTCGCTGGCCTGGGGCATCGCCAAGGCGTTGCACGCCCAGGGCGCGGAGATGGCATTTTCCTACCAGGGCGACGCCCTGCTCAAGCGGGTGAAGCCACTGGCCGAGCAGGTCGGCTCCGACTTCCTCATCGATTGCGACGTCTCCGACATGGCGGCGCTCGACACCACGTTCGAGACGCTGGCGGCGCGCTGGCCGACGATCGACTTCGTCGTCCACGCGATCGGCTTTTCGGACAAGAGCCAGCTGCGTGGCCATTATTACGACACCACGCTCGAAAACTTCCTGATGACGATGAACATCTCGGTGTACAGCTTCACCGCGGTGGCACAGCGCGCGCAGAAGATGATGCCGAACGGCGGCAGCCTGCTGACGCTCAGCTATTACGGCGCCGAGAAGGTTGTGCCGCACTACAACGTGATGGGCGTCGCCAAGTCGGCGCTGGAGACCTCGGTCAAGTATCTGGCGATGGACCTCGGCCCGGAGAATATCCGCGTCAACGCCATCTCGGCCGGCCCGATCCAGACGCTGGCGGCGCGCGGCATCGGCGACTTCAACTATATCCTCAAGTGGAACCAGCTGAACTCGCCGCTCCGCCGCAACGTGACGATCGAGGATGTCGGCGGCGCCGGCCTCTATCTGCTGTCGGATCTCGCCTCGGGGGTCACCGGCGAGACGCACCATGTCGATGCGGGCTACAACGTGATCGGCATGAAGGCCGAGGACGCGCCGGACATCGCGCTGGCCTGAGCCGGCTGCGGGGCGGCGCGCTGCCGCCCCCCGCCCCTTACTCTTCCAGCAGCCAGGCGCGCGCCGCCGCGATATCTTCGAACACCGACGAACCCGGCCGCGCCTCCGCGATGCGCCGCAACTGGCGCCGCGTCAGCACCGTCGTCGCCACGAAGGCCAGCCGCTGCGCCCAGACCGTAGGCGCACCACCCCGCAGGCTGCGCAACGCCATGTCGGTGGTATCCTGCGGCAGCACCTGCACGCCGCGCACATCGTAGAGCGTGCGATGGCGGCCGGCATCGGCACCCAGCGACAGGATCGCCGCGCGCACCTCCTCGGCGATCCAGCCGACATCCTCGGGCGAGGGGATGCCGGTGATCGTCACCGTGATCAGCCGCATCGGGCGATCGACGTCGATGCCGAAATCGACGGCATAGGAGGACCCAGGCATGGTCGTCGTGCCGTCGCTCAGGCGCGGACCACGCCGACGTCGTGGAACGGACGCGGATCGATCGGCGGACGCGCCGGCTCGTTCAGTTCGCACTGCCAGATGCCGACGTCGATCCACTGGCCGTGCTTGTACCCCGCCTCGCGGAACACGCCGGTGCGGCGGAACCCTACCGCCTCGTGCAGCGCGATCGAATTGTCGTTGGGCAGGGTGATCATCCCGAACGCATGGACGAAGCCCTGCGCGCGCAGGGTATCGACCAGCGCCTCGTAGAGCAGACGCCCGGCGCCGCGCCGCTGCGCGGTATCGGCCATGTAGATCGAGCTTTCGACGACATAGCGATAGGCCGGGCGATCGCGGAACTTGCTGGCATAGGCATAGCCGATCACGCCGCCATCGGCACCGTCGCCATTGGTGGCGACCAGCCAGGGGTAATAGCCCTCGCTGGCGCCCATGCGGGCGGCCATCGCCGCAGCGTCGGGCGGTTCGATCTCGAACGAGGCGGTGCCGGTCAGCACGTTCGGCGCATAGATGGCAGCGATCGCGGCGGCGTCCTGCGGGGTGGCGGCGCGGATCCCGATCACTTGGCCGCCCCCAGTGCGAACTGCAGCAGCGCGAGGTCGCTCGGGCTTGCGCTCGGCACGCCCAGCGCCATGCACTCGAGGCAGCGCGCCTGCACCGATCCGCTCGCCGTCAGCCGCTTGGCATCGCCCAGCGCCTGCGCCAGCAGCACCCGCCGCTCGTCGGCGATGCGGGCATAGGTATCCGCGCCCGCCGGCGCATCCGCCCAGTTGCCCGTGTCCTCGTCGTCATCGCCCAGCGAACCGAGGCCGGCCGCCAGCGCGGCGGCGAAGGCGTTGGGCTTCTTGGCGAGAAACACCGGACGCACCTTGGCGGGATCCAAGCCGGCACGCTTCGCGGCTTCCGCGACCGCGTCGTTGAGCCCGCCAAAGCGGTCGACCAGACCGATCTGGCGCGCGATGCCGCCGATCCACACTCGGCCCTGGCCGATCTCGTCCACCCGCTGCGGGGTGAGCTTGCGCGACGCCGCGACCAGCCCGACGAAGCGGCCATAGCCCGCCTCGATCGCCGATTGCAGGATCGTGTCGACCGTGGCGTTGGTGCCGCCATAGATGCTGGGCTGGCCGGTGAGCGGCGTGCTCTGCACCCCGTCGGTGGTCACGCCGATCTTGGCGAGGCTGTTCTCGAAGGTCGGGATGATCCCGAAGATGCCGATCGAGCCGGTGATGGTGTTCGGCTCGGCGAAGATCACGTCGCCTGCGGTCGATACCCAATAGCCGCCGCTTGCCGCGAGGCCGCCCATCGAGACGACGACCGGCAGCTTCTGCGCCTTGGCCTGCAGGATCGCCTGGCGCATCTGCTCCGAGGCCATGGCCGAGCCGCCCGGCGAGTCGACGCGGACGACCAGCGCCTTGAGCTTGCCGTCCTTCAGCCCGTCGAGCACCAGCTTGGCGATCGTGTCGCCGCCCGCGCTACCGGCGCTGCCCTTGCCGTCGACGATCTCGCCCGAAATGGTGATCACGCCAATCGGATCGCCGCTGGTCGGGCGCGGATTGGCCTGCAGCCAGTCGGCCAGCTTGATGCCGTTGAAGTTGCCGGCGCGGGCGCCGCTCGGCGCGCCGACCATCTGGGCGACATGGGCACCGAAGGCGATGCGGTCGCCGAGCTGGTCGACCAGGCCATAGGCGCGGTTGGCGGCGGCGATATCGCCCTTGGCGGCGGTGATCGCTACGTCCGGCTTCATCAGGAACTCGGCGATGCGCGCCTTGGGCCGCGCCTTCTGGATGCCCTCGCGCCACTGATCGAGCAGGCCGCTGTACAGCGCGGTGTTCGCCTCGCGCGCCTCGGGCGACATGTCGGCGCGGATATAGGGCTCCACCGCCGACTTGAACTTGCCGACCTTGTAGACATGGACGTTGACGCCGAGCTTCTCGGTCAGGCCCTTGTAATAGAGCTGGCGACCGCCGGGCCCCATGAACAGCGATCCGCCCATCGGGTGCACCCAGATCTCGCTGGCGTTCGCCGCGATCTGGTAGCCGCTGTCGGTATAGGCGGTGGCATAGGCGAGCACCGGCTTGCCGGCGGCGCGCACCCGCGCGACAGCGGCGGCGACTTCGCTGACCGTGGCAGGATAGCCGCCCAGGAAGCTGTCGAGATCGAGCACCACCGCCTTGACGCGGGCATCCCCCTTCGCGGCATCGAGCGCGCGGATGACGTCGGGTGCGCTGACCTGCCCGGCGGCACGCGTACCGCTGACGCTGGCGAACGGATCGGCCTCGCTCGGTTGCTCGACCAGGGCGCCGTTGAACGCCACGATCAGCGCGCCGTCGCGAATCGTCGCAGGAGTCGGCCGATGGGACAGCGCCGCGAACAGCACGGAAAAGAACAGAAGGAGCAGAACGAGGACAAGCAGGTCCTTGATTCCGACGAGTATCTTCCAGGCGGTACGAACCAGCTTCACCGGCGGCTCCTCAAAGCGTATTTGCATTCCGTGCTACCGGATGCGCGGGAGCGAGGCAACGACCCGTCTTATCGGCCCAACACGCTGAAAAAAGTTCCGGGCGCACCCGTTGACGAGGCCCGGCCCGGTTCACATATGTCGACTGTTAGCACTCCGGGGGACCGAGTGCTAAACACCGAAATCAACCTGAAATAAGGATCAGGCGCAATGAGCTTCCGTCCGTTGCACGATCGCGTGCTTGTCCGCCGCGTCGAGGCCGAGGAAAAGACCGCCGGCGGCATCATCATCCCCGACACCGCCAAGGAAAAGCCCCAGGAGGGCGAAGTCGTGGCCGTCGGCACCGGCACCAAGGCCGAAGATGGCAAGGTGACCCCGCTCGACGTCAAGGCTGGCGATCGCATCCTGTTCGGCAAGTGGTCCGGCACCGAAGTGAAGGTGAACGGCGAAGACCTGCTGATCATGAAGGAAAGCGACATCCTCGGCATCGTCGGCTGAGCACGTCACAAACCTAAACTTCCTAAACTTACGCAATTTGAAAGGGCAGTCCCATGGCAGCCAAGGACGTAAAGTTTTCGCGCGACGCACGTGAGCGCATCCTGCGCGGCGTCGACATTCTCGCCGACGCGGTGAAGGTCACGCTGGGCCCGAAGGGCCGCAACGTCGTGATCGAGAAGAGCTTCGGCGCGCCCCGCATCACCAAGGACGGTGTGTCGGTCGCGAAGGAAATCGAGCTCAAGGACAAGTTCGAGAACATGGGCGCACAGATGGTGCGCGAAGTGGCCTCGAAGACCAACGACATCGCCGGCGACGGCACGACCACCGCGACCGTTCTGGCGCAGGCGATCGTCCGCGAGGGCATGAAGTCGGTGGCCGCCGGCATGAACCCGATGGACCTGAAGCGCGGTATCGACCTCGCCGTCACCAAGGTCGTCGAGGACGTCAAGGCGCGCTCGAAGCCCGTCTCGGGTTCGCAGGAAGTTGCCCAGGTCGGCATCATCTCGGCGAACGGCGACGTTGAAGTCGGCCAGAAGATCGCGGAAGCGATGGAGAAGGTCGGCAAGGAAGGCGTGATCACCGTCGAAGAGGCGAAGGGTCTCGAATTCGAGCTCGACGTTGTCGAAGGCATGCAGTTCGACCGCGGCTATCTCTCGCCCTACTTCATCACCAACCCGGAGAAGATGGCGGTCGAGCTCAGCGATCCGTACATCCTGATCCACGAGAAGAAGCTGTCGAACCTGCAGTCGATGCTGCCGATCCTCGAGGCGGTCGTGCAGTCGGGTCGTCCGCTGCTGATCATCGCCGAGGACATCGAAGGCGAAGCGCTGGCGACCCTGGTCGTCAACAAGCTGCGCGGCGGCCTGAAGGTCGCAGCGGTCAAGGCACCGGGCTTCGGCGATCGTCGCAAGGCGATGCTGGAAGACATCGCCGTCCTCACCAAGGGTGAAGTGATCAGCGAAGACCTCGGCATCAAGCTCGAGACCGTCACGCTCGGCATGCTCGGCACCGCCAAGCGCGTCACGATCGACAAGGACAACACCACCATCGTCGATGGCGCCGGTGAAGCCGAGTCGATCAAGGCCCGCACCGAGCAGATCCGCCAGCAGATCGAAGTCACCACCAGCGACTACGACCGCGAGAAGCTCCAGGAGCGTCTCGCCAAGCTCGCCGGCGGCGTGGCCGTGATCAAGGTCGGCGGTGCGACCGAAGTCGAGGTGAAGGAGCGCAAGGACCGCGTCGACGACGCGCTGCACGCAACCCGCGCAGCCGTTGAAGAAGGCATCGTCCCCGGCGGCGGCACGGCCCTGCTGTATGCCACCAAGGCGCTCGAAGGCCTGACCGGCGCGAACGAGGACCAGACCCGCGGCGTGGACATCGTCCGCAAGTCGCTGACCGCCCTCGTGCGTCAGATCGCGCAGAACGCTGGCCAGGACGGCGCCGTCGTCTCGGGCAAGCTGCTCGACCAGAACGACACCTCGTTCGGCTTCAACGCCGCGACCGACACCTACGAGAACCTCGTGGCTGCCGGCGTGATCGACCCGACCAAGGTGGTGCGCACCGCACTGCAGAACGCGGCTTCGGTCGCCGGCCTGCTGATCACCACCGAAGCCACCATTGCCGAGCTGCCGGACGACAAGCCCGCAGCCCCGGCGATGCCGGGCGGCATGGGCGGCATGGACTTCTAAGTCCTTCGTCCGACGCAAAAAGAGGGGCCGGCGGAGCGATCCGCCGGCCCTTTTTTGTGCCTGCCGCTTTCGGCGCTTCCGCCCCTCCCGCCCGCTTGCGGGAGGGGGAGTTCGGTCGGCGCGGCGGCCTCAGTCCTTCTTCTTGTCGTCCTTGCCGTCGACCGGCAGCGTCGGCACGGCGGCACGCGCCGCAGCGGCAGGTGCGGCCGGCGGGCGGCAGCCCTTGGAAACGCCGAGACCCTTCAGATAGGCGCGGCGGATCGTCCCGCCATAGAGTGCGGCGGTCACGCGCTTCTCCTGCTTGTCGGCACCGGTGACCATCCGCACCAGCCCGAAGCCGGGAATCAGTGCGCCGACGATCGCCCGGCTGCCCGCCGCCGCAATGGCGCCGCCATTGCCGCCCTTGGCGCCAGGCGCATCGGCATCGGTGCCGAGCACGGCGTTGAGATTGGCGATGCCGGCGCGGATCTGCGCACAGCTCTTCGTCCCCTGCGACGAGTAAGGTGCCGACGCGGCGAGCAGCAGCACGTCGGGAATCTTCTTCTCGTTGATCCGCAGATCGCGCAGCGGTGCCTGGGCGCCGTCGCCCACGCTCTCCTTCTGCTGCTGCGCGACCGACGGGGTCGCCAACAGGATTGCGGCCAGCCCAGCCGCCAAAATGGTCCGCATCTTCAGTCTCCCTGGTATTCTGCAAAGCTGCGCGGGAAAGGCACGGACCAGCAACATTGTTCCATCGCAACGATATCCCGAATTGACTTTTGTATGCTCGCCGCTAGGGCCGTCGACGGGCCACGCGGTCCCAACGCCGCGCGTGCTCTCTGCAAGGAGAGACTACATGACTGATTTGACTGCCGCCGACGCCACCCTTGCGTCCGCGAAGCCCGCCACCAAACCGGCGCGTCCCTATTTTTCTTCCGGCCCCTGCGCCAAGCCCCCGGGCTGGTCGCCCGAGAAACTCGCCACCGAGTCGCTCGGCCGCTCGCACCGCTCGAAGCTGGGCAAGAACCGCCTCCAATATTGCATCGACCTGATGCGCGAGCTGCTCCGCTTGCCGGACACGCACCGTATCGGCATCGTGCCGGGTTCGGATACCGGCGCGTTCGAAATGGCGATGTGGACGATGCTGGGCGCCCGCCCCGTCACCACGCTCGCTTGGGAAAGCTTCGGTGAGGGTTGGGTCACCGATGCGGTCAAGCAGCTCAAGCTCGATCCCACCGTGCTGCGCGCCGACTATGGCCAGATCCCCGATCTGAACGCGGTCGACTGGTCGAACGACGTGCTGTTCACCTGGAACGGCACCACCTCCGGCGCGCGCGTGCCGAACGGCGACTGGATCGCCGACGACCGCGAGGGTCTGAGCTTCGCCGACGCGACCTCGGCGGTGTTCGCCTACGACCTGCCCTGGGACAAGATCGACGTCGCCACCTTCTCTTGGCAGAAGGTGCTGGGCGGCGAGGGCGCGCACGGCGTGCTGATCCTCGGCCCCCGCGCGGTCGAGCGGCTCGAGACCTACACCCCCGCCTGGCCGCTGCCGAAGGTGTTCCGCCTCGTTTCCAAGGGCAAGCTCGCCGAGGGCGTGTTCAAGGGCGAGACGATCAACACGCCGTCGATGCTGGCGGTGGAAGACGCGATCTTCGCGCTCGAATGGGGCAAGGGCCTGGGCGGCGCCGAGGGGCTGATCGCCCGTTCGGACGCCAATGCCGCCGCGCTCGACAAGATCGTCGCCGAACGCGACTGGCTCGGCCATCTCGCCGAGGATCCGGCGATCCGCTCGCGCACCAGCGTGTGCCTGACGGTCGAGGGCGCCGATGCCGACTTCATCAAGAAGTTCGCCGGCCTGCTCGAAAAGGAAGGCGCGGCCTATGACGTGGCCGGCTATCGCGATGCGCCGGCAGGCCTCCGCATCTGGTGCGGCGCGACCGTCGACACCGCCGATATCGAGGCGCTCGGCCCCTGGCTCGACTGGGCCTACGCCACCACCAAGGCGGGCTGATCCGGCCGTGCTCCTGCGAAATCAGGAGCCCAGGCCCAAACGCGATTCCCTCAGAAACTCTGGGCTCCTGCTTTCGCAGGAGCACCGACGTGCACAGGAGCATACCCATGCCCAAGGTACTGATTTCCGACAAGATGGACCCCAAGGCCGCGCAGATCTTCCGCGAGCGCGGCGTCGAGGTCGACGAGATCACCGGCAAGACCCCGGACGAGCTCAAGGCGATCATCGGCAACTATGACGGCCTGGCGATCCGCAGCTCGACCAAGGTCACCAAGGACATTCTCGAGCATGCGCCGAACCTGAAGGTCATCGGCCGCGCCGGCATCGGCGTCGACAATGTCGACATCCCCGCCGCCTCGGCCAAGGGCGTGGTGGTGATGAACACCCCGTTCGGCAATTCGATCACCACCGCCGAGCACGCCATCGCGCTGATGTTCGCGCTCGCCCGCCAGCTGCCCGAGGCCGATGCCTCGACCCAGGCCGGCAAGTGGGAGAAGAACCGCTTCATGGGCGTCGAGCTGACCGGCAAGACGCTAGGCCTGATCGGCGCGGGCAATATCGGCTCGATCGTCGCCGATCGTGCGATCGGCCTGCGGATGCGCGTGATCGCGTTCGATCCGTTCCTCACGCCCGAGCGCGCGCTGGAAATGGGCGTCGAGAAGATGTCCCTCGACGATCTGCTGCTGCGTGCCGACTTCATCACGCTGCACACGCCGCTGACGGACCAGACCCGCAACATCCTGAGCCGCGAGAACCTCGCCAAGACCAAGAAGGGCGTGCGTATCATCAACTGCGCGCGCGGCGGCCTGATCGACGAGGCGGCGCTCAAGGAAGGGCTGGAAAGCGGCCATATCGCCGGCGCCGCGCTCGACGTGTTCGCAGTGGAGCCCGCCAAGGAGCATCCGCTGTTCGGCACGCCCAACTTCGTCGCCACCCCGCACCTCGGCGCCTCGACCACCGAAGCGCAGGTCAACGTGGCGATCCAGGTCGCCGAGCAGCTGGCCGACTATCTCGTCACCGGCGGCGTGACCAACGCGCTCAACGTGCCGAGCCTCTCGGCCGAGGAAGCCCCGCGGCTCAAGCCCTATATGGCGCTGGCCGAGAAGCTGGGCGGCCTGGTCGGCCAGCTGGCGCATGGCGAGCTTTCCAGCATCGCGATCGAGGTCGAGGGTGCGGCCGCCGAGCTCAACCAGAAGCCGATCACCAGCGCGGTGCTCGCCGGGCTGATGCGCGTCCATTCGGATACGGTGAACATGGTCAATGCGCCGTTCCTCGCCAAGGAGCGCGGGCTCGACGTGCGCGAAGTGCGCCATGACCGCGAGGGCGACTATCACACGCTGGTGCGCGTGACCGTCGGCACCGAATCGGGTGCGCGTTCGGTGGCGGGCACGCTGTTCAGCAACGCCGCCCCGCGCCTTGTCGAGCTGTTCGGCATCAAGGTCGAGGCCGATCTGGTCGGCCCGATGCTCTATATCGTCAACGAGGACGCACCGGGCTTTATCGGCCGGCTCGGGACCACGCTGGGCGAGGCGGGCGTCAACATCGGCACCTTCCACCTCGGTCGCCGCTCGGCGGGCGGCGAGGCAGTGCTGCTGCTCTCGGTCGACGAGGCGGTGGACGAGGCGCTGCTCGCCAAGGTCCGCGCGCTGCCCGGCGTGAAGACCGCCATGGCGCTCGGCTTCTGAACCGATTAGGGGAGGCGGCCATATGACTGGTCTCCTCCCCGAAGGGTTTCACGATCGACTGCCGCCTGCCGCCGATGCCGCGGCGCGGCTCGAAACGCGCGTGCTGGGGCTTGCCCGGCTCTATGGCTATGAGCAGGTCGATCCGCCGCTCGCCGAATTTGCCGACGAGCTGGCGACGCGGCTCAAGACCGGTGCGGTGCGCGACGCCGTGCGCTTCGTCGATCCGGTATCGCAGCGCAGCCTCGCCATCCGCCCGGACCTGACCGCGCAGGTCGGCCGCATCGCCGCCACCCGCATGGGCCACCATCCCCGACCCGTGCGGCTTTGCTATGCCGGCCAGGTGCTCAAGCTGAAGGCGCCCGCGCTCGATCCGCGCCGGGCGATGCGCCAGATCGGCTGCGAGCTGATCGGCCGTGACAGCGTGGCCGCCGCGATGGAGATCGTCCGCGTCGCGATCGAGGCGCTGCAATCGGCAGGCGTCGAAGGCCTCGCGATCGATTTCACCCTGCCCGACCTGGTCGACACGCTGGCCAGCGGCGCGCTGCCGCCGGAAAAGCTCACGGCGCTGCGCGAGCGGCTCGATGCCAAGGATGCCGGCGGCGTCGCCGCGATCGATCCGAAGTACCTGCCGCTGATCGAGGCCGCCGGCCCGTTCGACAGCGCGATGGCGAAGCTGCGCGCGACCGATGCCGGCACCGCGCTGGCCAGCCGCATCGACGGCCTCGCCGCGATCGCCGCGAGCATTCCCGCAGGCGTCGCGCTGACGCTCGATCCTACCGAGCGGCACGGCTTCGAATATCAGACCTGGCTTGGCTTCTCGATCTTCACACGCGGCGCGCGCGGCGAGATCGGGCGCGGCGGCACCTATACGGTGGTGCATCACGGCGGCCGCGAGGAGCCGGCGGTCGGCTTCTCGCTCTACGCGGATCCGATCCTCGATGCCGGCATGGGGGGCGACGCCCGCCGCCGGCTGTTCCTCCCGTTCGGTACCGATGCGGAAACCGGCGCTGCCCTGCGCGCGCAGGGCTGGGTGACGGTGGCAGCGCTGGAGGCAGAGGACACGCCGGAGGCACAGCTGTGCAGCCACGAACTGCGCGGCGGAGAGCCGGTCGCAATTTGATTTGAAGTCGTCATCCCGGCGGAAGCCGGGATCCATTCGCCACTGCGCTCCGCTGCGTTCAGGCAGAAGCCCCATCGGCGACACCAATGGATTCCGGCGTTCGCCGAAAGGACGGGGGGAGGGTGTTGCGTGCCCTCCGCCTCACTCCATCTGATCGATCAGCGCCTGGATCGGCGCGAAGGCGAAGGCCACCGAGCTGTCCGCCACGCCGTACGGGATGAACAGGCTGTCGCCGTGGCGGATCGCGCCGCAGGTATAGACGACGTTGGGCACATAGCCTTCACGGTCCTGATCGGCCGCCGCCAGCAGCGGCTCGCGCGAGCGCGCCAGCACCTTCGACGGATCGTTCTTGTCGAGCAGCGCCGCGCCGATCGAATATTTGCGCATCGCGCCGACGCCGTGGGTGAGCACCAGCCAGCCATCGTCGGTCTCGATCGGCGGGCCGCAATTGCCCATCTGCACCAGCTCCCAAGGGAAGCGGGGCTTGATGATCAGGTCGCCGCCTTCCCAATGGGTAATGTCGTCCGAGGCGTGCAGGAAGATGTTCTCGCCGTCCTGGCGACCCAGCATCATGTACTTGCCGCCCACCTTGCGCGGGAACAGCGCCATGCCCTTGTTGCGCGCCGCGCTGCCGGTCATCGGCACGAGGTCGAGCCCGCGCCAATCGCTGGTGCGCAGCAGTTCGGACTGGATGCCCGAACCGTTATAGGCCGTGTAGGTGCCGATCCATTCGGGCGTGCCGTCGTCATGGATGAAGTGGCAGATCCGCAGGTCTTCCAGACCGTTGGATTGGGCGCGCGTGATCGGAAAAATCACCGTGCCCGACAGCGTCGAATCGCGGTGGCGGTAGATCCGCACCGGGCCTTCCATCCTGCGCTCGTCCGGTTCGCGCGCGTCCGCGGCGGTGGCGAAGGGGGGCTCGGGGGCGAGCGTCAGCCCGCTGCCGTCGGTGATGATGCCTTCGCGGAAGGCAACCGACGAGATGTGCCCCTCGCCCACCGCACGCAGGGACATCAGGATACGCATGCTGCCCGGCGGCATGCCGGTCTGGTCGTAATGCGGTACTGCGCTGGGGTTCATCAGCGCGGCGGCGGCATAGCTGTATTCGTGGCAGAAATAGGCGCCGAGCAGCTGGCGCTTCTCGTCGCCGATCGTCGCGCCGTCGAGACCGAGCATCGCTTCGATCTCGTCATAGCGCGTCATGAACACGCGGCGTGTCTGCCAGTGGCGCGCCTCGAAATCCTTGAGGACCAGCTCGAGCTCGGCCCGCGCCTGTCCGGGCGAAAGCGCCAGCACCTCGCTGACGATCCGCTCCGTACGGCTGGGCGCGCCGCCATTGGTCGACGCCCACGCAACGTGAAACGGGCGCACCACGACGCGCGAAGGATCGGCGTGAAGCCGCAAGGGATGGTGAAACAGTTCCGGCATTTGGCAACCCCCGGGGAACGCGCTCGTTACGGCGCCGTCCCCCGGTATCGTTTCAGGCGACGGCGAGTTCCGGTCCTGCCATGCTTTTATTGCCCTTTGAAAGAGCCGAGATTGCGCAATTCGCCAGTTGGAGTGCGAGAATCGACTCGGCACCCTGGTTGCGATTGAGCCCGGTAGGCATCAGCCCATCGAAACAGCCGCCATCGGCCACGCTGGCGAGCGGCACGTCCAGATCATTGGCACCCAGGTACCAGCGGTACGCGCGCATCGCCTCCTCGGCCCAATGCGCCTTGCCGGTGGCCTGATGCGCGGCCAGACACGCATCGATCGTGGCCTGCGCCTCGAGCGGCTGCTGGTCGAACGGCAGCGGATCGGCATATTCGCGGCCGAAGCTCTCCGTGCCCACCGCGCGGAAGCGACCTTCCGGCGAGGTCTGGCGCTCGACGATCCAGGCAAGCGTCTCCAGCCCGGTATCGACGAAGTCGCGGCGACCGAGCACGCGGCCCGCACGAAGCAACGCCTCGGGCAGCCGGGCATTGTCATAGGCGAGGACGATCTCGAACCAGCTCCACGCCGGGCGGCGGGTCCGTTCGAGCAGGGCGACCAGTTCGTTGCCGAAGCGCGTCAGGATTTCGCGGGAAAGCGCGTGGCCGGGGTGGGCCTCCGCCATTGCCGCGGCCCCGAGCATCGCGAACGCATGCGCGCGCGGGCTGCCAAGGTCGAAGGCGATCGACGCAGTTTCGTCGAACAACACCGCGGCCCAGTCGCGATGCTTCTGCGCACGGGCATCGCGCGCGGTGACGCCGAGCGCCCAGATCGCGCGGCCGTTCGAATCTTCCGAACCCTCGTCCTCGCACCAGCTTCGGTCGAAGTTCATGAAGTTACGGAACTTGCGCTTGTCGGCATTCCAGGCGTGCTGGACGAAGCCGCCATAGATCGCCGTCCAGCGATCGCGCACCGTTTCGTCGATGTCATCGATCTTGCTCATCAGGATCAGCGCGCGCGCATTGTCGTCGATGCAGTAGCCGTGCCGGCGGTCGGGCACCGAATAGATCGAGTGCTGGAGCAT
>JAIYAA010000306.1 GCA_027489295.1 Sphingomonadales bacterium | reverse complement strand
GGGCGGCCGATCACGGTGTAGCGCACATCGCTGCTGGTGCCGGGAAGCAGTTCCACCTCGTCCCCCACCGCGCGATCGGCGAGATCCGATTCGCCGAGCAGCACCGGCGCGCCGGCACGATCCGCGAACAGCGCCAGCTTGCCGGCGGGCAGCGGCAGGCCCAGCCCCTCGCTGGTTCGGTTCTCGGTGCGCAGCACGATCTGGGTGGGGCGGCTCGGCGGGCGCGCGTCGCCTTCGTTGGTGCGGAAGGGCGTGAAGCTGCCGCGATAGAGGCGCGCGACCTTCACCGATTCGCGGTGGAGCAGCGCTACCTGCTTGGTGGACAGCGCGGCGACGGTCACCGGCTCAGGCACGCGGTAGAGCTTGAGGTCGCCCAGTTCCTCCTGCTCGGCCATCATCGCCGGTGCGGGCGCGGGCGGTGGTGGAGGCGGGGGTGCAGCCTGAACCCGCGAGCGACGACTCGCCGTGACGACGATCTCCATGCCCTCGCTATATTCCGTCGCGACCGCCGGAGCGGGCGGCGGCGGGCCGGCCATCGACGTATTGCCCAGCGGCCAGCATTGCAGGCGCAACTCCGTCGGCTCCCCGCGCGGCAACGACGCCGCCCGGCCCTTGTTGAGCTTGCCCGCGACCGCGCTGGTGCGCGCATCGGCAAAGCCCTGGCTGCCGCCGTTGATCACGGTCATCCAGCCGAACAGGTCGAGCGTATCCCCCTCGCCCAGCCGCGCGACATAATTGGCCGACCAGTCGAATCCCTGGGCGAGATAGGAGAGCTGGACCGTCACCGTCTGCGCGGTCACCGCATCGCTCGTCACCGACAGGGTGGGCTTGGCGGCGAGCGTTTCGGGGACGCCCGGATAGCGGATCGCCTCCGGCAGACCGGAACAGCCGAGCGCCTCCACGCCCTGCGCCGTACTGAGCAGCACGCCGCCGTTCGGGCCGGACTGAATCACCGCCTCGCTCTCGGTGACCTTGCCGGTGGCGCGATCGGTGCGGCGGACGAGCACGCTGCGCTTGAGATAGGCGTCGACCAGCGTCGCCGGGCCGAGCAGGCGGGCATCGCGATTCTTCTCGCCCACCCCGCGCGGCAGACCGGTGACGATCGCGGTTTCCGGCATCATCCCTTCGGACACGCCGACGAAGCGGATCACCGACGGGCCCGCCGGCAGCGTGATCGTCCGCGTCTCGGTGACCAGCGCATAGCCGCGCGGCCAGCCTTCTCGAACTTCCGCCCCGGTGCCGCGATAGAGCGTCACCGCCACCGCATCCGGTTTCTCGGACACGACCAGCGCCTGCGCCGTCGCCGGGGCGGCGGCAACGAGGGCGAGGATACCGAAGGCGATGCGCGCGAGCATCGGATCAGTAGCGGCTGTCGAACACCACGGTCACCGATGCCTTGCCATTGGCGGGCACCGGCACCTTCCACTCCATGCGATCGGCAGAGACGCGCTCGCCGGCAAGGCTCTGCTCCAGCACGCGGACATCGCCCCACAGGCCGGTCTGCGCCAGATCCACCGTCACCGCATCGGCGCGGGCGTTGGTGAAGTCATAGCGCATCGTCGTCCGCCAGCGCTTGGCGGAAAGCTTCTTGCGCTCGACCACCACCGCCGCGCCCTTCACGTCGAACGCCTCGCCGGTGCGCAGCGACATCGCCGAGCCCATCGGCGCGGCCTCCACCCGGCTTTCGCCGATGAACTGCGGCTCGCCCTTGCGGTCGCGCATATAGACGCGGATCGTGCCGCTCGGCAGTTGGTCGCCCAGCCCGCCATTCTTGGACGTCGAGAATTTGAGGACCGTCGCGGCGCTGCGCGGATCGTTGTCCGAGCCCAGCCAGCCATTGGTCCATTCATAGGTCTTGCGCGCCGGCGCACCCTTCACGTCTAGAAAGCTGACCTGCTTCTGCTGGGCATTGGCGATCGTCGTGCGCCGATTCAGCGGATAGAAAATATAGTCGCCCAGCCGCTCCCGCGGGCCGGTCTCGGTGCCGGGTGTGTCGACGCCCACGTCGTTGAGCCGGCCGAAGGCGGCGGCGCCGCTCGGTGCACCCGCGACCAGGGTCACGTCCGCATTGGTGTAGGTGGTGCCCGTATTGTTGGTGAGCGTGATCCAGCCCTGCATGTCGATCGCGCTCTTCGCCTCGTCGAACAGCATCACATAATCGCTGGTCCACCCCAGCCCGGGGGTGAGATAGGAGAGCGTTGCCGGCACCCGGCCGGCGCTCGCCACCTGGAGGGTAACCGAGAGGGTGGGCCGAGCCCGCAGATTCTCCGGCACCTTGTCGAAGATCACCCGCACCGGCAGGCCGTCGTCGCGCAGCACCTCGATGCGCGGACCGATCTGGAGGACGATGCCGCCATTGGCCGAAAGCACCCGCGCCTGCTCGCGCGTCTCGGCGCCGGTGGCGGGGTTGGTGCGCACGATGGTGACGACCGAGCCCACCGCCTTTTCCATCAGCTTGTAGGGGGTGAGCAGGTCGTAATCGAAATTCTGCTCGACGATGCCGATGCCCGGGCCCGAGAGCGTTACCGTCGCCGGGCGGATCTGCGCGGAAACGTCGGGGAATTCCTGCCGCACCCGGCCGGCGGCGAGGCTGAGCGTGCGCACGTCCTGCACCAGCGCCTGGTTGTTCTGGTAGATGGTGATGGCGAGATCGCCCTGCGCGGTCTGGTCGGGCGCGGGGATCTGCTGCGCCTGCGCCGCGAACGGCCACGCCGCCGCCAAGAGCCACACCACACGCCGCATGCCGATCCTCCCCCGAAACCGGATTGTTGCGGCGATGGTAGCAGGTTCAGCGGGTTGGGCCAGGGGTTTCAGTGCCTGCTACTGTCCACCGGCGCTGCGTGGACAAGCAGGGGACCGAGTTCGGGATGCTGCGCCTGCAGGCTTTTGATCCGCGCCGCGGTGATCGGTTCCAGGAACACAACCTCCGTCGACAAGGCACGCGCCTGCGTCACTTGCGCCAGCAGATAGACATGGTCCCCCTTCCGGACAAAGGGCGGAATGTCGCGAACCCGCGGGTAGCTGGCGGAAACCTCGTCCTCCCAATCTCCCGGCTTTTCCACATTCCGGAAGATCGCCAGCGGCCGCGACACAGGCGGATTGCATGCGGACAGCGCCAACAGCGCAACTGAAGCCAAGGCTGAGGCGGCGCGCTTCATCCGCACACGCTGCGCGCTTTCGCTTCGATCTGCAATCATGGTCCGTGCACCATGAAAAAGGCCCGCCTCCTCTTCGGAAGCGGGCCTTTTGCGGTTCGGTTTCCCGAAGCCTCAGGCGGCGGGTGCTTCGGCCTCGTCGCTCTTGGCGACGCGGCGGCGGCGCGGCTTCTTCGGAGCCTCTTCGTCGTCCGCTGCCGGCGCCGGGTCGGCACCGATGGCGGGGGGGAGGATCGCGACGTCGATGCCATGGCTCGTCTCGGCCTCGACCGGTGCCTCGCGACGCGGACGACCGCGGCGGCGCGGCGCCTCCTCGGCGATGGGCGCTTCGACCGGGGTCGACGCTTCGGCCTGCGCTGCCTCTACCGCCTGGCCATTGGCGTGGCCGTTCGCGGCGGTGCCGTTGCTACGCTCGCGGCGATCCTGGCGCTCCGGCCGGTCCTCGCGATAGCTGCGCTGCTCGCGGGCTTCGCGCGGCTCACGCTCTGCGCGCGGTTCGCGCGGTTCGCGGTCACCGCGGGGCTCGCGCGCTTCACGCTCGAAGCGCGGTTCGCGTTCGCGGCGCGGCTGCTGCTGGCGGGGGGCTTCGCCCTCGTCCTCGCGGCCGGTTTCGCCTTCCATCTCGAACTCTTCGTCGTCACCGTCGAAGTCTTCGCGCTGGCGGCGCTGCTGATTCTGTTCTTCGAAGCGCGAGCGGTTCTCGTTCAGAACGCGGAAATAATGATCCGCGAACTGCAGATAATATTCCGCGTTGACCCGATCGCCCTGCATCTGAGCATCGCGCGCCAGGTTCTTGTATTTCTCAAGCAACTGGGCGGCGTTACCACGCGCGCGGTTATCGATCCGACTACCATTGCCCTGATTGTTCGAGCTTCCGCCCTGGCGCTGTTGCTGGCCGCCCCGACCGCGACGGCGGCCGGCCTGACGATTGTTCATCAAGGTCTCGTTGTCCTGTCTTTACAAAGCCGTCCGTCGATCCATCGAGGTTCCGGATGCAGGGTTACGTTTGCGGAGGATGCCGGGCGTGCCCAGAACCTTCCGCTTGCCACGGCCGCCGGACTGCAGCGGCACACATGACCATGGAGTCGGGCCTCAGCCCTTTATCTCAACAACTTGGTTGAAGGTGCCTCGCCCCGGCTTTCTTCTAGCCGCTGGCGTACCATTCTCCAAGCAGAAATATGTGACGTTTGCGCGTAGTTTCAAGTGAGCCGGACTACGCGCGGCCGTCCACCCATGTCTTTATAGACGCTTGGCGTAAGGCCGTGATCCTTTGCCAGCAAAGAAACCGCGTCGGCCTGGGTCCAGCCGATCTCGAGAACCGCCACGCCGCCGGGCGCGAGCAGGCCGGGCAGCGCCGGCACGATCCGGCGATAATCGTCCAGGCCATCCGGGCCAGCGAACAGCGCTTGCGAAGGTTCGTGGTCCAGGACCTGCGGCGGCAGCGGCTCCCCGGTGCCGATATAGGGCGGGTTGGCGAGGATCAGGTCGAAGCGACCTTCCAGACCGGCGCTCCAGTCGCCGCGGCGAAGCTCGACCCGGTTCGCCATGCCCAGCGCCTCGGCATTGCGGCGGGCATAGTCGAGCGCAACCTTCGACGCATCAACGCCCAGCCCCTGCGCCTCCGGCCATTCGGCGAGCGCGGCGAGCAGCAGCGTGCCCGGCCCGGTGCCCAGATCGAGGATTCGCGCCGGTGCGCGGCCGTCGAACCAGGCGAGCGCGGTTTCGATCAGCGTCTCGCTGTCCGGACGCGGGATCAACACGCCGGGACCGACCGCGAGGTCGATCGTCCAGAAGGCACGGGTGCCGGTGATATAGGCGATCGGTTCGTGGGTCATCCGGCGCGCCACCAGTGCGGCAAAGCCTAGGGGTTCGGCATCCTCCAACCGGCCCAGCAGCAGCCTGTCGCGGGTCGTGCCGAGCGCGTGCGCCATCAGCAGCTCGGCATCGAGCCGGGCGGTATCGGATACGGCGTCGAGCTGCCGGGTGGCGTCGGCGAGCGCGGCACGCACGCTGCGGTCGCTCACGGCAGGATCTCAGCCATCCAGCTGGGCAAGCCGGTCGGCCTCGTCCTGCGCGACCAGCGCGCCGACCAGTTCGTCGAGCTCGCCTTCCAGGATCTCGGGCAGGCGGTGCAGCGTCAGGTTGATCCGGTGGTCGGTCACCCGGCCTTGCGGGAAATTATACGTCCGGATCCGCTCGGAGCGATCGCCCGAGCCGACCATCGAACGCCGCGCACCGACGCGCTCGGCAGCCAGCCGCTCGCGCTCGGCCTCGTACAGGCGGGTGCGCAGCACCTTCATCGCCTTGGCCTTGTTCTTGTGCTGCGAGCGCTCGTCCTGCTGGATCACGACGATGCCGGTGGGCAGATGGGTGATCCGCACCGCGCTGTCGGTTGTGTTGACGCCCTGCCCGCCGGGACCGGAGGCGCGGTAGATGTCGATGCGCAAATCCTTGTCGTCGATCTGCACATCGGCTTCTTCCGCCTCGGGCAGCACCGCGACGGTGGCAGCGGAGGTGTGGATGCGGCCGCCCGCTTCGGTAGCGGGTACGCGCTGCACCCGGTGGACGCCGCTCTCGAACTTCAGCTTGGCGAACACGCCGGTGCCGGTGATACCGATCACCACTTCCTTGTAGCCGCCGGCCTCCGACGTGCTGGCCCCGATCAGCTCGGTGCGCCAGCCGACGCGATCGGCATAGCGCTGGTACATGCGCAGCAGGTCGCCGGCGAACAGCGCGGCCTCGTCGCCGCCCACACCGGCGCGGATTTCGAGCAGCGCGGGGCGCTCGTCCGCCGAATCCCGGGGGAGCAGCGCGAGCGCGAGCTTGCGTTCGGCATCGGCGAGCGTCGCTTCGTTGGCGCGGAGCTCCTCCACCGCCATCGCGCGCAGCTCGTCATCGGCGTCCTGCGTCATCTGCTGGAGCGACTGCCCTTCGGCGCGCAGCCGCCGGACCTTGCCCGCCGCCACCGCGACCGGCTCGATCTCGGCATATTCCTTCGACACCTGGACGAAGCGATCGCCGCCGAGCTCGCCCGACGCCATCAGCGCCTGCAACTCGTCCCGCCGCGCCTCGATCGCCGCAATGCGATCCGGGGGGATGCGGGTCATTCGGTCGGGCCACCCCAAGCGATGCCGGCCAGCACCGCGTCGATCGCGGCGGCGTCGCCGGCATTGACCTTGAGCCGCTTGGACATGACGCCATCGGCGACGCCCAGCGACAGCAGCGCATCGGGGTTGCTCTTCACCGCCTTGTCGAACCGCTTGCGCGGCGAGCCGGTGGCGAGCAGCTCGGCCGCCAGCCCGGCGCGGCGCAGCGCCGAGACCGCACGCACGCCGTCCGCCTGCACGCGATCGTCCTCGACCACGACATAAACCTGGATGGCTGCCGCCTTGGGCTCCTCGATCAGCATCGCGAGCCGCTCGACACCGGCTGCCCAGCCCACGCCCGCCGTCTCGGGGCCGCCGAGCGAGCCGATCAGCCCGTCATAGCGGCCGCCGGCCAGCACGGTGCCCTGCGCGCCGAGCCGATCGGTGACGAACTCGAACGCGGTGTGGCGATAATAATCGAGCCCGCGCACCAGCCGCGCGTTGCGCGTCCAGGCGACGCCCGCCGCGTCGAGCCCGTCGGTCACCGCCTTGAAGAAGGCGGCGGCCTCTTGCGTGAGATAGGCGTCGATGTCCGGCGCGCTGTCGGCGATCGGGCGGTCGCGCGGGTCCTTCGAATCGAGGATGCGCAAGGGGTTCTTTTCCAGACGCGCCAAGCTGTCCTCGGACAGCTCGGCCTTGTGCGCCTCGAAATGCGCGACCAGCGCGGTGCGCCAGGCGTCGCGGGTCGCGGCATCGCCCAGCGTGTTAAGCTGGAGCGTCACGCCGTCGGCGATTCCCAGTTCCTTGAGCAGCTGGTCGGCCAGCACCAGCAGCTCGACATCGGCAGCGGGTTCGGGCGCGCCGAGGATCTCGGCGTCGATCTGGTGGAACTGGCGATAGCGGCCCTTTTGCGGGCGCTCGTAGCGGAACACCGGGCCCGAGGTCGCGACCTTCAGCGGCGCGAACTGCTGCCAGCCCTCGCTGATATAGGCCCGCGCGATGCCGGCGGTGAATTCGGGGCGCAGCGTGATCGAATCGCCGCCGCGATCCTCGAAGGTGTACATCTCCTTGGAGACGACATCCGAGGTCTCGCCCATCGAGCGGGCGAACACGCCGGTCGCCTCAAAGATCGGGATTTCGAGCCGCTGGAAGCAGTAGAGCTTGCGCACCCGGTCGAACGCGTCGAGCACCACGGCGAAACGCCGCTGGTCTTCGCCGAAAATGTCCTGGGTGCCCCGAATGCGCTGGGGGGTCTGGATACGTGCCATTTGGTCGCGGCTATTAGGCGCGTTTCGGGCCGGCCGCAATGTGCCCTTCGATCCTCCCCGCTCCGGGGAGGATCTGAGACGTGCAGCCTTACAGCGCGGCGACGAACGCGCGGGCGTTGGCGCCGACTTCGGCCGCGGTGAGGCCGACCTTGTAGAGCGCCGAACCCAGGCCGAAGCCGGGCGCGCCGGCCGCTTTCCACGGGCCCATATTGTCCGGCGCGATGCCGCCCACCGGCAGGATCCGCGCCTCGGTCAGCACCGCGCGCATCGCCTTCAGGACCGTCGGGCTCGCCGCCTCGGCCGGGAATAGCTTGAGCGCGGTCGCACCCGCATCCAGCGCCGCGAAGGCCTCGCTCGGGGTCATGATACCCGGCAGCGAGACCAGACCCGCCGCCGCGCTCGCGCGGATCACGTCCAGATTGGCGTTGGGCGAGATGATCATCGTGCCCCCGGCGTCCGCGACCTGCTGCACCTGCTCGACCTTGAGCACCGTGCCCGCGCCGATCACCGCGCGGCCGGCGAAGCGCTTGGCGAGGCGCGACACGCTCTCCAGCGGCTCGGGCGAGTTCATCGGCACTTCGATCAGGGTGAAGCCGGCCGCGACCAGTTCGTCGCCGATCGCCTCGACCTCGTCGGGCTTCACCCCGCGGAGGATCGCGATCAGCGGGCAACGCGCGAAGGCGGCGTCGAATTCGGCGATGTGGCTCATGCAATCTGCTCCGCAATGGCAAGGATTCCCGCGACGAACGCGTCATGGCTGCTGGCGATCACCGCCTCGCGGCCCTGCGCGCCGATCGCGGCGGCATAGAGGCCGCCCAACATCGGGTCGGCCAGGATATGGACGGTGTCGTGCCCGGCATGCGCCAGCCGCGCGGCGACGTCGCTGCCGATCAGCAGCCCGCTGGCGAAGGCGGCGGCATCGGCATCGTCGCGCACGCCCAGCATCTTGGCGGCGCGGATGCCGAACAGCGAGGCGGCGAGGTCACGCTTGCGCCCCTCTTCGACGCCCGCGAGGAAGGCGGGGCCGACCGCGACGTCACCGCCGAGCTGTGCCGCCAGCAAGCCGTGCTTGCGCAGCAGCGCGAACAGTTCGCCGGTCATCGCGGTGGTGAAGTCGGCGATGCGGCCATCCACCATCTCCACCCATTTGCAGTGGGTGCCCGGCTGGACGAGCAGCGCGTCGGCGGGGGCGAGCCCGGCGCGCACCGCGCCGAGCAGCTGGACCTCCTCGCCGCGCATCACGTCGGGCCGGCCGGTAACCATGGTCGAGACGCCCGGCACGATCGCGCTGCGGTCCTCGACCCAGAGCAGCCCGGCGGCGAGCTCGGCGATCCCTGCGGGTGCGGCGACATAGGGCGCCGGTGCCCAGCCGATATTGGCGCCGACCATGCCCGCCATCAGCAGCGGCAGGTCGCCGTGCCGCGCGCGGATGCCGGCAGCTTCGGCGGCGAAGTCGGTGACCGAGGTGACGCCCTTGTCGTCGCGCTCGGTGTGGGTGACGGCGCCATTCTCGACCCGGAAGACGCGGCGGTTGGTCGTGCCCCAGTCGACCGCGAGGAAGGAGCCCGAGAAGCTTACCACCATGTCGCGTACAGCCCGATGAGGATGAGGACGATCACCGCCGCGGCGATGTTGAAGCCGGTGGTGGTGTTGAAGCGCACGCCTTCCATGCGGATGCGGTTGCTGCCCCCGGCGGCGGGCCGGGCGAGCGAGACGATCACCGCCAGCGCCAGCGAGGCGAGGAACACGATGCCCATGCGGTTGATGAACGGCACCGCGTTCAGCGCCTCGATCCCGCCCCACTTGGCCGGGAACCAGAAGACGAAGCTGAGCACCACCGACGCGACGGCACCCACCAGCGCGCCCGCCTCGGTAGCACGCGGCCAGAACAGGCCGAGCAGGAAGATCACGGTGATGCCTGGCGTCACGAAGCCGGAGAATTCCTGGATATACTGGAATGCCTGGTCGAGGCTGCCGAGCAGCGGCCGCGCGGTGAACATCGCGATGATGATGGAGACCACCGCCGCGATCCGGCCGACCCGCACCAAATGCGTTTCGTACGCGGCCTTGTCGCTGCCGTCCTCGGCGCGGGTCTGCACGCCCTTGAGCTTGGCGTAGATGTCGAGCGTGAAGATGGTGGCGATCGAATTGATCTTGGAGGCGGTCGACGCAATGATCGCCGCGATCAGCGCCGCGAAGACGAGGCCGAGCAACCCGGTGGGCAGCAGCGCCATCATCGTGGGATAGGCCTGGTCGGGCTTGGCGAGGTTGGGCGCCAGCACCACCGCGGCGATTCCCGGCAGCACGATCACCACCGGCATCAGCAGCTTGAGGAAGCCGGCGAACACCACGCCGCGCTGCGCCTCGGCGAGGCTCTTCGCCGCCAGCGCGCGCTGGATGATATACTGGTTGAAGCCCCAATAGCTCAGGTTCGCGATCCACATGCCGCCGACCAGCACGGCGATGCCGGGCAGATCCTTGTAGTGCGGATTGTCGGGCGACAGGATCATGTCGAAATGATCGGGAACGCGCCGCGTCAGTTCCTGGAAGCCGCCGATCACGCCGCTGTCGCCGCCGATCTTGGTCAGCGTCAGATACGCGACGACGAGGCCGCCGAGCACCAGCAGCGTCACCTGGACGATATCGGTCAGCGCCACCGCCTTGAGGCCGCCGCGCAGCTGGTAGAGCAACGCGAACGCGCCCAGCCCGATCAGCGCCACGTCCTGGTTGACGCCCGCCACCTGGGTCACCGCGATCGAGCCCAGCCAGATGATCGAGGTGAGGTTCACGAACACGTAGAGGATCAGCCAGAACACCGCCATCACGGTGCGGATCGTCGGCCCGAAGCGCTGTTCGAGGAACTGCGGCATCGTGTAGATTTCGTTGCGCAGGAAGATCGGCAGGAAGAACTTGCCGACGATCAGCAGGGTCAGCGCCGCCATCCATTCGTAGGACGCGATGGCGAGCCCGATCGCATAGCCCGAGCCGGACATGCCGACGATCTGCTCGGCGGAGATGTTCGCCGCGATCAGCGAGGCGCCGATCGCCCACCAGGGCAGGTTCTTGGACGCGAGGAAATAGTCGCTCGAATCCTTGGTCGCGCCCGCCTTGTCGCGGCTCACCCATTGGGCGAGGCCGAAGATGCCGATCGCATAGACGATCACCACGACCAGATCGATATTGGATAGACTCATGCCCACTCCTGCCGGCACCGGCACGGGCGGCATGGCCCGCGCGTGTTGCCCCTTCCCCGCCCCACTGCAGAGATAGGATGTTCATTTATCTTATTTATCGGGGTTGTCCAGCCGCGCCGCTAGAGTACGATGGCGCAACAATGTGGCTGTGCGCAGCATGGCATGAACAAGAACAGGAAAGCAATCGCGAGGATGTCCACCTCCCTTCCCCTTCCCGCCGACGAGGTCCGCTCCGGGCTGGGCCGCAACCTCACCTACGGGATGCTCGATGCGCTGGGGCGCGCGATCGTGACCGGGCGCTACGAGAAGGAGCCCTTCCCGACCGAGGCCGAGCTGGCCAAGCAGCACGCGGTCAGCCGATCGGTGACGCGCGAGGCGGTGAAGATGCTCACCGCCAAGGGCCTGCTCAGCGCCCGGCCGCGCCAGGGCACGGTGGTGCAGCCGGCCTCGTCGTGGAACCTGTTCGATACCGATGTGCTGCGCTGGCTGCTCGAACGGCAATTCTCGGTCGAGCTGCTGCGCCAGTTCAGCCAGCTGCGCATCGCGATCGAGCCAGAGGCTGCGGCACTCGCCGCGCAGTTCGCCACCGAGGCGGACCTGCGGCATATCTCGGCGGGGCTTGCCCGCATGGAGGCGGCGGAGCGCGGGCTGGACGACACGCTGGACGCCGACATCGCGTTCCACGTTGCGGTGCTGCGCGCGTCGGGGAACCCCTTCTACGCCCAGTTCCGCGACATGGTGGCAACGGCGCTGCGCACCTCGATCCGCTTTACCAACCGGATCAAGGGCCGCAGCGCGAGCGTCGCCGATCATGCCGCGGTGCGCGACGCGATCGCGGCGAAGGACCCGGCCCGCGCCCGCACCGCGATGCAGACGCTGATCGGCGACGTGGTAGAGCTGATCGAGACATCGGCCGGGGCCGAGGCGGCCTGATCGCGACGCTCAGCGGAGCAGCGGGAGCACGTCGACCAGCGTCACGTCGTGCATCTGGTTGAGATAGGCCTCGTAATAGCCCTTGTGCGAGGCCCCGACGATGGCGAGCGTCCGCGTGCCGGGGCGGCGCCCCAGCACGTCGCGGATATTGGACACCATCCGCAGGTTCCGCGTCTCCCAATAGCCCAGATACTGGCGGCCAAAGCCCTGCGGCGAGGGTTCGCGCAGGGTCGCGCCGAAATCGGACTCATAGGCGAGCGTCGCCGCCTCCGGTGCATTCATGGCACGATAGACGGCCAGCACCCCGCCCGGCTGGGCAAGGCCCGCCTGCAAGCGCCGGTCTTCCGCTTCGCGCTGGTGCGTGGCGGGATTGTCCCAGGCGCGCTGGATCGCTGCCGCGGCGGCCTTGTCTTCGGCCGGATCCCCGGAATCGGGCGTATCGGCGCTATGGTCGTCGACGCTCCAGAGCCGCTCCAGCCCCAGCCGGGCAGCGAGCGCGGCGGAAAGCAGCGAGGTTTCGTTGCGGCGGGTACGCTGCTTCTCCAGCGTCGCCACCAGGGTGTCGCTGAGCCCGTCTGCCGCAACCCGCTGGTCCGCAGCCAGGCGCAGCCACTGGACCAGCGCCGACCCGGGCTCGCCGGCGGCAAGGAACAATGCGGCGAGATGGCGCCGCTGGGCGGGCGTGGGCGCGGTGGGCCAGGCAGCCAGCGCACGCTCGACCGCGGCATTGGCGGCGGGCACGTCCAGGCCGGTCGCCTTGCCCGCCTCGGTCGGGTCGAAGCAGTAGATCTTCACCGTCTCGGCATAGCGTGCCGGATAGCGGCGCAGTGCATCGCATTGCAGGCCGGAGAGATCCTCCGTGGCGATCGCCGTCGGCCGCCACGCCGCCAGCCGATCGAGCAGCGGAGCGAGCAGCGCCATGTCGAAGGTCTTGGGCAGCTCGGACAAATGCGTCGTGCCCAGCACCAGCACCTGGTTCGGCGGGCCGGCGGGCGGCCCCTTCAGTGTTTCGGGATGAAAGGCCGGGCGATAGGCCTGCGCCGAAGCGGTGCCGACGGCGAACAGCGCGGCACCGGCGATCAGAAGCGAGCGAAAGAACATGCGAAACGGCCTCGTCAGAGCGGGAAGATCCCAGCCTAACGAGACCGTGTTATGCATGCAATACACAGCGCGTCGCGGCTTACGGGATCAGCCGGTCCGCGCGCAGCCGCTCGAACAGCGCGAAGAAGGCGTCGTCGGTCGGCTGATAGGCGGTGAAGCCCATGCGGCGGCTCTTCGACATGTCGGTGACCACCTCGATCGGCCGCCCGAGATCGGCATCGGTGTGCCAGGGCGACGCAAGGCGCGCGAGGGTCGGCTCGGCCAGCCCTTCGCGCTCGGCGATCCGCTGCCAGAGCGAGGCGTCCTCTGCCATCTGCACCTCGAGCGGGAGCACGGTGCCATCGAACGGCGCCGCCTCCAGCCCGAACCAGTGCGCGATCCGGCCCCACATCCACTGCCAGCGGAAGACGTCGCCGTTGACGACATTGAATGCCTCGTTGGCCGCGGCAGGCGCCTCGGCGGCCCAGAGCAGATGGCGGGCCAACTGGCCGGCATCGGTCATGTCGGTCAGCCCCGACCATTGCGCGGCCGAACCCGGGAAGCGGAACGGCCGCCCGGTCTCGCGGCACAGCGTCGCATAGACGGCGAGCGTAGTGCCCATGTTCATCGCGTTGCCGACCGCCTTGCCGATCACCGTGTGCGGGCGATGCACGCTCCAGCTGAAGCCGTCGCGTTCGGCGGCCGCGAACACGGCGTCCTCCTGGGCATAGTAGAAATTGTCGACATCGAGCCGGCCCTGCTCCTCGCGGAACGGGGTCTGCGGCAGGCTGCCCTTCCCGTACGCCTCGAACGGCCCGAGATAATGCTTGAGCCCGGTGACCAGCGCGACGTGCCGGGGGCCCGTCGGCTTGGGCAGCCCGTCGAGCAGGTTGCGCACCATGGCCGAATTGACGCGGATGTTCTCCGCCTCGCTGTCCTGCCGCAGCCAGGTGGTGATGAATACGGCATCGGGGTTCACCCCCGCCAGCGCCTGCGCGGTCGCCGCCGCATCGGTGAGGTCGGCGGCGATCGGTGCCACCCCCGGCTGCTCGACCGGGCGGCGCGCCAGCCCGTGTACCGTCCAGCCTTCCGCCACCAACAGGTCCGCCGTGGCACTTCCGACGATGCCGCTTGCGCCCACTACCAAAGCCGTCTTGGCCATTTCTGCCTCCATAATGCGTTGGAGGGCGAGCTAGGCAGCCGCGCCCGCAGCTTCTAGACGGCACCAAATCGGAACCTAGGCACCAAAAGGACCCCAGCCATGCGGCCAGGAACGGCGGATTCGGAATGGCGCGAGGATTGCGCGCCGCGACGCGTGCTGGCGCTGTTCGCGACCAAGTGGACGAGCATGGTGCTCCACACGCTCCATGCGCGCCATGGCGGCGCAGCCCGTAGCGGGGTGCTGCTGCGCAGCCTGCCCGGCATCTCGAAGAAGATGCTCACCCAGACGCTGCGCGAAATGGAGGAAACCGGCCTGATCGACCGGATCGTGCAGAACGCCGTGCCGCCAGCGGTGGAATACCGGCTGACGCCGCTGGGCGATCGGTTCGTCGAGCCGGTCGAGCTGCTCTATGCCTGGGGGCGCGACAATGCCGACGCGCTCGACCAGCTCGGCAGCCGGCCCACCGCCCGTCGCGCGTAACCAGCTGGCCAGGTCCCCAACGCTCGTCATCCCGGCGGAAGCCGGGATCCATTCGCCACTCGGCTTCAGCAAGCGCCTCGACGGAGGTGCCAATGGATTCCGGCTTTCGCCGGAATGACGAAGGAGGGGAGTTGACGCGACCGCTCAGTGGCTGTCGCGCGGCAGGCCCTTGGTCTGGGCGATGCGCTGATACTTGACCGCGCTCTCGAACACCGCGCCGCCGTCGAACTGGCCGACCAGCCCGCGATGGATTTCCTGCCACGGCGTCTGCGATTCGGGCACATAGTCGATGCCGAGCTCGGCGCGACGCTGCGCCAGCTCCTCGTCGCTGACCAGCATGTTGGCCGAGCGGGTATTGAGGTCGATGCGGATGCGGTCGCCGGTCCGGACCAGCGCGAGCCCGCCGCCCACCGCCGCTTCGGGTGCTGCATTGAGGATCGAGGGGCTGCCGCTCGTGCCCGACTGGCGGCCGTCGCCCAGGCACGGCAGCGCGTGGACGCCCGCCTGGATCAGCGCGACCGGCGGGCGCATGTTCACCACCTCGGCACCGCCCGGATAGCCGACCGGCCCGGCGCCGCGCATGATCAGGATGCTGTTCTCGTCGATGCCGAGCGCGGGATCGTCGATCCGGTGGTGGTAATCCTCCGGCCCGTCGAACACCATGGCGGTGCCTTCAAACGCGCCGGGATCGTCCGGGTTGGAGAGATAGCGTGCACGGAACTCGTCGGAGATCACGCTGAGCTTCATCACCGCATTGTCGAACAGATTGCCCGACAGCACGGTGAGCCCCGCCGCCGGCCGCAGCGGCGTGGCGAGCGGACGGATCACGTCCGCGTCCTCGATCTCGGCGGTGCCGATATTCTCGCCGATGGTCCGGCCGTTGACGGTCAGCGCATCGTTGTGGAGCAGCCCGGCGCGATAGAGCTCGCCCATCACCGCGGGCACGCCGCCGGCGCGGTAGAAGTCCTCGCCCAGATATTTGCCCGCCGGCTGGAGGTTGACGATCAGCGGCACGTCGGCGCCGTAGGATTCCCAGTCTTCCAGGGTCAGCTCGACACCGATGTGGCGGGCGATGGCGTTGAGGTGGATCGGCGCGTTGGTCGAGCCGCCGATCGCCGAATTGACGCGAATCGCATTGAGGAACGCCTCGCGCGTCAGCACGTCGCTGGGCTTGCGGTCGGCCAGCGTCATCTCGACGATCTGCAGCCCGGTGCGATAGGCGCACTCGGCGCGGTCGCGGTACGGCGCGGGAATCGCCGCCGAGCCCGGCAGCGACATGCCGAGCGCCTCGGCCATCGAGTTCATCGTCGTCGCGGTGCCCATGGTGTTGCACCAGCCGGTCGACGGCGCCGACGAGGCGACGAGCTGGATGAAGCCCTTGTAATCGATCTCGCCGGCGGCGAGCATCTCGCGCGCCTTCCACACGATCGTGCCCGATCCGGTGCGCTCGCCCTTGAACCAGCCGTTGAGCATCGGCCCGACCGACAGCGCGATCGCGGGGATGTTCACCGTGGCGGCCGCCATGAGGCAGGCCGGGGTCGTCTTGTCGCAGCCGATCGTCAGCACCACGCCGTCGATCGGATAGCCGTACAGCGTCTCGACCAGGCTGAGATAGGCGAGGTTGCGGTCGAGCCCGGCGGTCGGGCGCTTGCCGGTTTCCTGGATCGGATGGGTCGGGAATTCGATGGCGATGCCGCCCGCGTCGCGAATCCCCTCGCGCACCCGCTTGGCGAGTTCGAGATGGTGGCGATTACACGGAGAAAGGTCGCTGCCGGTCTGGGCGATGCCGATGATCGGCTTGCCCGATTGCAGCTCTTCCAGGCTCAGCCCGAAGTTCAGATAGCGCTCGACATAGAGCGCCGTCATGTCGGGGTTATTCGGATCATCGAACCACGCGCGCGAGCGCAGCGGCGCAGGGCGAGTTCCAGCTTCTTCCGTCATGATTCCTCCGCTACGGGGCGCATCGTGTGTGTTTGCGTGGGTTGATAACCGCGGGGCGCGCCAATAGGAAGCATATATATCTTATAAAAGGATGGTGCAAAATGTCGGAGCGGATTCGTCTGGGACTCGTCGGAATCGGCAAGATTGCGCGCGATCAGCACCTGCCGGCGCTGGCAGGCGATGACCGCTTCGAGCTGGTCGCCACCGCGAGCCGCCACGCGCATGTGGACGGCGTGCCGGCGCACAAGGATATCGAATCGCTGATCGCCGGCGGCCACGACCTGACCGCCGTTTCGCTCTGCACCCCGCCGGAGGGCCGCTACGACCAGGCCCGCATCGCGATCGACGCCGGGCTGAACGTGATGCTGGAGAAGCCGCCCGCCGCGACGCTCACCGAAATCGCCGACCTCGCCGGGCGCGCGCGGGACAAGGGCGTGACGCTGTTCACCACCTGGCACTCGCGCGAGGCGGCGGGCGTCGAGCCCGCCAAGGCGTGGCTCGAAGGCAAGCAGATCACCGCCGCGCGGATCACCTGGCGCGAGGACATCCGCCGCTGGCACCCGGGGCAGGAATGGATCCTCGCCGCCGGCGGCTTCGGCGTGTTCGATCCGGGCATCAACGCGCTGTCGATCGCGACCAAGATCCTGCCGCACGCGCTGCTGCTCGACAAGGCGTGGATGGAAGTGCCCGAAGGCCGCGCCTCGCCGCTGCGTGCCAAGATGCACATGCGCAGCGGCGCGGCCGCGGTTACGGCGGACTTCGACTTCCTCCAGACCGGCCCGCAGACCTGGGACATCGAGGTCGATACCGATGCCGGCACGCTCCGCCTCGGCATGGGCGGCAGCATCCTGCAGCTGCCGGGTGAAGACGAGCAGAAGGCGCCGGACCGCGAATATGCCCGGCTGTACGCACGCTTCGCCGAACTGGCCGCAGCGCAGCAGAGCGACGTCGATGTCCGCCCGCTGCAGCTGGTGGCCGATGCCTTCCTGGTGGGCGAACGCACGATCGGCGAGTCCTTCGCCTTCTGATCCCCGAGAGGGGCGGGCTGAATCCGCGCCCGCCCCTTTCGACATATTTTGCGACAACTCTTTTGTGGCACTGCGGAAACGTGGCATCTAAGGCCGCGTTTGGCAGTGACCGGTGACCCGGCATCCTTTCGGGTCGCCCCCAAAGCGGGTTCTGAAATTTGAACGCACCGACCAGCTATCGCCGTTCGGGCCTGATCGTCTTTGCATCGGCCCTGCTCCTCGCCTCGTGCAGCGCTGGCGACAGCGGCGGCAAGCAGGGCGGGCGCAAGGGTGCCGCAGGCCCGCCGCAGGTGGGCTATGTGGTGGTGCAGCCGACCAGCGTGCCGATGACGACCGAGCTTGCCGGCCGCGTCACCGCCTACCAGTCTTCCGAAGTCCGCCCGCAGGTTGCCGGCATCGTCCAGCGCCGCTTCTTCACCGAAGGCGCGATCGTCCAGCAGGGCCAGACGCTCTACCAAATCGATCCCAGCCTCTATCAGGCCGCCGTCGCCCAGGCGCAGGCGAACCTGCAGAACGCGCAGGCCAATCTGGAGGCCGCGCGCACCAAGGCGGATCGCTACAAGCCGCTTGCGCAGATGGAGGCGGTGAGCCAGCAGGATTATACCGACGCGCTGGCGGCCTCCCGCCAGGCCGCCGCGCAGGTGGCGCAATATCGCGCGGCGCTGCAGACCGCGCAGATCAACCTGCGCTTCACCAAGGTGCCCGCACCGATCACCGGCCGCATCGGGCGCAGCCTGTTCACCGAGGGCGCACTGGTCACCAGCAACCAGGCGGATCCGCTGACCACGATCCAGCGGCTGGACCCGATCTTCGTCGATATCCAGCAGTCCAGCGCCGACATGCTCGCGCTGCGCAAGGCGCTCGCCCGGAACGGCGTGGCCCCGGCCAGTGCGTCCGTGCGGCTGAAGCTGGAAGACGGCAGCGACTATGATCTCGCCGGCGCAGTCGAATTCGCCGAGGTGATGGTCAATGCCAGCACCGGCACCGTCACGCTACGCGCCCGCTTCCCCAACCCGAAGGGTGTGCTGCTGCCGGGCATGTTCGCCCGCGCGCTGTTTGCTCAGGCGATCGATACCCAGGCCTATCTGGTGCCGCAGGCCGGCGTGTCGCGCGATCCCAAGGGCAATGCGACCGTCTATGTCGTCGGCGCCGGCAACAAGGCGGTGGCGCGCACCGTCGTCGCCGATCGCACCATCGGCCAGAACTGGGTGGTCACCCAAGGGCTTGCGCCGGGCGACAAGGTGATCGTGCAGGGCACGGCGAACCTGAAGCCGGATATCGACATCAAGCCGGTGCCGGCCAACGCGCCGCAGACGATCGAGGCGCCCAAAAAGGGCCAGGGGCAAGGCGGTGCCCAGACCAAGGGCGGCAGCCAGGCCAAGGCGGGCTGAGCCCCCATGTCGCGTATCTTCATCGATCGGCCGATCTTCGCCTGGGTGCTCGCCATCATCGTGATGCTGATGGGCCTGGGCGCGATCTTCTCGCTGCCCATCGCCCAGTATCCGGACATCGCGCCGCCGCAGGTCAACATCCGCGCCACCTATCCCGGCGCCTCGGCCGAGACGGTGCAGAACAGCGTCACCCAGGTGATCGAGCAGCAGCTGAGCGGCATCGACGGCCTGCTCTATTTCAGCAGCTCGTCCACCTCGCGGGGCCAGGTGTCGATCTCGGCAACGTTCGAGAAGGGCACCAACCCGGACATCGCCCAGGTCCAGGTGCAGAACAAGGTGCAGCAGGCGCTGTCCCGCCTGCCCACCCAGGTGCAGCAGCAGGGCCTGACGGTCACCAAGTCGAACCCTGACTTCCTGATGATCGTCGGCGTCTATGACTCGACCGACCAGAAGACCAATCTCGATGTTTCGGACTGGCTCGCCTCGAACCTGCAGGACCCGCTCTCGCGCATCGAGGGCGTGGGCGACACCAACGTGTTCGGCGCGCCCTATGCGATGCGCATCTGGCTGAACCCGGCGCGGCTCTCCAGCTATGGCCTGATCCCCGGCGACATCGTCACGGCGATCCAGAACCAGAACACCGAAATTGCGGCGGGTGAGCTCGGCGGCCAGCCGATGCCGCAGGAGCAGATGCTCAACGCCACCGTGACCTCGCAGTCGCGGCTGCAGACGCCGGAGCAGTTCGCCAACATCATCGTGAAGACCGATTCGACCGGCGCCGCGGTGAAGCTGCGCGACGTCGCCCGCG
Source organism: Sphingomonadales bacterium (assembly GCA_027489295.1). The sequence continues at coordinate 4,013 of JAIYAA010000306.1, read as the reverse complement.
TCGAGTTGGGATCGGACAACTACAACTCGTCCAGCCGCATCAACGGCCATCCCGGCGCCGGCCTCGCCATCTCGCTGTCGCCGGGCGCCGACGCGCTCAAGACCGCGGACCTGGTGAAGCAGCAGGTCGAAGCTGCGTCGAAGGGGTTCCCGCCCGGCTTCAAATACGCCTATGCCAACGACACCACCGGCTTCATCAAGCTCTCGATCGAAGAGGTGGTGAAGACGCTGATCGAGGCGATCATCCTCGTCGTCATCGTCATGTTCGTGTTCCTGCAGAGCTGGCGCGCGACGCTGATCCCGGCGATCGCGGTGCCGGTGGTGCTGCTCGGCACGTTCGGCGTGTTCTACACGCTCGGCTTCTCGATCAACACGATGACGCTGTTCGGCCTCGTCCTTGCCATCGGCCTGCTCGTCGACGACGCGATCGTCGTGGTCGAGAATGTCGAGCGGTTGATGGAAGAGAATCCGGAGATGACGCCGCGCGAGGCGACGATCCGGTCGATGGACGAGATCCAGGTGGCGCTGGTCGCCATCGCGCTCGTCCTCTCGGCGGTGTTCCTGCCGATGGCGTTCTTCGGCGGGTCGACCGGCGTGATCTACCGCCAGTTCTCGGTGACGATCGTCTCGGCGATGGTGCTGTCGGTGCTCGTCGCGCTGGTGCTGAGCCCGGCGCTGACCGCGACGCTGCTCAAGCAGAAGAGCCAGGAAAAGGATCTCGAATACAGCTGGCTCGCCCGCCGGTTCCCATGGATCGGCCGCGGCCTGACCACCGCCAAGACCAAGTTCAACACCGGTTTCGAGCGCGGCGTCGACCGCTATGTCCGCGGCGTGCAGGTCGTGGTGGCTCGCAAGTGGATCTTCCTGCTGCTCTATCTGGCGGTGTGCGCGCTGCTGGTGCTGATGTTCGTGCGCCTGCCCACCGGCTTCCTGCCGACCGAAGACCAGGGCGCGGCCTCACTGCAGATGCGTCTGCCCGCCGGCGCCACCATGTCGCGCACCCGCGAGGTGCAGCTGGCGGTGGAGAAGTATTTCCTCACCAAGGAAGCCAAGAACGTCTCGGTGATGTTCTCGGTCGCGGGCGGCGGCGGCGGCGGTGGTCCTGCCGGGCAGAATACCGGCCAGGGCTTCCTCAACTTCGCCGACTGGTCGGACCGCAAGGGCCAGGAAAACAGCGCCGACGGCATCGTCGGTCGCGCCACGGCTGCGTTCCGCAATTTCCGCGACGCCCAGGTCTTCGCGCTGGTGCCCCCGGCGATCCGCGGCCTCGGCCAGTCGACCGGCTTCACCATGGAGCTGCTCAATTCCAGCGGGATGCCGCGCGACCAGTTCCTCGCCGCGCGCGACAAGCTGCTCGCCGCCGCGATGGCCGACCCTGAACTGGCCGCCGTCCGCCTGACCGACCTGCCCGACGTGGCGACGCTCAAGGTCGATCTCGACCAGCAGAAGCTGGCGACGCTGGGCCTGAGCCAGGCCGATGTCAACTCGACGCTGTCGACCGCCTGGGGCGGCCGCTACGTCAACGATTTCATCGATCGCGGCCGCGTCAAGCGCGTCTATGTTCAGGGCGATGCGCCCTATCGCTCGGAGCCGAGCGACCTCGCGCAATGGTTCGTGCGCAGCAGCAACGGCCAGATGGCGCCGTTCACCTCCTTCGCCTCGACCAGCTGGGCGACGGCGCCGACCTCGATGGCGCGGTTCAACGGCGTGCAGTCGTTCGAGTTCAGCGGCCAGGCGGCGCCGGGCAAGAGCTCGGGCGAGGCGATGAAGCGCATCGCCGAGCTCGCCGCGCAGATCCCGGGCACCAGCGTCGCCTGGGCGGGCCTGTCCTATCAGGAGCGGCTGTCCTCGGGCCAGGCGCCCTTGCTCTACGGCGTGTCGCTGCTCGTCGTGTTCCTGTGCCTGGCGGCGCTGTACGAGAGCTGGTCGATCCCGATCGCGGTGCTGCTCGTCATTCCGCTCGGCCTGGTCGGCGCGATCTTCGCGGTGACGCTGCGCGGTCTGCAGAACGACGTCTATCTGCAGATCGGCCTGCTCACCACCATGGGCCTCGCCGCCAAGAACGCGATCCTGATGATCGAGTTCGCCGAGCAGGCGGAGAAGCAGGGCAAGCGCGTGATCGAGGCGGCGCTGGACGCGGCACGGATCCGGCTCCGCCCGATCCTGATGACCAGCCTCGCCTTCATCTTCGGCGTGCTGCCGCTGGCGATCTCCACCGGCGCGGGCGCCAACAGCCGCGTCGCGATCGGCACCTCGGTGATCGGCGGCATGCTGACCGCGACGATCCTCGCCATCTTCTACATCCCGCTATTCTTCGTGCTCGTCCGCCGCGGCGTGCGCGACGGCCTGGCCGCGCTGCGCAACCGCCGCCATCGCAATACCCCGGAGGCCCAGGCATGAAGCGCGCGCTGACCCTCCTCACCACCGCCGCGCTGGCCGGCTGTTCGATGGCGCCGAAGGACGTGCGCCCCGCGGCGCCCGTTCCGCCGAACTGGCCGGCAGGCGATTCGTACCTCCGCGAGAGCGAGGCGACGCTGCCGGCGATGAACTGGCACGACGTGTTCCGCGACGCGCGGCTGCAGAAGCTGATCGAGCAGGCGCTGGCCAACAACCGCGACCTGCGGGTGGCGGCGGCCAACATCGCGGCGGCGCGCGCGCAGTATCAGGTGCAGCGCGGCGCGCAGTTCCCCGAAGTCGATGTCAGCGGCGGCATCACCGAACGTCGTGGCTCGGCGACCACCAACGGCACCGGCACGGGCACGACCACCGGCACGACGGGCAACACGGGCGCGGGCGGCACCGCGCTGCGCACCAACTATACCACCCAGGCCGGCATCACTGGCTTCGAGCTCGACCTGTTCGGCCGGCTCGCCTCGCTGACGCGGCAGCAGCAGAACAGCTATTTCGCCACCGAGGCCGGCGCGCGCGCGACCCGGCTGACCCTGGTCGGCGACGTGGCGACCGCCTGGCTCACCTATGCCTCGGACGCCAGCCTGCTCGCCGTTGCCCAGCAGACCGCGAAGAGCGCCGAGGACACGGTGCGCCTCACCCGCGCCCGGCTGCAGGGCGGCATCGCGCCGCGCACCGACCTGCGCCAGGCCGAGCAGACGCTCGCCACCGCGCAGAACAGCATCGCACGACAGACCACGCTGCTCGCGCAGGACGTCAACGCACTGCGCCTGCTCGCCGGATCGGAGATCGACCCTGCGCTGCTTCCCGCCTCGATCGAGGAAGCCGCGCCGACGATCGCCGCCGTGCCTGCGGGGCTCGATTCGAGCATCCTGCTGCGCCGGCCGGACGTGGTGCAGGCCGAATATCAGCTGCGCGCCGCCAACGCCCAGATCGGCGCGGCGCGGGCCGCGCTCTTCCCGCGGATCAGCCTCACCAGCGTGCTCGGCCTTGCCAGCTCGGCGCTGTCCAGCCTGTTCGACAGCGACGCGTTCAACTGGCAGGCGGGCGGCACCGCCAGCTACGCGATCTTCCGCGGCGGCGCGGGCCGCGCCAATGTGCGGCTGAGCGAAGCGCAGCAGCAGGCCGCCATCGCCAGCTACGAACGCGCGATCCAGACCGCGTTCCGCGACGTCGCCAATGCGCTGGCGACACGGGGCACGATCGACGCGCAGCTACGCGCCACCCAGCTCCAGGCCGATGCCGCCGCCGACACCTATCGGCTGAGCGAGGCGCGCTATCGCGGCGGGATCGACACCTTCCTGGCCAGCCTGGTGTCGCAGCGTTCGCTCTACACGGCGCAGCAGCAGCTGGTGACGGTGCAGCTGACCGCGGCGACCAACCGGGTCAATCTGTACCGCGCGCTCGGCGGCGACTCGCAGCTCGACGTGACGCCGCAGGGACCCCGGCCGGCGAACGGCGAAGGAACCACACCCGGCACAGGCGGTTGACCGCACGCCCCTGCTTGTGGCAGGCGCAATCGAAGCGGGCGGGTATAGCACAATGGTAGTGCAGCAGCCTTCCAAGCTGAATACGCGGGTTCGATTCCCGCTACCCGCTCCAATT
>JAIYAA010000116.1 GCA_027489295.1 Sphingomonadales bacterium | reverse complement strand
TGGTGCCGCTTACAGGACTCGAACCTGTGACCCCCGCATTACGAATGCGATGCTCTACCAGCTGAGCTAAAGCGGCACACCAAGCTGCCGGGCACTGGCTTGCCCGGAGGAGGGCGCGCTTACCAGTGGTTCCCGGTGCTGGCAAGCGCCTCGTTGCACGCGGGCGCACTTTCTCGCCGCCCGCCCGCCTCCGGCGTTTCCCCCTGCCCGCTTTTACGCGCCGTTTACCATGGAGCCTGCACAAGGCTTCGGATCAGCGTTTCCGGGCCTTGCCCGCAGTGGAGCACCCGCATGAACATGGCTCGCGGCATTCCTTCTCCGGCCGAATCGGAGCCCGCGAACGCGCCCGATGAGGCCATCGACGAGCGTCCCGTCGCGATCGGCGGCGACGAGCGTCGCATGCATGTGCGCGCCTACAACCACTGGGTCTCGCTGCTGCGCGGCCGGCCCTATCCCGGGATCCACGATCTCGACCCAGAGAACATCGCCGATTTCGGCCCCAACAGCGTGTTGCTCGACTTCAGCGACGGCATCGAGGATCCGGCGATTCGCTATCTCGGCACCGCGCTGCGCGCCGAATGCGGCATCGAGGGCGCGATCGCCCGCGTGGGCGAAGTGCCCAGCCGCTCGCTGCTCTCGCGCCTCACCGACCATTATCTCCAGATCATCGCCAACCGCGCGCCGATCGGGTTCGAGGCCGAGTTCGTCGGCCAGCGCGGCCACCAGATGTTCTATCGCGGCATCCTGATGCCGTTCGCGTCGAGCCCCGAAAAGATCGACTTCATCTACGGCGTGATCAACTGGAAGGAAGTCGTCGATCCCGCCCTGCAGGCGCAGCTCGATGCTGAGGTCGCGGCCTCCCGCCGCGCCGCGCCGCACCCGGCACCGGTGCAGTCGGTCTGGGCGGACGGCCCCAGCGCCGGTTTCGACACGCCGGCCAGCGCTGCGCTGCCGCACACCGAAATGGCCTCGCCGCTGGCCGACCAGCTGATGCTCGCGCGCGAATCGGCCGCAGCCGCACGCGCATCCGATCTGCGCGGTCGCGCCGCCCTCTACCGCGCACTCGACCGCGCCTATGGCTTTGCGCTGGCGGCGGACGCGGACGGCGAAAGCTATGCCGCATTGCTCGCCGAAGCCGGGCTGGTCGCCCAGGCGCGCGCGCCGATGACGCCCGTGGTCAAGCTCGTCTTCGGCGCCGACTACGACAAGACGCGACTCGCCGAGTTCGCCACCGTGCTCACCCATGCCCGGCGGCTGGCGGTGCCGGCGGGCGGGCTGGACGCGTTTCTGGAGATCACCCCCGGCGGCATCAAGGGCGTGGTCAAGGCCGAGCGCGAGCTGCGCGCGTCGATAGCGAGCGATCGCAGGCCGGCGGCGTTCGCCCGCGCCGCGGACGTCCTGCGCCAGCGACCCACGCTTGGCAGCGTGCCAATGCAGGCCGGCGAATCGGAATTCGTGCTGCTGCTTGCCCGCGCTGGCGCGCACGGCCTCGATATCGTTGCCCGACTGGAAGACGACGCCTCTCTCACCGACCGCGCCGTGCGGCGCGCAGCGGGGTGAATCGCGACGCAGCGGAGGGTGCTTTTGCGCCTTTCCTCCCGGTTTTTCCAGACTTGAGGTGACTTCCGCGCGGGAGCATAGCCGGCCACATGAAGAACCTAGAAAAAAAGATCATGCAGGCGTTTGAGGAGCGAATCTTCGAAGGCGCCCTGCCCGGAGAGCTGGAAGGACTGGACGAGGCCGAGCGCACGGAAGTCGCGCGGTTCGTTGCGGAGACGGCGGCGGAACGCCCGCCGCAGACCGTGCGGCTCAATCTCGAAACCTATCAGGACGATGCCAGTCGCAAGATGCGGCTCGCCGTGATCAACGATGACATGCCGTTCCTGGTCGACTCGATCGCCAGCGCAATCGCGGCGTTCGATCTCGGCATCTTCCGCATCATTCACCCGATCCTGCCGGTCGAACGCGACGCCAAGGGCGTGGTGACCGACATCGGCGAGAAGGCGAAGGATTCGCAGCCCGAATCGATGATCTACATCGAGATGGAGCGCGCCGACGCCCGCACCCGCCGCGCGCTGACCGGCGAGATCGAGCGCGTGCTCGAGCATGTCCGCGACGTCGTCTCCGACTGGCGCCCGCTGCAGCAGGCGCTGTCGATCGATGGCGCCCGCGTCCCCTCACGCGAGGGCGAGGCGCTGCTGCGCTGGTTCGCCGACGATGCGATGACCCTGCTGGGCCACGAAAAGTGGACGGTTGGCGGCGAAAGCACCGACCAGATCGGCCTTGCCCGCTACACCCACGAAGTGCCGCTGCTGGCCGATGCATCGCGCAAGCTGGCGGTCGATTATTTCGAGATGGGCGGCGAGATTCCGCTGCTGCTCAAGTCCAACGCCACCTCCACCGTCCATCGTCGCGTTCCGCTCGACATCGTGGTGACGCCGATGATGACCGGCCAGGACGTGACCGGCCTGTCGATCCATTACGGCCTGTGGACGAGCCAGGCGCTCAACACGCCCCCGGCGATGGTACCGATGCTGCGCGGCCGGCTGGAGATGCTCGAATCGAAGTTCGGCTTCGATCCCGCCGGCCATACCGGCAAGGCGATGACGCATGCGCTAACCGGCCTGCCGCACGACCTGACCACCGCGTTCGACCTGGAGGCCCTCGAAAGCCTGGTGCTGACCGCGATGTCGGTGGCGGATCGCCCGCGCTCGAAGCTGGTGCTGGTGCGCAGCACGCTGGGCCGGCACCTGTTCGCCTTCGTCTGGCTGCCGCGCGAGCAGGTCGCGGCCGGTCACCGCGAGACGATCGGCACCATGCTGACCGATGCCGCGCACGCCAAGATGATCAACTGGTCGATCGCGCTGGAAGACGGCGTGCTGGCGCAGCTGCGCTACACGCTCGACCTGCGCGGCGACACGACGATGCCGGACGAGGACGAACTCGACGCGCGCATCGCCCGCATGGTGCGCGGCTGGGCGCCGGCGGTGGAAGCCTGCCTCAGCGAGATCGCCGGCAGCGGCGCCGCCCGCCTGTCGCTGCGGCTCGCCAACGCCTTCCCCGATGTCTACCGGCTGACCCACACGCCCGAGGAAGCCGCGCAGGACATGGTGCGGATCGGCGGGCTGGAGGACGATAACGCCCGTTCGGTGCGGATCGTGCAACTGCGCGACGAACCCGGCAAATACCGGATCAAGCTGTATCGCCTGGGCGGCGCGCTCGCGCTGTCGGACGCGGTGCCGGCATTCGAGAATTTCGGCTTCCGCGTGCTCGAGGAAGTGCCGACCGAGCTGACCAACGGCGCCTTCATCCACGACTTCAAGGTCGAACCGGCAAACCGCAGCGAAATGCTCGATCGCGATCCCGCGATCGTCGAGGCCGCCATCGCCGCGGTGCTGGAAGGCCGCGCCGAGAACGACCTGTTCAACCGGCTGATCGTGGAAGCAGGGATCACCCCCGATGCGGTGGTGCTGCTGCGCGCCTGGTTCCGCTATCTGCGCCAGACCGGCATGCTGTACGGCCTGGGAACGGTGGTCGACGCGCTGCGCCGGGCACCGCTGGTCGCGCTCGCGCTGGTCGAGCGGTTCGAGGCGGCGCACAATCCCGCGCGCAGCGGTGACAACGAAGCCGTGGACCTCGCCGAGAAGACGATCGACGCGGGTCTCGCCCAGGTCTCCGCGATCGACGACGACCGCATCCTGCGGCTGTTCAAGGGGGTCGTCCTGGCGACACTGCGCACCAACGCCTATGCGCCCGCAGGCGAAGAGGCGCTGGCGTTCAAGCTCGATTCCGCCAAGGTGCCGGGCCTGCCGGCGCCGCTCCCCTGGCGCGAGATCTGGGTGTACAGCCCGCGCGTCGAGGGCATCCATCTGCGTGCCGGCCCGGTCGCCCGCGGCGGCCTGCGCTGGTCCGATCGCCGCGACGACTTCCGCACCGAGATTCTGGGCCTGATGAAGGCGCAGCGCGTGAAGAACGCGGTCATCGTGCCGACCGGCGCCAAGGGCGGCTTCTATCCGAAGCACCTCCCCTCGCCTGCCGTCGACCGCGATGCGTGGCTGGCGGAAGGTACCGAAAGCTATCGCATCTTCATCCGCGCGCTGCTCTCGATCACCGACAACATCGTCTCGGGCGACGTCGTCCACCCGCAGGGCGTGACGGTGCTGGACGGCAACGATCCCTATTTCGTCGTCGCCGCCGACAAGGGCACCGCGACCTTCTCCGACGTGGCCAACACGCTGGCGATCGAGCGCAACTTCTGGCTGGGCGATGCCTTCGCGTCGGGCGGCAGCGTCGGCTACGACCACAAGGCGATGGGCATCACCGCCAAGGGCGCCTGGGTGTCGGTCCGCCGCCACTTCCTCGAAATGGGCACCGACATCCAGTCGGAGCCGGTGACCGTGGCGGGCGTGGGCGACATGTCGGGCGACGTGTTCGGCAACGGCATGCTCCTGTCCAAGTCGATCAAGCTGGTCGCCGCGTTCGACCATCGCCACATCTTCCTCGATCCCAATCCGGACGCCTCGAAGAGCTGGGAGGAGCGCGCCCGCATGTTCGCGCTGCCGCGGTCCAGCTGGGCGGACTATAACCCCGATCTGATCTCCGAGGGCGGCGGCGTGTTCCCGCGCACCGAGAAGTCGATCCCGCTCAGCCCGCAGATCAAGGCGCTGCTCGACCTCGACGTCGACAGCATCGATCCCAACGGCCTGATGATCGCCATCCTCAAGGCCCGCGTCGGGCTGCTGTGGTTCGGCGGCATCGGCACCTATCTGAAGGCGGCGAGCGAGAGCAACGGCGAGGTGGGCGATCCCGCCAACGACCGCATCCGCATCAATGCCGAACAGGTGCGTGCGCAGGTGGTGGGCGAAGGCGCCAACCTGGGCGTCACCCAGGCGGCGCGCATCGCATTTGCCCGGAACGGCGGCCGGCTCAACACCGATTTCATCGACAATTCGGCGGGCGTCGACTGCTCGGACAACGAGGTCAACATCAAGATCGCGCTCAACCGCGAGATGATCGAGGGGCGCCTGGCCTTCGAGGACCGCAACACCCTGCTCGCCTCGATGACCGACGACGTGTCGCACCTGGTGCTGGAGGACAACCGCCTGCAGACGCTGGCGCTGTCCTTCATGGAGAATGACGGCGCGCTCGACCTTCCCAGCTATGTGCGGGTGATCGAGATCCTCGAAGCGAGCGGCCGTCTCGACCGCAATGTCGAGGGCCTGGGGTCCAACGAGGATCTGCTGCGGCGAGCCCAGGAAGGCCGCGGGCTCACCCGGCCGGAACTGGCGGTGCTGCTCGCCTCGGCCAAGCTGGCGCTGCAGGACGCAATCGAAAAGGGCGATCTGGGGCATGATCCGGCGCTGGTCGGCGATCTCCACGCCGCCTTCCCGAAGGCGATGCAGGCGCGGTTCGGCACCGCCATCGACGAGCACCGGCTGCGCAACGAAATCGTCGCGACCAAGCTCGCCAACCGCGTGGTGAACCGCCTCGGCGTGCTCCACCCGTTCGAGCTGGCGGAAGAGGAAGGCGCCGCGATGCGCGACATCGCCGCGATGTTCGTCGTCGCCGAACAGCTGCTCGGCCTGCCCGCGCTGTGGGAAGCGGTGGAAACCGCCGAGATCAGCGAAGGCGCCCGTATCGCGCTGCTCGACGAGCTGGCGGTCGCGGTGCGCGGCCAGATCGCCGATCTGCTGCGCATCACCCGCCCGGGCGCCAGCCCGGCCGAGGTGATCGAACGGCTGAAGCCGGGCATCGAGGCGCTGGGTCGCGAAACCCAGAGCCTGATGCTCACCGAAGTGCGCGCGCAGGCCGATCGGATCTGCGGCAAGCTCACCGCCGCGGGCGCGCCGCGCGAGCTGGTCGACCGGGTGGTGCATATGTTCGAGCTCGACGGCTGCATCGGCCTGGCCGATCTGGGCCAGCGCCGCGGCATCGACGAACTGGTGCTCACCCGCGCCTTCACCGCGCTGGGCCAGGCGCTGGGCCTCGACTGGGCGCAGGCGACCGCGGCGCGGATCACCACCGGCGATGTATGGGAACGCCTGCTGATCGCCGGCCTCGCCCGCGACTTCCAGCAGCTGCGACTGGACTTCCTGGGCCGTGTGGAGGGACAGGACCCGCAGGCGGCGGTGGACGCATGGCTCACCGAACACCGCGCCCGCGTCGACCAGTTCAGTGCAGTGGTGCGACGCGCCCGCCAGTCGGCGGTGCCCAATGCCGCGATGCTGGCGCAGATCGCGGGCCAGGCCCGCGTGCTGCTCGGGCGGGAGTGAGGCTAGGCCCGCCGCCTCCGCTCGCGGGGCGGCGGGTAACGCCTACACGCGCAGGTCCGCCAGCATTGCGAGCAAGTCTTCCGGGAAGATCGGCTCGGCATGCGCGGCGATCTCGTCGCGCGTGAACCAGCGCCAGCCGCGCATCACCCGCTGCTCGAGTGCCGTGTGGCCGCCGGTATCGATCGCCTCGGCATCGGTGCGGACGAGGAAATAGCGCTCGTCCGCCCAGACCGGCACGCCTTCGATCGTCACGAACTCGACGACGCGCTGCGCGACCTGCGCGCCCGGATCGGCCCGAATGCCGGTTTCCTCCCAGAGCTCGCGGCGCGCTGCGTCCTCGTAGCTCTCACCTGTATCGACGGCGCCGCCCGGGGTGCACCAGAAGGGCGGCCGGTCGCTGGGATCGAATCGGAACAGCAGCACCCGGCCCTGCCTGTCCAGCAGCAGGATCCGCGCCGCCGGGCGCGCGATACGGCTGCTCATTCGCCGGGCGCAGTCGCCTTGATCGCCAGTGCGTGGATGCGCGTGGCGAGCAGGTCGGCAAGCGCGTGGTTCACCTTGCGCTGGCGTGCGACGCGGTTCAGCCCGGCGAACTCCGGGCTTTCGATGGTGACGGTGAAGTGCGACTCCCCCGTGCCGTCATCGCCCAGATGGCCGCGATGCTGGGCACTGTCGTTGCTGACATGGAGGTGCGACGGGGCGAGCGCGGTGCGCAGGCGATCGGCGATCAGATCGGCCAACGGGCCGGTAGCGAGGTCGTTCATCGCGCCTATATAGGCGGTTTGTTCGAGGGAGTCGCGTGGCTAGCCATCAGCCGAAAAGGGATCGTCCGAATGCCCGTTTCCATGGTCGCATGGAAGCGGAGGGTAGATTGTGCGCAGAGCCGGGCTGCACCGCCCCCGGCGAATTCCGCGCGCCGGCGCTCGAAGGCGCGCGCAGCAGCTTCGACGGCCCGCCGCCGTTCCGCTGGCTGTGCCTGGACCATGTTCGCGCGTTCAACTCGGGGTACAATTTCTTTGCAGGCATGAGTCCGGACGAGATCCACGACGCGCAGCGCCCGATTGCGGGCTGGGAGCGCGAGACGCGCGTGTTCAGCGCCAATCCGGACGTGCCGCCGCGCTGGGCCGACTTTGCCGACCCGCTCGACGCGATCGGCGCGCGCTTCCGCGACCGGATGAAGGACCGCGCCGAACGCAAGGATGGCCGCCCGCTCTCCGGCGCGGATCGCGATGCACTGAAGGTGCTGGACCTGGCGATCGACTGCGACCGCACGATGCTGCGCAAACGCTATTCGGAGCTGGTCCGCAAATACCATCCGGACCGCAATGGCGGCGATCGCAGCCACGAAACACGGCTGCAGCGGGTGATCGAGGCCTATCAGCAGCTGAAGGGGTCGGCGGCGTTCGCGTGACGGACGGCGCGGGGAAGCCCCCCGCCGACACGCCGCCGGGCAGGCACGTCACCCCCCCGTGCCGCTCAGCAACCCGAACACCGCCCCGTCCGGATCCACCGCCTGCAGCACCCGCTCGCCGCCCGGCACCTCCATCGGCCCGTTGACGACCGTGCCGCCTGCGGCCTCGACGCGTGCCTTGGCGGCATCGACATCCTCGACCCGGAAGTAGAAGCTCCAGCCCGGCCGCGCGCCGGGCGGACACCCCATGATCGCGCCCACCGGCTCGCCGCCGTCATGGCCGATGAAGCTGTATTCGCCCATCTCGCCCATCGGCATGCCGCCCATCCGGGTGAGGCCGAAATGGCGATGGTAGAAGCCGAGCGCGCCTTCGGCATCGGGCGCCAGCAACTCGTTCCAGCCGACATGGCCGAGGCCGTGGCGCTGGTAGACGGTGCTGGTCGCGCCTTCGGTCGCACCCCGCATCACATAGAAGGGCACGCCCTGCGGATCGGTGACCATCGCGATCCGCCCGACCCCGGCGGCGTCCCAGGCCGGCACCATCACCGTGCCGCCCGCCGCGACGATGGCCGCGACGGTTGCATCGACATCGTCGACCCCGAAATAGGCCAGCCAGGTCGGGGTCGCCCCCGCCGCCTGCATCGCCGCATCGAGCTGGAGCATGCCGCCGGCATTGCCATCAGCGGCCACGATCATCCGATAGTCCGGCCCACCGGGCACAGCCTCGCCCACCTGCCAGCCGACCACGGCGCCGTAAAAGGCCGATGCCTTCGCCGCGTCGCGCGTCATCAGTTCGTACCAGATGATTTCGCCCTGTCGGTTGGTCATGTCACCCTCCCCATGTTCAGCCGTCGCCGCGATCGACGATCGGTTCGAATCCACCCCAGAACATGCGCTTGCCGTCGAACGGCATGTCGCGGCCCTGCATCTCGGGCGCTTCCATCAGCTTGCCCCAGCCGGCGTTGCGCGTCGCCTTGTCGGGCCACAGCACCCAGGCGAACACTACCGCTTCGCCGTCCTCCGCCAGCGTCGCCCGGTAGAAGTCGGTGGACGTGCCATGCGGCACGTCCTCGCTCCACCCCTCTAGCACCCGCGTCGCGCCGAACTTCAGGAACAGCGCCGCCGTTTCGTCCGCCAAGGCACGATACGCATCCTTCTGCGTCTCGGGTACGGGGATCACATATCCGTCGAGATAGGCCATGGATCCTGCTCCTGTCGATCAAGCGTCGCCTTCGCGCTTGCTCCCCTTCAGCAGCGCGACGATGGCCATGGCGTGGCCATGCCCAAGGCCGAACTGCGACTTCAGATCGGCAACGATCGTTCCCGCCTTCACATCGGCGCGCAGGCCGGCGGCATCGGTCCAGCCTTTCGCCGCCGCATAGTCGCGGAAGTCGCCGGGACTGCGACCGGTCTTGGCCTGGATGTTGTAGAGATAGGCTTGGAACGACATGCTCAGGCTTCCGCCGGTGCCATCGCAGCCGCGGCTGCGGCGGCGTCCATATAGAAGGGCTCGAAGACATGCCCGTCGGGATCGGTGAAGGAGCGGCCGTACATGAAGCCCATGTCCTGCACCGGGCGGATGTCCCCCGATCCGCCGCCCGCCATGGCCCTGTCGACCAGCGTATCGACCGCGGCGCGGTCGTCCAGCGGCAGCGCGATCAGCACCTCGGTCACCGCCGTCGCATCGGCCACGGCCCGCGGCGTGAAGGTCTGGAAGAAGTCGCGGTGGAGCAGCATGAAGGTCAGCGCCTCGGACCAGACCATCGCGCTGGCGGTAGGGCCGCTGAACTGCCGGTTCATCGTGCAGCCGATCGCTTCGTAGAAGGCGGTGGCGCGCGGCACGTCTGCCACGGGCAGGTTCACGAACACCGGCTGCACCATCGTTTCTCTCCTGCATGGCCGCCTTGAGTCGCGGCCTGCTTGATTCGTGCCCCGCTCGATCCTAAAAAACAACCGTGAAGTTAGAAAGTGTAACCAATATCAAAAGACGCTATGGAGACGCCTGCGGAACGGCGCTTGCGCTGGAGTTCGTCGGCGAGCGGTGGGCACTGCTGATCATCCGCGAATTGCTGCTGGGACCGCGCCGTTTCGGCGAGATCCGCGCGGGCTTGCCGGGGCTCAGCGCCAACGTCCTCACCCAGCGGCTGGCCGGGCTGGAGGCGGACGGGATCGTCGTGCGCCAGAAGCTGCCGCCGCCGGCCAACGTGCAGGTCTATGCGCTCACGCCCTGGGGCCATGAGGCCGAGCCGGTGGTGCTGGCGATGGGCCGCTGGGCACTTCGCTCCCCCCGGCACGATCCCCGCCTGCCCTTTTCCCGCGTTGCGCTGATGCTGGCGCTGCGCATGCTGATGCTGCCCGACAGGGCAATCGGCTGGGCCGGCCGGATCGGCTTTCGACTGGGCGAGGAGACCTATCTCGCGACCGTGGACGGCGGCGCCTTCGGCATCGCACGCGGCACGCTCGGCGGTGCGGAAGCGATATTCGTGGGCGAGCCCAACGATTTCCTGCCGGTGTTGTTCGGCACCATGCCGCTCGCCGCCGCGCTGGCCGAGGGCCGGTTCGCGGTGGAGGGCGACATCACCCGCGCGGCCGACTTCGCCACGCTGTTCCTGCTGCCACCCAAGGTGGGCGCCTGACCTACCCTCAAGGACATGCGGTTGCAGTGCGGCAAACAAGCCTCTAGGTCCCATGCGGACTCAAGGATTCAAGACCATGGCCGATCTGCCCAACACCTTCCCCGATAGCCGGGATTCCACGATCCTCGACGCACCCGACAAGATGGTGAAGGTGCGCGATCTGTTCGGGATCGACATCGACATGGAAGTCCCCGCGTTCAGCGAGGCCGACGAGCGGGTGCCGGATCTCGATCCCGCCTATGTGTTCGATCCCGATACCACCCTCGCGGTGCTGGCCGGCTTCGCGCATAACCGCCGCGTGATGATCCAGGGCTATCACGGCACGGGCAAATCCTCGCACATCGAGCAGGTGGCGGCGCGGCTCAACTGGCCATGCATCCGCATCAACCTCGACGCGCATATCAGCCGCATCGACCTGATCGGCCGCGACGCGATCGTCCTGAAGGACGGCCAGCAGATCACCGAATTCCGCGAAGGCCTGCTGCCCTGGGCGCTGCAGACCCCGACCGCGTTGGTGTTCGACGAATATGACGCGGGCCGGCCGGACGTGATGTTCGTGATCCAGCGCGTGCTGGAGACCGAAGGCAAGCTGACCCTGCTCGACCAGAACCGGGTGATCCGCCCGAGCCCCTGGTTCCGCCTGTTCGCCACCGCCAACACGGTGGGCCTGGGCGACACCAGCGGCCTGTATCACGGCACGCAGCAGATCAACCAGGGCCAGATGGACCGCTGGAACATCGTCGTCACGCTCAACTATCTGCCTGCCGCCACCGAGGCGCGGATCGTGCTCGCCAAGTCGGGCGAATATGACAAGCCGGGCGGCAAGGAGACGGTGGAGAACATGGTCCGCGTGGCGGAGCTCACCCGCCGCGGCTTCATCAACGGCGACATCTCGACGGTGATGAGCCCGCGTACCGTGATCACCTGGGCGCAGAACGCGCTGATCTTCGGCGATATCGGCTTCGCCTTCCGGCTGTCGTTCCTCAACAAGTGCGACGAGGCCGAGCGCGCGCAGGTGGCCGAATATTATCAGCGCGTGTTCGGGAAGGACCTGCCGGAAAGCGTGGTCGGCCGGGTCTGAGGACACCTAGACGGAGCGTTTCCTCCCCCGCCAGGGGGAGGTGGCGCGCAACGCGCGACGAAGGGCGAGAATGCCAGAACCTCTCGGACCGTCGCGCCCCTCCCCTCCGTCAGGCCTTCGGTCTGCCACCGCCCCCTGGCGGGGGACGAAACGCTTGTGGGCTCGAACAACCGATATTCGAGCAGCAAGCGCCGCGCGCGTATGCCAGGCCAGGATCGTCCACCCGAAATTGGCGGGAAGTGGTGGGAGGCGGACTCAAACTCGTCGACGATCAATGATATGCAAATCTCGTGAAACTTGGTCGCGCCTCCCTGCTGGTCGTGTTGCTATGTGCGCTATGCGGCTGTTTCTCACGGCACTCGACACTGGCTTTGGTCCCTTCCGCGAAGACGATCATGGCAATCGAAAGCGGATATGCTCTCGTCCAAAATTTGGCTGTCGTCGGGGTAATGGACTCGGCTTCGATGAACAGATCCTCTCAGGTCAGAGTGCGTAAAATTGCATGTGTTCGTGAATTGGACGCGGCGGTTTGCATCTACGAGGCAAATCGCTGCCTTGAGGGCGACCCCGATGTTGACGGCGATGGCTGGTGCCGGCGACAAGCAAGGTTCCTCCGCATGCAGAGACCGCGGTCCCCATTTGACCCCATCGTAAAGGGCTGGGCGCTTGATCGTCCGCTACCTGCGTAGCTGCAGCCCCATTCC
This sequence comes from Sphingomonadales bacterium, assembly GCA_027489295.1. The sequence goes on along the minus strand of JAIYAA010000116.1, from coordinate 6,451 downwards.
CACCTTTGCGAATTGAAACGTCCGTAACTGGGCCGGAAGCGGAAGTAGACGCCAATTCCTCACCCCGCGTTATCGAACGTCCGCACCTCGACGGTCGCTTCGTCGAAGCCGTCCAGCAGGCGGGCGTTGATGCCCATTTTCCCGAAGTCCTCGCCCAGCGTTGCCCAGTGCGTGCCACAGCCGCAAACCGGGCAGTGATGGATGCCGATCATCCGGTCGCCCCAGACATAGGCGACCGTCTCGCCGGTGACGCGGACCTGCTCGGGTGGATAATAGGCGGTGCGCCACGCGGTGCGGCGGCACAGCGAGCAGTTGCAGTCCGCCACCCAGGTGGGCGCATTCGGCACTTCGATACGGACCTGGCCGCAGTGGCAGCTTCCTTGCATGCGCATGCCCCAAGTCTACGCGATCGCAGGCGTGGGCGCGAGTGCGGCTAGGCGTCCGCCCAGCGGCGCAGCAGGTTGTGGTACACGCCCGTCAGCGCCACCACCTCGGCATGGCCCTGCCCCAGTTGCCCGGCCAGCGCCTGAATCGAGCGGTCGAGATCGAACAGGGTCCGCCGTTCGCCGTCGTCGCGCACCATCGATTGCAGCCAGAAGAAGCTCGAGGTCCTGGCGCCGCGCGTCACCGGCTCCACCCGGTGCAGGCTCGACGAGGGGTAGAGGATCGCATGCCCCGCCGGCAGCTTGACGCTCTGCTCGCCGAACAGCCCTTCGATCCGCAGCTCGCCGCCGTCATAGGCTTCGGGCGGCTCGAGGAACACGGTCATCGACAGGTCGGAGCGGATGCGGAAGTCGCTGCCGCGCTGGATGCGGATCGCGTTGTCGACATGGGTGCCGAACGCCTGCCCGCCGGCATAGCGGTTGAACAGCGGCGGAAAAACCTTGAGCGGCAGCGCGGCGGCCACGAACAGCGGCGAGCGGGCCAGCGCATCGAGGATAATCGCCCCGGCCTGGCGGTGCGCCTCGCCGCCTTCGGGCAGTTGCTCGTTGCGCTTGGCCAGCGCCGACTGTGCGCCCGAGGTGACGTTGCCGTCGACCCATTCCGCCGCACCGATGATGCTGCGGATCTGCGCCACTTCGGCGGCGCTCAGCAGGTCGGGAATGGGGATCAGCACAGGTGAGACTCCAGCTCCGGCCAGGGCGAGCGGCGGAGCCAGTCGCGGGCCTTTTCGACAAAGGCCGGGGTCGCCGTCTCGCGGCAGCGCGTCAGCCAGTGCGCCGCCGTGTCGAGCAGCCCGTCGCCCGCCAGCATGCGGGCATGGTTGAACGCGCCGCGAAAGTCGCCGCCCTCGGCCGCGCGGGCATAGCAGGATGCCGCCTTGGCCATATCCTGCGGCACCACCCAGCCATCCTCGTGGAAGCTGCCGACATAGTTGATCGCCTTGGCGTTGCCCGTCGCCGCGGCCTTCTCGAACCAGGCGAGTGCTGAGGCCTTGTCCTCGGTCAAGCCTTCGCCCAGCGCCAGCGCGGTCGCGTAATTATACATGCCCCAGTCGAGCCCGCGCTCGGCGGCGACCCGGAAGCATTCGGCGGCGCGGACCTTGTCGATGGCCGTGCCCCAGCCGAGATCGTAGCAGCGCCCCAGCATGTTCAGCGCCATCAGATGGCCGGCGCGGGCGGCGCGGCCGAACCAGTCGAACGCCTCGCGCTTGCGGCCCTGGTCGAGCAGCATCTGCCCCCATACCGCCTGCGCCTCGACGACGCCCGCTTCGGCGCCTTGCCGAATCAGCGCCGCCCGCGCCTCCGGCGAACCGGAGAGGCGGGCGGCGATGTCGTCGGCGCTGAGGGCGTCGAGCGCAACTCGCATCAGAACTTCACGTTGAGCGTCGCGAAGGCCGAACGGCCGGGCGCGATCGTCGCATAATGCGAGGTATAGGCCTGGGTGTAATAGGTCTTGTCGGTGAGGTTCTGCACATTGGCGCTGATCCGGATCTTGTCGGTCAGCTGATAGCCCATCTGCGCGTCGAAGCGCCAATAGGAGGGCACGGTGCGCACCAGCACCTTGGTGGCCGGGTTCACCGTCACCACGCCGCTGGCATCCTGGGTGGCGGTGCGGTTGTCCTGATAGCCACCGAACACGCGGCTCATATAATAGGCGCCGCCGCCGAAGCTGAAGCGGTGCGTCGGCTTGAAGTTCGCAGACAGGGTGAAGCTGTCCTTGGCGGTCTGGGTCGCCTGGCGGCCGGTGTTGACCGAGGAGACGAGCACCGTCTTCGCGGCCTGGCTGCCCACGGCGGCCGCGGTCAGCGCGGTGAAGCCGCCATCGACGATCACCGGGTCGAGATGGGTATAGCCGCCGAACACGCTCAGCCACTTGGTGACGTTGCCGTTGAAGGTGAGCTCGACCCCGCGGATCCGGCGCTTGCCGACGAACTCCACCGTGTTGTCCGCGCCGGTGACGCGGGCATTGTCGGTATCGGTCTGGAACAGCGCGACACCGAGCGCGAGCTGCTCGTGGAACAGGTTCGCCTTGGCGCCGACCTCGTAGGACTTGGTCTTCTCCACCTTCAGGCTGTCGAGCAGCGCCAGCGCCGTCGTGGTGTTGGTCGTACCGAGCGCATTGGCCTCCTGACCCTCGCCGATCAGGCTGTTCGGCGGTGTCGCGGCAGTGGCGTAGCTCGCATAGAGGCTGGTGTTCGACGTGGGCTTGAACACCAGGCCGGCCTGCCAGTTGAACAGGTTGTTGGTCTTGCTGAGGCTGAAGGTGCTGGTCGCGGTGGCCGCCTGCCCCGGGGTGACGGTCGATTCGAAATGATCGTAGCGCGCACCCAGGTTCAGGATCAGCTGCGGCAGCAGCGTGATCGAGTCGAAGCCGTAGACCGACACCGTGTGCGCATCGTTCTGCGTCTCGGTGATCGGCGCGCCCTTCACGATCGCGGTCGGCGTCGTCGACGTATCGCTGGTATAGTTCACCCAGGCGTCGTTCGGGTTCGGGTTGAACACGCTGGCGCAGTAGAAGCGGGCGATCGTCGCGCTGTTGCAGCGCGGGCTGATCGTCGAGCCGTTGGCCGAGACGAAGGTGCCGCGGCGCGCCTTCTCCCAGCTGATTTCCACGCCGGTCGAGAAGCTGTGCTCGATCGCGCCGGTCTTGAACGCGCCGAACAGGTCGGTCTGGTTGGTCAGCGTTTCGGTATAGCCGTAGCGGGTGTTGCCGCGGCGCCAGACATAGCCGCCGGTCAGCACGTCGCCGCGCGCCGCCGCCTGACCGGTGGTCGGGTTGGTCGCCGCGGTGCCATAGACATTGCCCTGGCTGTCGTCGGGGTTGGTGAAGATATAGGCCTGGTTGGTGTAACCGTAGCGGGACGTGTTGCGCAGCGTGATGCCGCCGAAATCATGCTCGGCACGCAGCGTCGCCTGGTGCACCTGGGTGTCGCGGAAGTCGCGATCGGCGAGGCCGTAGAAGGTCGAGCGGCTGATATAGCCCTTGGTGCCGCCCGCGGTGGTGAAATTGCCCATCGCCGGTTCGCTGTAGATCGTGCCGGTGCCCGGCGCGTTCGCCAGCGTATAGGCATAGGGAATGCCGCTGTCGGGCAGCTCGTGGCTTTCGGTGTAGTAATAGGCGGCGGTCAGGCGCGTGTCCGTGCCCATGCCCAGCGTGATCGAGGGCGCGATGCCCGAGCGCCGGTTCCAGATCGCGTCGCGGCCGGCGACGTCCTGGTCGTGGAACATGCCGGCGATGCGCACGCCGATCTTGTCCGTCACCCGCTCATTCACGTCGAGCGTGAAGCGGCGATAGTTGGCGGTGCCGACGCTTGCCGCGCCGGCGACGAAATTGCCCGACACCGGCAGCTTGGAGATGATGTTGATCGACCCGCCGGCGCTGCCACGGCCGCCGAGGGTCGAATCCGATCCGCGGACGATCTGGACGCGATCGGTGGCGAACACCTCGCGGGTCTGCGCGCCGATGTCGCGCACGCCATCGACGAAGGTCGAACCCTGGCTGTCGAAACCGCGGATGAAGGGGCGATCGCCGATCGGGTTGCCGCCCTCGGCCGCGCCGAAGGTGATGCCCGGCACGGTGCGCAGCGCATCGGCGAGCGTGGTCGAGCCAGTCTGGTCGATGATCTCGGCCGAGAGCACCACCACCGATCGCGGCGTGTTGACCACCGGCGCTACCGCCTTGGGGCCAACCTGTTCGTTGGTGCGCTGGCCGTTGACGACGATGCGGTCCTGATCGTCCGGATCTGACCCCGTGCCGTCCGAATCGGCGTGCGCCGGCGCGGTGGCAACGAAGCCCACACAGGCAAGCGCCAGGAAGGCGGGAAGACGGTTCGACGCGGAAGGAGAGAAGGAACGCAACGCAGGATACCCCCGGGTATGATTGTTACGGGCCTGCTATTGCGAGCGCCTCGCAGAGTCAACGCTAATGCGAGCGGTTTGCAAAAATTCTCGCGGGAATCCGAATGTCAACGATTCGGTTTTCCGTTACCCCCCAGAATATCCTTATAGGTTAAAGAACGTGGCAAGGCCGGCAATGGCGACGACCAACAGCGCCGCGGCCACGGTCTCGCGCTTCGAATGCCGGTTCCACTCCCAGAATCGGTAGCCTGCGAAGGTCGGCATATTGGCCCGCCGGCCGGCGCCGAAATGCTCGATCCACTGATATTCGCGTTGGGTGATCTCACGTGCCACGCACACCGCCACCGAGCAGAATGCGCCGAGCCAGGCGCCGGGGCCATAGCCGACGCCCAGCAGGCGGGCCAGCAGCACCGTGGCCAGTTGCAGGGCGAAGGCGAGGGGAAGATGCGCGAGCACGCCGCGGAGAACGCCAAAACCTCGCCCTGGTTCAGTCGCAAGCAGACCTGCAGCCCTTTGGACCAGCGGGCGCTGCTGGACCGGGGCAGCTGCTCGCACGAGAGGCAAATGGGTTCCCGCCGACCGCTCGTGATGCAACGGATTCCCGGAGTATCGGCGGCTATTCGGCCTGGTTCCGTGCCCTGCGCGCCATCAGCCAAGTGCGGATCGCGCTCGCCAAATTCGGCGGATCCTCGGCGCTGATCCGGGCATGGTCGATCGCGGCGACCAGCGCGCTCAACGGCAGGCTTGCCTCCATCGCCGCCCCTTCCAGCGCCGCCCAGAAGATCGGCTCCAGGCTGATCGAGGTCGGGTGGCCGGCAATGGTGATCGAGCGCTTCACCGGGCCGTGAAAGCCTCCCGGCGGCGGGACGATCTCCAGCGCCACCGCGTCACTCGCTGTCGAACAGGGCGGCCAGCTGCTCGACCATCGTGCCGGCAAGCTGCTCGGCATCCATGATCGTCACCGCGCGGCTGTAATAGCGGGTCACGTCGTGGCCGATGCCGATCGCCACCAGTTCCACCGGCGAGCGCGCCTCGATCCAGCCGATCACCTGCCGCAGGTGCCGCTCCAGATACGAGCCTGAATTGACCGACAGCGTCGAGTCGTCGACCGGCGCGCCGTCGGAGATCACCATCAGGATCTTGCGATCCTCATTGCGCGCGATCAGCCGGCTGTGCGCCCAGAGCAGCGCCTCGCCGTCGATATTCTCCTTGAGCAGCCCCTCGCGCATCATCAGCCCGAGCGACTTCTTCGCGCGCCGCCACGGCTCGTCGGCCTGCTTGTAGATGATGTGGCGCAGATCGTTGAGCCTTCCGGGCTGCGCAATCCGCCCCTCGCCCAGCCACTTCTCGCGCGACTGGCCGCCCTTCCAGGCGCGGGTGGTGAAGCCGAGCACCTCGGTCTTCACGCCCACCCGCTCCAGCGTGCGCGCGAGGATGTCCGCGCTGATGGCCGCGATCGAGATCGGCCGCCCGCGCATCGAACCCGAATTGTCGATCAGCAGCGTCACCACCGTGTCCTTGAACTCGGTGTCGCGCTCGATCTTGTAGCTGAGCGACTGCATCGGGTTCACCACCACGCGCGCCAGCCGCGCGGCATCGAGCAGCCCCTCGTCCTGGTCGAAGTCCCAGCTGCGGCTCTGCTGCGCCATCAGCCGGCGCTGCAGCCGGTTGGCGAGCTTGGTCACCGCGCCCTGCAGATGCACCAGCTGCTGGTCGAGATAGGAGCGCAGCCGCTCCAGCTCGTCGGTGTCGCACAGGTCGGTGGCGGCGACGACCTCGTCGAACTGGGTCGTGTAGGCGCGATATTCGAAGCTAGGCGGCAGGTCGCTCCACGGGCGATTGGGGCGGACGGGCATCATGCCCTCGTCGCCATCGTCGCCGGGCTCGCCGTCGCCGTCGTCCATCCCCTCGGACTGCTGCTCCTGGTCGCCTTCCTCGCCCTGGTCGGATTCGCGCTGCTCGCCGCGCGCCTCGGTCTGGCCCTCGCCCTGCTGCTGCTGCGACTCGCCTTCTTCCTCGCCCTGCTCCTGCTGCTCCTCCTGGCCCTCGTCCTCGCCGCCGCCTTCATCGGCTTCGTCGGGGACCATCTCGCCTTCGGTCAGCTCGAGATCCTGGAGCAGCTTGGCGGCGAGCGCGGCAAAGGCGTTCTG
>JAIYAA010000011.1 GCA_027489295.1 Sphingomonadales bacterium | reverse complement strand
TCGGGGCGGAAGCGCAACAGCACAAGTGCCGGCAATCTCCATCGCGTCCAATGTTTCGCCTGGCCTGCGGGCCGCACAGCGCGCCGCAGCCAACCCATTGCAGGACTTGCATGGGCACCACGATCATAGCCCGGACGCGCGATCACCGCAATCGGAACCTGCCGGGCGATGTGACGCCACCGTTCCCAGCGATGGAACTGCGCCAGATTGTCCGCCCCCATCAGCCAGATGAAGCGGTGATTCGGATAGAGCCGGGGCAGCTTGGTGAGCGTATCGGCAGTGTAGCGGGTCTTTAGCTTCTTCTCGATGGCGGTGGGACGGATCGGCGCATGCCGCGCCATCGCCCGCGCCGAGGCGAGTCGTGCCTGGAACGGCGCCATGCCCGCCTTGTCCTTCAGCGGATTGCCGGGCGAGACCATCCACCACACTTCGTCGAGGTCGAGCGCGCGGATGGCATGCAGCGACAGCCGCCGATGCCCGCGATGCGCCGGATTGAACGACCCGCCGAGAAGACCGATGCGTTTCAACGGTTTGGAGAAACGCTCAAGGCCGCGCCTGACCGGTACCGAGCACCAGCCACTTGTAGGTGGTGAGCCCCTCCAGTGCCACGGGGCCGCGCGCATGGAGACGACCGGTGGAGATGCCGATTTCGGCGCCCAGCCCGAACTCGCCGCCATCGGCGAACTGGGTGGAAGCGTTCCACATCACGATCGCGCTGTCGACGGCGTTCAGGAACCGTGCGGCCGTCTCCGCATCCTCGGTGAGAATCGCATCGGTATGGTGCGAGCCGTGCGCGGCGATGTGCGCCATTGCCGCATCCACCCCATCGACCAGCTTCACCGACAGGATCGCGTCGAGATATTCGGTATCCCAGTCCTCGTCGGTCGCCGGCTGGACACGCGAATCGAGCGCCTGGATCTCGGCCTCCCCGCGCAGTTCGCAGCCGGCTTCGGCCAGCGCAGCCAGGATCGGCCTGGGATCGGCGAAGGCGCGGTCGATCAGCAGCGTCTCGGTCGACCCGCAGATGCCGGTGCGGCGCATCTTGGCGTTGACCGCAAGCGCCACCGCCATCGCCGGATCCGCGGCGCGGTCGACATAGGTGTGGTTGATGCCGTCCAGGTGGGCGAGCACCGGCACCCGCGCCTCGGCCTGCACGCGCGCGACCAGCCCCTTGCCGCCGCGCGGCACGACCATGTCGATCAGCCCCTCGGCGGTGAGCATCGCGCCCACGGCGGCGCGGTCGGTGATCGGCACCAGCTGGATCGCGTCGGTCGGGGCACCGGCGTTCACCAGCCCCTGCACCAGCGCCGCGTGGATCGCGCGGTTGCTGCGGATCGCCTCCGAACCGCCGCGCAGGATCGCGGCATTGCCCGACATCAGGCACAGCGCGCCTGCATCGGCGGTGACGTTGGGGCGGCTTTCGTAGATGATCCCGATCACGCCGATCGGCACGCGCACGCGGCGAAGCACCAGCCCATTGGGCCGGGTCCGTTCGTCGATCGCGCTGCCCACCGGATCTTCCAGGCCCGCGACCGCTTCGATGCCGGCTGCCATGCCCTCGATCCGCCTGGAATCGAGCAGCAGCCGGTCGAGCATGGCATCGGAAAGGCCGTTCGCCTTGGCCGCCGCCATGTCCACGGCGTTCGCGGCGAGGATCGCGCCTTCCGCGGCACGGATCGATGCGGCCGCCGCGCGGAGGGCTTCGGCCTTGGCCGGGCTTGGCATCGCCGCCAGCACCGCAGCGGCGGCACGGGCGCGGCGGCCCATGTCGGCAATCAGCATCTGGGTGTCGGGCGTATCGATATCGGCCATGCTGCAGTCGCTAGCACGAAGCGCGCGAAGCTGGTAGCCTCAGGCCCCATGGGGGAATTCGACGCAGCCGGCGAACTGGTGATGGGGGGCCTGCTCGGCCGTGCGGTGGAGCCGCATGCGGGCGAGGGCCATGGACATGGGCATGGCGCGATCTGCCTGAACTGCGGCACGGCGCTGGTCGGCGCGCATTGCCACGAATGCGGGCAATCGGGGCACGTCCACCGCTCGCTTGGCGCGATCGGGCACGAGCTGCTGCACGGCGTCGCCCATTTCGAAGGCAAGATGTGGCGCACGCTGCCGCTGCTCGCCTGGCGGCCGGGCGACCTCACCCGCCGCTACATCGCCGGCGAACGCGCGCGCTTCGTCTCGCCGATGGCAATGTTCCTGTTTTCGATTTTCACGATGTTCGCGATCTTCCAGATCCTCGGCATCTCGACGCCGACCGATCTGGATACCGCGATGGCCAAGCCTGCCGCGGCGATCCAGCAATCGATCAAGAAGCAGGAAGAACGCCGCGACGAGAAAACCGCCAAGCTGGCAAAGCTGGAGGCCGGCGATCCCGACCGCGCCGATCTGCAGGACGACATCGCCCAGGCGAACCGCGAGATCACCGCATTGAAGGCGGCGGGCGCGCAGATCGGCCACGGCACCGACACGGAAGAAACCTTTACCGGGCATACCGGCTGGCACACGCTCGATCACGGCATCGAGAAGTGGCAGAAGAACCCGGCGCTGATGCTCTACAAGCTGCAATCGAGCATCTACAAATTCTCGTGGCTGCTGATCCCGCTGTCGGTGCCGTTCGTGTGGCTGCTGTTCTTCTGGAAGCGGCAATACAAGCTCTACGACCACGCGGTGTTCGTCACCTATTCGATCGCGGCAATGTCGCTGCTGTTCATCGTCGTCACTCTGATGAGCGCGGTCCACGTTCCTTCCGGCGTGCTGGGCACGCTGGCGATGGTGGTGCCGCCGGTGCACATGTGCCGCCAGCTCAAGCAGGCCTATCAGATCCGCTGGTGGTCGGCGATCCTGCGCACGGGCGTGATGCTGTGGTTCATCACCATCATCGCGACGCTGTTCCTGCTGATCCTGGCGCTGCTCGGCATCATGGGCTGATCCCCGCGCCGGTCGCCCGGCGCAGGGATCGCGCCGATCAGAAGAAGCCCAGCTTCTTCGGGCTGTAGCTGACCAGCAGGTTCTTGGTCTGCTGATAGTGATCGAGCATCATCTTGTGGTTCTCGCGGCCGATGCCCGATTGCTTGTAGCCGCCGAACGCCGCGTGCGCCGGATAGGCATGGTAGCAATTGGTCCACACCCGCCCGGCCTTGATCGCGCGGCCGAAGCGGTAGCAGGTGTTGGCGTCGCGGCTCCACACGCCGGCGCCGAGGCCGTAGAGCGTGTCATTGGCGAGGTGCAGCGCTTCGTCCTCGTCCTTGAAGGTAGTGACGGACAACACCGGGCCGAAGATCTCCTCCTGGAAGATCCGCATCTTGTTGTGGCCACGGAACACGGTCGGCTGGACGTAGAAGCCGCCCGAAAGATCGCCGCCCAGATCGGCCGCGCCGCCGCCGATCAGCAGTTCGGCCCCTTCCTGCCGGCCGATGTCGATATACGACAGGATCTTCTGCTGCTGCTCGGACGAGGCCTGTGCGCCGATCATCGTCGCGGGATCCAGCGGACTGCCCTGGACGATCGCCTGCACCCGGGCGAGCGCGCGCTCCATGAAGCGGTCATAGATCTTCTCGTGGACCAGCGCGCGGCTGGGGCAGGTGCACACCTCGCCCTGGTTGAGCGCGAACATGACGAAGCCCTCGACCGCCTTGTCGAAGAAATCGTCGTCGTCGCGGGTCACGTCCTCGAAGAAGATGTTGGGTGACTTGCCGCCGAGCTCCAGCGTGACCGGGATGAGGTTCTCGCTGGCATATTGCATGATCAGCCGACCGGTGCTGGTCTCGCCGGTGAAGGCGATCTTGGCGATGCGGCGCGACGAGGCGAGCGGCTTGCCCGCCTCCAGCCCATAGCCGTTGACGATGTTGAGCACGCCCGGCGGCAGCAGGTCGCCGATCAGCTCCGCCCAGACGAGGATCGAGGCGGGCGTCTGCTCGGCGGGCTTGAGCACCACGCAATTGCCCGCGGCGAGTGCCGGCGCGAGCTTCCAAGCCGCCATCAGCAGCGGGAAGTTCCACGGGATGATCTGGCCGACCACGCCCAGCGGTTCGTGGAAATGATAGGCGATGGTGTCGTGGTCTATCTCGCCGATCGAGCCTTCCTGGCCGCGCACCACGCCGGCGAAATAGCGGAAATGGTCGATCGCCAGCGGCACGTCGGCGGCCATGGTCTCGCGGATCGGCTTGCCATTGTCCCAGGTTTCGGCGGTGGCGAGCGTCTCCAAGTTCACCTCCATCCGGTCGGCGATCCGGTTGAGGATCCGCGCGCGCTCGGCGACGGGCGTGCGGCCCCAGGCGCCCGCGGCGGCATGGGCGGCGTCGAGCGCCAGCTCGATATCGGCGGCGTCCGAGCGGGCGATCTCGCAGACCACCTGCCCCGTCACCGGCGAGACGTTCTGGAAATAGCGCCCGGCGGTGGGGGCGACGAAGCGGCCGCCGATGAAATTGTCGTAGCGCGGGGCGAAGGGTGCCTTCAGCGTGCGCGCGCGGTCTTCAACCAGCATTTCCATATGCCCGGATCCTCTTGCCTAATGGGTCAGCGCCGTTCTCGGCGTCGGGACGGAGGATGCGCCGTCGGCGCGCGCGCCGGAAGGGGGGCGGCCCACAGGGTCGGCGGACCTGTCTCATTCGCGAGACAGGCAGCGCTCAGTGGCGGATGCCGGCCTTGGTGAGCCGCCGATACAGGGTCGCCCGGCCGATACCGAGCATCCGCGCCGCGGCGCTGGCATTGCCGCCGGCCCGCGCCAGCGCCTGGCGGAGCACCGCGCGATCGGCATCGTCGAACGACGGCGCCGCGCCGTTACCGAGCAGCGATTCGAGTGGCTTGGGATCGGCAAGCGCATCGGCGCCGAGTCCGAGTCGCAGCCGCGCACCCCGGCTCGCCCCCACCACCAGGTCATCGCGATCGACCGCGAGCAACGCGGTGCCCGTTGCCGCCTCGTCGGCAAGGAAGAGGATGCGGTTGTCGGCGAAGTGGCGGCAGAAATAGTCGCGCTCGATCCGCCGCGCGGCATCGCGCACCAGCGAGGCGATCATCTCCGCGATCGCCTGGTCATGGTCCGCCCGGCAGCTCGACACGTCGAGCGCGGCGACCAGCCGGCCTTCGGGGTCATGGACCGGCGCGTCCATGCAGCTGATGCCGATGTTGCGGCTGGCAAAATGCTGGTCGCGGTGGATGATCACCGGCTGGTCCTCGAACAGGCAGGTACCGATGCCGTTGGTGCCCTCTTCCGCCTCGCCCCAGCACGCGCCCTCGACCAGTCCGGCGCGGGTGAAGGCATCGACATCGCCCGGGCCGGCGCGGGTCTCGAGGATCACGCCCTCGGCATCGCTCAGCACGACGCCGCAGCCGCTGCGGCCGACAGTGCGGAACATCTCATCGAGTACGGGCGCGGCCACCGCCAGCAGCGGCCGGTGCAGCGTCCGCCGCGCGGCCAGCGCCGCCCCGCCGATGCGTTCCCGCGCGCCCGCCTCAGGATCGAGCTTGTGATGCAGCGCCGATCTGCACCAGGAGGCGGCGAGCGGCGACACTGCCGCGCTGCTCGGCGAGCGGACGGCATCGAGCACGATATCGGCATGGCGCGGCGACTGGGCAGGCATCGACGACTCCGTTGTGCGGCGATGCTGCGCCCGATGCTGCGCACCCGTCAACCCGCAGAGTCCCTCAGGGCAAGCCGTGCATCTGCCGCCCCATCGGCATCATCGCATGGTCGAGATGGCCGAGGATCCACACCGATCCGCCGATCAGCAGCAGCACGACCAGCGTCCCGAAGGCGAGCGCCAGCGCATTGTTGGTGTTGTCCGGCCCGCTCGACACGTGGAGGAAGAAGACGAGGTGGACGCCCATCTGCGCGACGGCGAGCACGATCAGCGCCATCGGAATGGCGGGCCGCCAGACGATCGGCAGGTTGACCACGGCGAAGGCGGCGGCGGTGAGCAGCGCGGCCAGCCCCAGCCCCACCGCATAGCTGGCGATGCCGCCGGCGAATTCCTCGCCCTGCGCCGCCTCGTCGCCGGGGGCGGTATCGGCAGGGTCGGTCTCGCGTTCGCTCATGGCGCCACTCCCATCAGATAAACCATGGTGAAGATGCCGACCCAGACGATGTCGAGCGCGTGCCAGAACAGGTTGAAGCACATCAGCCGCCGCAGCACCTGGGGCCGGAAGCCCTTCACCCACAGCTGCGCCATCATCGTGCCGAGCCACAGCAGCCCCACCGCGATGTGCAGGCCATGCAAGCCCACCAAGCCGAAAAAGGCCGAAAGGAACGCGCTGCGCTGCGGGCCCGCGCCCTTGCCGATCATCTCCGCGAATTCCGTCAGCTCGAGGCCGAGGAACACCGCACCCAGCACGCCGGTGGCCAGCAGCCAGCATTGCGCGGGCAACAGCTTGCGCTTCTGGGCCGCGACTCCCGCCAGGCCCGAGGTGAAGCTGGAGAGGAGCAACGCCGCCGTCTCGATCGCCACCCGCCCCTGCCCGAACAGCGCGTGCGGCGACGGGCCGCCGGCGGTCTGCTTGGCGAGCACCGCATAGGCGGCGAAAAAGCCCGAGAAGAGGATGATGTCGCTGAGCAGATAGATCCAGAAGCCATAGCCAACCGTGGTGCGCTTGCTCGCCGGCCCGCCCTCGCCCCGCCCGGTGGACGTGCCGGCGTCGCCGCCGCCGCGCCCGATCCGATAGGGATCCTGTGCCTGTGCGGTCATGCCGGCTGCTCCCGGTTCGCATCGAGCCAGGCCTGTCGCGACGCGCGCCGGGCACGATCGATCCGCGCCACCGCCTCGGCGGGGATGATGGTCTCGTCCTCGTCGCGCCAGGCGAACACCACGAAGGTGGCATAGGCGCCGACAAAGCCCAGCGCCGCCAGCCACCAGATCGCCCAGATCATCGCGAAACCGATCAGCGTGGCGAAGAAGGCGGTGACGACACCGGTGGCGCTGTTGCGCGGCATTTCGATCGCTTCGTACTTCGGCTCGTCGTCCAGCCCCTGACTTTCCAGCGCCTTGCGCTTGATCGTCCAATAGGGTTCCTCGCCGTGCACGCGCGGCAGCACCGCGAAGTTGAACGCCGGCGGCGGCGACGGCGTCGCCCATTCGAGCGAGCGGCCGTCCCAGGGATCGCCGGTCTCGTCGCGCAGGGACTCGCGGTTGCGGATGCTGACGACGATCTGGATCATCTGCGAGGCGACGCCCAGCATCATCACCGCGATGCCGACGACCGAGACGTAGAGCCACGGCGCCCATTCGGTGAAGTCGATATGCTGCAGCCGCCGGGTCATCCCCTCCAGCCCCAGCACGTACATCGCACCGAACACGATCAGGAAGCCGGCCAGCGTCAACCAGAACGCCATCTTCCCCCAGAACTCGTCGAGCCGGAAGCCGAACGCCTTGGGGAACCAGAAGGTGATTCCGGCAAACGCGCCGAAGATCACGCCCGAGTTGATCACGTTATGGAAGTGCGCGACGAGGAACATCGAATTGTGCAGCATGAAATCGGCCGGCGGCACCGCCAGCAGCACCCCGGTCATGCCGCCGATGATGAAGGTCAGCAGGAAGGCCATCGACCACAGCATCGGCGTGGGGAAGCGCAGCCGCCCGCCATACATGGTGAACAGCCAGTTGTAGATCTTCACGCCCGTGCCGACCGCGATGATGCTGGTGGCGATGCCGAAGGCGGCGTTGACGTCGCCCCCGGCGCCCATCGTGAAGAAATGGTGCAGCCACACCGTGAACGAGACGACGACGATGAACAGCGTCGCCGCGACCATCGATCGGTAGCCGAACAGCGGCTTGGACGAGAAGGTGGAGATCACCTCGGAAAAGATGCCAAAGGCCGGCAGGATGAGGATGTAGACCTCAGGGTGGCCCCAGGCCCAGATGAGGTTCACGAACATCATCGCGTTGCCGCCGGCTTCGTTGGTGAAGAAGTGGAAGCCGAGATACCGGTCCAGCGCGAGCATCGCGAGCGTAGCGGTGAGGATCGGAAAGGCCGCGACGATCAGCATGTTGGCGCCCAGCGCCGTCCAGCAGAACATCGGCATCCGCAGATAGC
>JAIYAA010000279.1 GCA_027489295.1 Sphingomonadales bacterium | reverse complement strand
TCACTGCTGATCGGCTGCGTTGCCGGTGCCTTTTTCGCCGGCACGCTGGCGGACCAGATGGGCCGTCGCAACGTGATGCGGCTGGCGGCGTTGCTGTTCCTGGTCGGCGCGCTCGTCCAGGGCTTTGCCCATGACCACACTATCTTCGTCATCGCCCGGATCGCTGGCGGTATCGCCGTCGGCGCGGCGTCGGTGCTGTCCCCCGCCTATATCTCCGAAGTCGCCCCCGCGAACATCCGCGGCCGGATGACGACGGTCCAGCAGATCATGATCATCTCCGGACTCACCGCTGCGTTCGTGGTCAACTATTATCTGGCAGGCGCCGCCGGTGCCTCGACCAACACGTTCTGGGCCGGCCTCGAAGCCTGGCGCTGGATGTACCTGATGCAGGCGATCCCCGCCGCGGTCTTCCTGGTCGCACTGTTCTTCATTCCGGAGAGCCCGCGCTTCCTGGTCGCCAAGGGCCGCATGGAAGAAGCCACCAAGGTGCTGACCGATCTGTTCGGTCCGGCCACCGCGCGCACGAAGCTGGAAGAGATCCGCGCCAGCTTCACCGTTGATCATCGCCCCAGCTTCCGCGATCTCATCGACCCGCGCACCGGCGGTATCCGCCCGATCCTGTGGGCCGGCCTGGTGATTGCGGTGTTCCAGCAGCTCGTCGGCATCAACGTGATCTTCTACTACGGCTCGACGCTGTGGCAGCTCGCCGGCTTCACCGAAGCGGACTCGCTGCTGATCAACATCGTCTCGGGTGCCGTCTCGATCGCGGCGTGCCTCGTCACCATCGGCCTGGTCGACAAGATCGGCCGCAAGCCGCTGCTGCTGATCGGCTCTGCCGGCATGGCGGTGACGCTGTTCGTGCTGGTCTATGCCTTCGGCCATGGCTCGCTCGACGCGACCGGCAAGCTCGTCCTCTCGCCCGATCTCGGCAAGACCGCCGTCGTCGCCGCCAACCTGTACGTGATCTTCTTCAACGTCAGCTGGGGCCCGGTGATGTGGGTGATGCTGGGCGAGATGTTCCCGAACCAGATCCGCGGCTCGGCGCTGGCCGTATGCGGCTTCGCCCAGTGGTTCGCCAACTACCTGATCGCGCAGAGCTTCCCGGTGATGGCGTCCAAGCTCGGACTGGCCGCCAGCTACACCTTCTACGCCGTCTGCGCGGCGGTCAGCTTCTTCCTCGTCCTGAAGTTCATCAAGGAAACCAAGGGCAAGGAACTCGAGGCAATGGAGGGCTAAGAGCCCTCATTCTCGGCCCCTCCCAGCAATGGGAGGGGCCTTTGTCTTTCTGGGAGTTTCCATCGTGACCCGCACGCCTGCCCGTCCGTTCCGCTCGCGCGAATGGTTCGCCGCCCCCGGCCGCGCCGACATGGCCGCGCTCTATCTCGAGCGATTCATGAACTACGGCATCACGCCGGCGGAACTGACCTCGGGCAAGCCGATCATCGGCATCGCCCAGTCCGGCAGCGACATCGCGCCGTGTAACCGCATCCATCTGGAGACGGTGAAGCGCGCCCGCGAAGGCATCCTCGCGGCGGGCGGCATCCCGATGGAGTTCCCGCTCCACCCGATCTTCGAGAATTGCCGGCGGCCGACCGCCGCGCTCGACCGCAACCTCGCCTATCTGGGCCTGGTCGAGATCCTCAACGGCTATCCGATCGACGCGGTGATCCTCACCACCGGCTGCGACAAGACCACGCCCTCGTCGCTGATGGCCGCCTCCACCGTCGACATCCCGGCGATCGTCCTGTCGGGCGGGCCGATGCTCGACGGCTGGCACGAAGGCGAGCTGGTCGGCTCGGGCACGGTGATCTGGCGCAGCCGCCGCAAGATGGCGGCGGGCGAGATCGACGAGGCCGAGTTCCTACGCCGCGCGATGGAAAGCGCGCCGTCCTCGGGCCATTGCAACACCATGGGCACCGCCTCGACGATGAACAGCCTCGCCGAGGGGCTGGGCATGTCGCTCCCCGGCTGCGCGATGATCCCGGCGCCGTATCGCGAGCGCGGGCAGATCGCCTATGAGACGGGCAAGCGCATCGTCGAGATGGCCTATGAGGATCTGCGCCCGTCCAAGATCCTGTCGAAGCAGAGCTTCCTCAACGCGATCAAGCTGCTGACCGCGATCGGCGGGTCCACCAACGCCCAGCCGCACCTCAACGCGATGGCCGCGCATGCCGGAATCACCATCACCCCCGAGGACTGGCAGACCGGCTACGACCTGCCGCTGATCGTCAACATGCAGCCGGCGGGGCAATATCTTTCCGAGCGCTTCCACCGCGCCGGCGGCATCCCCGCAGTGCTCAAGCTGCTGGTCGAGGCCGGCATTCTCGACGGCGGCATCGCCACCTGCACCGGCCGCACCATGGCGGAGAACGTCGCAGGCGCACGCGTGCTGGACGCGGACGTTATCTTCCCGCTCGACAAGCCGCTGATGGAGAAGGCCGGTTTCCTGGTGCTTACCGGTAACCTGTTCGACATGGCAATCATGAAGACCAGCGTGATCTCGGACGCCTTCCGCGCGCGCTATCTGTCCACGCCGGGGCAGGAGGGCGTGTTCGAGGTCCGCGCGGTGGTGTTCGACGGATCGGACGACTATCACCACCGGATCAACGATCCGGCGCTCGAAATCGACGACAATTGCATCCTGGTGATCCGCGGTGCAGGCGTGCTCGGCTGGCCGGGCTCGGCCGAGGTGGTCAACATGCAGCCGCCCGACGCGCTGCTCCAGAAGGGCATCCAGAGCCTGCCGACGCTGGGCGACGGCCGCCAGTCGGGCACGTCGGACAGCCCGTCGATCCTCAACGCCTCGCCGGAGAGCGCGGCGGGCGGCGGGCTTTCCTGGCTGCGCACCGGCGACGTGGTTCGCATCGACCTCAACAAGGGCCGCGTCGACGCGCTGGTCGAGGCGGACGAGATCGCCCGCCGCAAGGGCGAACCCGCGCCACCGGTCCCGCCGAGCAATACGCCGTGGGAAGAACTGTACCGCGAGAAGTCGGGCCAGCTGCACGAAGGCGGCGTGCTCGAGTTCGCGACCAAATATCGCGGCACGGGGCTGAAGGTGCCGCGGCACAACCATTGATCAGGAAGGGGTGGGGACAGCGTTCCCGCCCTTTCTTCTTTCGGGCTGCGGCCCCCACCTCCGGCCCATTCCGGAGATGGCAAGTGTCACCCATCAGTGATAGTTAACCTTCCGCCAACCAAGGGGAAGGGGACAGCGTGAGCGAAGGGGCACCGGCGAAACGGCTGCGCAATGCGGCCAATACGCGGGGGGTAATTCTCGAAGCGGCCAAGCGGCTGCTGGCGGAGCAGGGCTTCGCCCGCTGGGGCGTGAACGCGATCGCGCGCGCCTCGGGCTACGACAAGCAGCTGATCTACCGCTATTTCGGCGGGATGGACGGCCTTGCCGAGGCGATTGCCGCCGACGTTTCCGCCTGGATGGAAACCGCGCTGGTGCGGCCGGAGAACGTGCCGCCGCCCGCCAGCTATGCCGAGATGATGGCGCGGGTGGCGGTGGCGCTGCTCGATGCGCTGCGCAGCGACCCGCTCGCGCAGAGGATCCTCGCATGGGAGCTGTCGGCGCCCTCCACGCTCGCCAACGCCTTCACCGAAGCGCGCGGCAAGGCGCTGAGCGCCTGGATCACCCGCGAGCGCGGCACGCTGCAGCGGCCGGCGGGGATCGACGCGCCGATGCTCAATGCGCTGCTGATCGCTTCGATCCAGCAACTGGTGCTGTCCGGCGCCACCAGCGGGCGGTTCCTGGGGCTGGACCTGCAGGGCGACGCTGGCTGGGAGCGGGTGCGGGGCGGCATCGCGGGGCTCACCAAGGCGATGTATCAATAAGATCCAATTCCTCCCCCAGCGTGGCTGGGGGAGGAATTTGGGCTCAGGCCCCTACGCGGATCATCGATCCCGGCTGGCCTGCCACGGTGACGCGGAAGCTGAACAGGTCGCCCGAGGTCGGCCGCGCGGCCTTGTCTTCGGCGGAAAGGTGCTTGTTGGCGGTGGTGGCGAACACGGTCTTCAGGTCCGGGCCACCGAATGCGATCTTGGTGATCGCGTCCACGGGGAAGGGGACCGTCTCGACCAGTTCGCCCGCCGGCGAATAGCGGCGGACTTCCGAGCCTGCATATAGGCTCACCCACACAAAGCCTTCGCTGTCGACGCAGGGCCCGTCGGGGAAGCCTTCGCCCTCGGCGATGCGCACGAATTCGCGGCGGTTCACCAGCGCGCCGTCCGCATCGATGTCGCAGGCATAGACCACCGCGCCCAGCGTATCGACATGGTAGAGCGTCTTGCCGTCGGGCGAGACCGCCGGGCCGTTGGTGATCGAGACCTTGGGGGCCGATGCCACGCAGGTCCCGTCCGCCGCGAGCCGGTAGATGGTGCCGGTAGCGTCGCTCTCGCCGTCGTCCATCGTGCCGAACCAGAGACGGCCTTCCGGATCGACGGTGCCGTCGTTCAGGCGGTTGCCGGGCAGTTCGGGCTCGGGGTCGACCAGGGGCACGAAGCTACCGTCGGCGGGATCGAACTTGGCGAGGCCGGTCTGCAGTCCCGCGACGAAGCCACCGCTGGCCGCCGGAAGCGCGAAGCCGACCTGGGCGGGTGCATCCCAGCTCGCCTTGTCGCCGGTGGCGGGATCAAGGCGGTGGATCTTGTGGCTCTTGATGTCGACGAACCACAAGGCCGCGTCGCGCTCCACCCACACCGGGCCTTCGAGAAGCGGGGCGCTGAGCCCCCACACGCTCTCCGGCGCCGAAACCACCACCTTGTCGGTCATCTTATCTCCAGCCTGCATCCACGAAGAATTCGTGGCTCGTTATCAGCCGGGCGTCGTCGGATGCAAGGAACAGTGCGGCTGCGGCGATATCGTCGGGCACGAGGCGACCGGGCAGGCACTGCGCCTTGACGATCTCGGCCTCGCCCTCGGGCGTGTACCACTTCATCTGGCGCGGCGTCTTGACGTTGCCGGGGACGATGCAGACCGAACGGATGCCGTCCGGGCCCAGCTCGCGCGCCAGGCTGCGGGTGAGGCCTTCGATGGCGGCCTTGGCGGTCTGGTAGAGCGTCAGCTCCTCGAGAGCCAGGTGCCACGAGATCGAGCCGAGGTTGATGATCACGCCCGCGCGCTTGGCCTTCATCGCCGGGATCACCGCCTGCGCCATGAAGAACTGGTGGCGCAGGTTCACGTTCATGCGGTTGTCCCAGTACTCCGGGGTCACCTGCTCGATCGTGTGGCGGTCGTCATTGGCGGCATTGTTGAGCAGCACGTCGAAGCCGCCCTCGGCGTCGATCAGCGCCTGCACCTGCGCCTGCGCGCCGCGGACGTCGGTGAGGTCGACCTTGTAGAATCGCGGCGCGATCGCGGCGTCCGACAGGCTGGCGACCAGCGCCTTGGAATCGTCCTCGGCGATGTCGAAGAAGGTCACGTCCGCACCCTGGCGGACGAACCCTTCGACCAGCCCGGCGCCGATCCCCGAACCACCCCCGGTGATCAGGACCCGCTTGGCCCTAAGGCTCGGATAGACGGCACGCTCAGCGGCCGGAATCGGGCCCTGCTGGAGATCGGCTTGCGACATGGACACCTTACGAGTTCGAGAGAAGGCCGCGGGCGGCGAGGTTGCGCATCAGATCGCGGATGCCGAACGTCCAGGGCGCGGCTGCCTTCGACGTGGTGACGCGGTTGACGAGCGTGCCGAGCTTCGGCGTCGAGATGCGGACGATGTCGCCCGGCTTGTGGGTGAAGCCGCGGCCGGGATGGTCGCGATCCTGCACCGGCGCGAACAGCGTGCCAAGGAACAGCGCGAAGCCGTCCGGATACTGGTGCTCGCTCAGCGTCTGGCGGACCAGCTCGGTGGGATCGCGGCTGATCTCGCTCATCTTGTTGGTGCCCGAGAGGCGATAGCCCTCCGGCCCGTCGATGGTGAGGTCGACCACGGCGCTGCGCACATCGTCCATGGTGAAGGTTTCGTCGAACAGGCGGATGAACGGGCCGATCGCGGTCGAGGCGTTGTTGTCCTTCGCCTTGCCGAGCAGCAGCGCGCTGCGGCCCTCGAAGTCGCGCAGGTTGACGTCGTTGCCGAGCGTCGCGCCCTTGATGGTGCCGTTCCGGTCGACCACCAGCACCACTTCCGGCTCGGGATTGTTCCAGTCGCTGTCCGAGCGGATGCCGATCTCGGCGCCCCAGCCCATCGCCGAGAGCACCGGCGCCTTGGTGAACACTTCCGCGTCCGGCCCGATCGCGACTTCGAGATATTGCGACCACATGCCGGCATCAATCAGCGCGGCCTTGAGCGCGGCGGCTTCGGCGGTGCCGGGGACGACCGATCGGATGCCCGAGCCGACCTTGGCTTCCAGGTCGCCGCGAATCTCGGCGGCGCGCGCAGAATCGCCGCGGGCACGCTCCTCGATCACGCGCTCCAGCGCCGAAACCGCGAAGGTGACGCCGGCAGCCTTCACGCATTGCAGGTCGACAGGTGCCAGAATCTGCGGCGCCGACTCGGTGCCCAGCGCCTCGACGCTGCACAGCGCGGTGCCGGTCAGCGTGGCGATATCGTCGCGCTCCATCAGGTCGGCGACGGTCGACGCGGTCGCCGATACGTCGATCACCTGGCCGTCACGGAGGAGTACCGGGCTGGGGCCGGCGGGGGTCTGCATACGGCCGACCAGGATCGCCTGCGCATGATCGGCAGGCAGCATGTCACGAAGCGCTTCCAAGGGACCTCTCGCCAATTTCGTTTCAGGTTGTGATAGCGCTACCATTGCTGCTCCACGAACGCAAATGTCAAGCGCGGGAAATACGCGTGCCGCGCCAATTTTCAAATATGAGAGATGATTTCGTCCACGATGGCTTGCGGTGCACGCATGGCACCGCCGTCGCTCGCCCGGACGACGCGCCACGGGCCGAGCAGATCGGCCGCGACGATCGTTTCGTAATTGCCGCGCACGCGCTGCTGGAGCGCAATATCGGCCTCATATTCGTCGAAGCTGCGGGTCGTGTAGCTGCGCTGCGCCTTTTGCAGGATCAGTTCGCGGGCGAGGTCCCAGGGCGTGTCGAGATAGATCGACACGCGCGGGCGGGGCAGGCCGAACTGGCCGGTCTCGAGCGTGAGGATCCAGTCCATCAGCGCACGGCCCTCGTCGCCGCCCAGCTTGGCGCCCTGATAGGCCATGTTCGAGGCGATGTAGCGATCGAGCACCACCACGTCATGGGTCGCCTGTGCCTCCAGCAGCGCATCGCGCCACTCGAAGCGGTCGAGCGCGTACAGCACGGCGGCGGCATGGGGGCTGACGGGAACCGGCAGCTCGCCCGCGAGCATCTTGCCGATCGTCACCCCGGCGACGGTCTGCCCGTAGCGCGGAAAACCGAGCACGGTGGCGGTGCGGCCCGACGCCTGCAGCGCGGCGCACAGCCCCTTTGCGGCGGTGTTCTTTCCGACGCCGTCTGCGCCTTCGATCGCGATCAGTTCACCCATGCGGTCCCCATAGCATGCCGGGGCCGCTTGTCACCGGCGACTCAATGGTACGACGCGGCCTCTACCGGCGTGCACAGCAGCGCGCAGGGGCCTTCGCCGTCGAGCGGCAGGATCGTGGTAAGCGTGGCCAGGCCGCCGGCATGGTCGAGCAGCCAGCCGGGCTCCGCCACCGCGGGGCGGTTGGGGGAGAAGGCGACGCCGATGCCGTCGGTGATCACGCCCAGCCGGCGCGGCGGGCTGGGCCAGCGGCCGGCGAGATAGGTGAGGCAGGCGCTGGCCGCGTCCTGCAGCGCGCCTTCGTCGCTGTCCTCGTCGCAGAACCCCTCGGGGCTGGCATCGATCTCGGCGATCAGGCGGAAATCGTCACCGCGCCACCAGATCATCCGCAGCGATCCGTCCATGTCCTGCTGCAGGCCAAGAAAAAGCCGACCGCCGGCCGGGAGCAACGGCTGCGCACAGCGCACCATTTCCTCGGCCAGTTCGGTCAGCTTGTAGTTCGGCCGCGGCATCATGTGGGGGGCGCCGGGGCCGTTGGTCTGGGAATCTCGGGACATCAGATCGTTCCGCGAAAGGGTTACCCTTCCATTATAGAGCGATTGTGCCCCGAGTGGTATCAATGCAGCGCAGCGCTGGTCGGCACCGGTGCGGCAATGGCGATGGCCTCGATCGTCTCGCGGTTCGCCTCGGCTGCCACGACGGTCTCGATGCTCGCCGGATTGATCGCGACGACGCTGGAGAGCAGGTTGTGCGGCTGGCTGGCGTCCGGCAGGATCGGCGTGATGCTGTGGGCCGGGGCCGGCTGGCGGCGCTTGGTCGGGGCCGGCGCACCATATTCGGCCATCACCGAGAAGCGCGGATCGGCAGCGGCGATCTCTGCGATCACCTTGGCGGCGCGCTTGGTGATCTGGCGGACGCGCTCCTTGGTCACACCGGTTTCCATCGAGAGGTCGTCGAGCGTGGCGGTCTGGAACACGCGGCGGGCGACGATCTCGCGATCACGCTCGAGCTTGGCTTCCAGCTTTTCCAGCTCGGTCGGATCGATGCCGTGGGTGGCGGTGCGGAGACGCGGGCCTTCGCGGCGAAGGGCTGCCTCTTCCCGCTTCGGGCGCGGGCGGCGGCGGAGCTGCTCGATGCCCACCTTGCGGAGATGGTCGACATAGGCCTCGATCAGCGAGGCGATCGCGCCATCGGCCAGGTAATCCGATGCGGCGCTCTCGGTGCGCTCCAGCGCATCCTCGTCCTCGATCATCGCCTCGGGCGACATCTCGTCGCCATCGGCCGAGCTGACCATCGCGCTGAGCGAAACGGTGGTGGCTTCGACCTTCTTGGCCGAGGGGCGCTGGTCGGTCATCAGGCGGAAGCGCAGGCTCTGCAGCTCGCCGCGGATCTGCCAGTTGACGAAGGTGGTGAACTGGGCCTTTTCCGGCTCATAGGCCTGGATCGCGCGGTGCACGGCGATGGCGCAGCACTGCTCGGCGTCGTCCCAGTGCGCGGTCAGGCCGTACTGGCGGATGAAGTGGCGGATGCGGGGGGCGATGAGCTTCAGAATGCGAGCGAAGGCCCGATCGACTTCGGCGCGCTGACGAGCAGTCTGCTTGCTGTCCTTGGGCGAATTCTCGATGACGGTTTGGACTGCTGCCTCGAGAGCGATCGTGATCTTCGACATTCGTATTCCCCTGGTTCAGCGCCGGTCCGATCGTTCCGGCGCCGTCGACAGGGGCAGATTTCGCCTGAAACACTTAAAGGAGTGCTAATCGGGGCCTTAGGTACTTTTCCGCAAAAGACCCCCGACCTTTATAGCAGGCGCGATTCGCAAGGCGAGCCAAGTGCCTGAAAAAATGATGGTTAATCGCCGTTCAGCATCTTCGCTAACGACGTTCCCAGAGCCCGGAAATGGCGGCTTTACGAGGAAAATTTTTCCGGCTGGATATGCCGGTCGATGAATTCCAGTAACCATTGCCGGTGCGCGCGGGTGGCGTCGCCGGCGCTGGCGATGCGCTGTTCCGCCGCGGAGCCGCCGATCTGGGCGGCGAGGAGGTGGCGAGCGCGGCCGGCGTCAATCCCGCCGGCAAGAAATTTTCTCGCATCGCCCAGTCCCAGATGGTGGCTGAGATAGGCTGCCTTGGCCAAAGTTTCCGAATCGGCATGCACCTTGAGCCCGGAGGATTCGAGCTTTTGCAGATTATTGCGGGCCATATCTGCGACGGTGAGAATCGATGCCTGCGGATCGTAGCGCAACGCCAGCAACTCGCTGCGGCGGTTGGGATCGACCTTGCCGTTTTCTTTCAGCCAACCGCGTGCCTTGGCGACTTCGTTCAGCCACGTGCCACTCTGTTCGGCGAGGCCCTGCCAGGTGCCGCTGAGGAACTGGCCCAGCCCTGCGGCGCTCGATCGCGGGTTGCGGGAAAGCGCGTTCCAGCTGCCGTCATGGCCCTTGCCTGCCTCGGCATTGACGATCGCGGCGAGCGCGGAAGCGGGCACGCCGCTGCGCGCTTCGGCCGCGGCGAGGGCATCGGCGTATCGGCTGTTGGCGCCCAGCGCGAGCCCGCCCGAGGCGGCGCCGGCGGTCGCACCGGCGGCGGGGGCGGAAGCCATGGTCGCAGGTCGCTCGGCAATGCTTCGCGCGTGCTCCGCGGTCATCGGGCCCTTGGGGAGGGCGGCCGCGTCGTCGGTATCGTCGTGGCACGAGCAGCTGCACTGGCACTTGCAGCGCCCCTTCGAGGAACGCGGCGCCTGGGTGCCGAGCAGTTCGAGCAGCGAATCCATTTGCATGTCCGAACCTGGCCCAAGCGGCGAGCGCGTCTTGTTCGTGCCATCGCGGTCGCTGTCGCCGATCGCGGCGCGCCAAAGGCGGTTCGATAGTTCGGACTGCGCCTGTGCGTAGATCACGTTGGCGCGCTGAGCCGGCGTGAGCGCGGCGAGGTCGGTACGGTGGATCATGCTGCCTTCACCGGCATCCGCTTGCGTTCCCGCAGGAAGCGCACCGCGGCAATGTCATCAATCGCCGCCTGCTCGGCGGCTTCGGCTTCGCGCTCGGCCTCGGCGCGAAAACGCTCGGCGGCGCTTTCGATCGCGCGCAGCGTGCCATAGGCCTCGCGCGCCTGCTCCTGCAGCTGCAGAAGGCGGCCCTGTTCGGCGACGACTTCTGCGCCGAGCCGGGTCTGGGCATGTTTCGCAGTGACGAGCCAGGCGTCCGATGCGAAGGGAAGGGCGTGGGCGAGCATCCGCTCCTCGCGCATCCGCTCGACCAGGGTGCGCGCCTGCTGCTCCAGCTCGGCGATGCGATCGATCGAGGCGCCGATCGCGACCTTGAGGTCATCGACGGTGCGCTGCTGCATGCGCAGGGCGGTATCGAGCGGCGTCCTCATGCGGCGAGACCCACGTCATGGCCGGGATCGCCGGTCGCGGCGCCGGACAGGATCGCGGCGAGCTCGGCGAACGCCGCCGCGGCATGGCCCTCGTCGTTCTTGCCCTGGTTGAGCAGGGCCTCGATGCGCGGTGCCAGTGCGACCGCGCGATCGACCTCGGCCGAGGAGCCCGCCTTGTACGCACCCAGCCGCACCATCTCTTCCATGTCGGCATAGGTGGATAGCAGCTTGCGGGCGGCGAGGCGGATCTCGTTCTGCTCCGCTTCGAGGCAATGGGGCAGGGTACGCGAGACCGACTTGAGCACGTCGATCGCCGGATAGCGGCCGCGCTCGGCGATGGCGCGGCGCATCACGACGTGCCCGTCGAGGATGCCGCGCACCGCGTCCGCCACCGGCTCGTTATGGTCGTCGCCGTCGACGAGTACGGTGAACAGGCCGGTGATCATGCCCGCGCCCGGCGCGCCGGGGCCGGCGCGCTCCAGCAGACGCGGCAGTTCGGCGAAGACGGTGGGGGTATAGCCCTTGGTCGCCGGCGGCTCGCCCGAGGCGAGGCCGATCTCGCGCTGCGCCATCGCGAAGCGGGTGACCGAATCCATCAGGCAGAGGACGTTGAGGCCCTGGTCGCGGAAATGCTCGGCGACGGCGAGGGTGGTCCAGGCGGCCTGGCGGCGCATCAGCGCCGGCTCGTCCGAGGTGGCGACGACGACGACCGAGCGGGCCATGCCCTCGGGGCCCAGATCGTCCTCGATGAATTCCTGCACTTCGCGGCCGCGTTCGCCGATCAGCCCGATCACCGCGACGTCGCACTGCGTCCAGCGCGCGAGCATCGACAGCAGCACCGACTTGCCGACGCCCGAACCGGCGAACAGGCCGAGCCGCTGGCCGCGGCACAGCGGCACGAAGGTATCGAGGCAGCGCACGCCCGTCTCGATGCGTTCGGCGACGCGCGCGCGACCGGCGGCGGCGGGCGGGGAGGCCTTGATCGGCTGCGGATCGGCGCCGTTGACCAGCGGACCCTGGCCGTCGACCGGGCGGCCGAGGCCGTTGATCATCCGGCCGAGCCAGGCCTTGGACGGGCGCACGGTGAACTGGCCGGCGCCGAGCTCGGCCATCGCACCCAGCCCGACGCCCTGCGGATCGACAAAGGGCAGGCAGAGCGCGACGCCGCGATCGAGCGCGGTGACTTCGGCTTCCACCTTGCCGCTGGGGGACTGGATTTCGACGCGGCTGCCGATCTGGGCGACGCCGGTCAGGCCTTCCACTTCGATGAGCGCGCCGCGCACCGCCACCACGCGCCCGAACCGACGATCCGGGACCATTTCCCGGATCGCACGGGCGGCACTGGCGAGCGTTTGCATCGCGGCGGCGTCCTTCAGGCGGCCTGGGTGGCGCTCTGGTCGGCGGCGGCCTCTTCCAGCGCGATCACCTCGCGGGCGACGGCGAGCGCCTTGTAATACTCGCCCTGCGCGAGGTCGTTGGCGAAGCGGATGCACAGCTCGCTCGCCTGCGGCGTGCCCAGCGTTGTGATCAGCAGGCTGATCAGCTGGACCACGGCATCGTGATGCGCGTCGCGGCCGGCCGGATCGATATAGGCGAGCATCGTGGCGAAATAGAGCTGGCGCGCGGGCGTGGTCGCTTCCTCGGGCCGCATCACCTCGCGGCCGCGCAGGATCGATACCTTGTTCTCCACGGCGATCTGGGTGCGACCCACGGCGCGCAACACCGCGCCGTTGACGATCGCCTTTTCACCGTCCCGGAGCGTGATGCGAAGCATGGAACTGGCCTTTCGATAAGCGTTCCTAAACTTATAGTCGCGTTTGCGGGCAGCGATGCGAACACCCGGCAAATTTTGCCGCCTCCCGCGCCGCAACAGGCAAATTCGCCCTATCGATTTGGGTGCAGGGTTTCCCCCTCTACAATGAACAGGTCGCCGGCGTGGGGATCGCGCGGGCATCTCGAGGAGTTTTGAACTTGAGCCTCTATTCCGCTCTTTACGCTGGCGTTTCCGGGCTGAGCGCGCAGTCGAGTGCCATGGCCACGGTTGCCGACAACATCACCAATATCAACACCGTCGCCTATAAGGGCGTCGAGGCGCAGTTCCGCACGCTGGTGACCGATGGTCGCGCGTCGTCGAGCTATTCGGCCGGTGGTGTGGCGGCGTCGCCGATTTCGCAGGTGTCCAAGCAGGGCCTGCTCCAGGCTTCCGGCAGCAGCACCGATCTCGCGATCGACGGCAATGGCTTCTTCGTCACGCGCAGTGGCACCACGGCCAGCGATCCGGTTGCCTACACCCGCGCCGGCTCGTTCAAGCCGGACGAGGAAGGCTATCTGCGCAATTCCTCCGGCCTGTACCTCTATGGCTGGCGTCTGGATGCCGCGGGCAAGGCGAACAACACCGGCAGCCTCGACACGCTGTCCCCGGTCCGCCTGAGCGACCTGGTCGGCACGGCCGCGCCGACCACGAAGCTGCAGGCGCGCATCAACCTGCAGTCGGACGCAGCGATTTCCTCCAGCGCCAGCAGCTACGGCACCACCGCCGGCGCGATGGCGGCCTATACGGCAAACGCGTCGAGCGGCACGAAGATCGAGCCGACGTTCACGCGTCCGTTCACGATCTACGATGCGCAGGGCGGCAGCCATCAGCTCAACATGTCGTTCCTCAAGACCAACACCAACCAGTGGAAGGTGGAGGCCGTCGTCGTTCCGGCATCGGACGTCACCGGCACCAACGGCCTGGTGGGTAGCGGAACGGTGGATTTCAACGGTGACGGCAGCCTGAAGACCATCACCTGGGACAATCCGGGGCCGAACAGCCCGTTGAACATCACCTATACGAACGGCGCCGATTACCAGCCGATCAACGTTGATCTCGGCAGCGCGAATTCGATCGCCGGCATCACCTCCTTCGGTCAGCCTTCGTCGCTGATCTCGGGCGGCTCCGACGGCGGCGTGCTCGGCAACATCGCGTCGACCGAAGTGTCGAAGGACGGCATTGTCAGCGCGATCTTCGACGACGGCTCGACCCGCAAGGTGTTCCAGCTGCCGATCGCCACCTTCGCCAATCCGAACGGCCTTACCCGGGTGTCCGGCAACGCCTATTCGGCGAACCGGCAGTCGGGATCGATGACGATGAACGCGCCTGGCGAGCTGGGTGCCGGCAAGCTTTCGTCGAACACGCTGGAAGCCTCGACCGTCGATCTGGCGGGCGAGTTCACCAACATGATCCGCTTCCAGCGCGCCTACAGCGCCTCGTCGAAGATCATCACCACCGTCGACGACATGCTGCGCGAAGTCAGCGATCTGAAGCGCTGACGATGACTGAGGCCGGGGGACGCACGACATGGCGCTGAACGATATCCTAGGAACCGCGGTTTCCGGCCTGGCAGCAGCCCAGGCCGGATTGCGCGCGGTATCGAACAACATCGCCAATGTCGGCGTCACCGGCTACGCTCGCGAGCGCGTCTCGCTGTCGACCTCGGTGGTCACCGGCCAGGTGAGCGGTGTGAACGTCGGCGAGCCCGAGCGGGTGGCCGATCGCTTCCTCGAAGCGACGGTCTATCGTCGCGCCGGCGACTACGGGAAGACCGACGTGACGTCGAGCTACCTTGGTCGGTTGCAGGCGCTGCTCGGCGAGCCGGGCGCCTCGTCCGGCCTGCCGGCGCGTCTCGACGCGATCACGTCCTCCGCGACGGCAATGACGGGATCGCAGTCCTCGGCGCAGACCAAGGCCGTGTTCGCAGGGAATGTCGCCGACGCGCTGTCGTCGATGCAGCAGACCACCCGCGACGTGGACGGGCTGCGGGCGGACGTCGAATCCGAAGTCGGCTACACCGTCGACAAGGTCAACACGCTGCTCCAGCGCATCAACGACCTGAACAGCACGGTGACCCAGGCCACCGCGTTCGGGCGCAGCGCCAGCGGCGCCGCCGATCAGCGGATGAACGCGATCGAGGAACTCAGCGGCCTGCTGTCGGTCAATGTCCGCGATCAGCCCGATGGCCGGGTGACCATCGAGACGACGTCCGGGCAGATGCTGCTCGACAGCAAGCTGCGCCAGCTGGACTATCCGAACAGCGGCAACGGCACCGGCACCTCGCAGACGACCTATCCCGATATCAGCATCCGCTTCGCCAACAAGGATGGCACGATGGGCGCGCTGACCGGCGAGAAGCTGGATTCGGCGGCAATCGGCGGCAAGCTCGGCGGTCTTCTCGATCTGCGCGACCGGGCGCTGCCCTCCTTTTCGGAACAGCTCGGCACCGTGTTCAGCGGTCTTGCCGAGTCGCTGAACGCGGTCTCCAACGAAGGAACCGCCGTGCCGCCGCCAGCGAGCCTGACCGGCCGGCAGACCGGCCTGGTTTCCACCGATCGGCTGGGCTTTACCGGCAAGGCCACCTTCGCGGTCACCCAGTCCGACGGCACGCTGGTCGCCAAGACCGAAGTCAATTTCGATGCGCTGGGCCCCAGCGCGACCGTTGCGGACATGGTCAGTGCGATCAACTCCGGCCTCGGTACTGCCGGGACGGCCAGCTTCACCAACGGGGTGCTGACCATCTCCGCGTCCGGGGCGGGCAACGGCGTGGCGATCGCCCAGTCGACCAGCAGCCCCAGCCAGCGGGCAGGGGTGGGCGTGTCGCAATATTTCGGCATGAACGACCTGATCCGGAGCGACAGCAGCAGCCTGGTGCCCACCGGTTTCACCGCTTCCGATCCGCACGGCTTCACGACCGGCCAGAGCGCGCAGATCGTGCTGCGCGACGCCTCGGGTCTCGCGCTGACCAGCTATACGCTGCAGCCGACGACGGGCGGGACAATGGGCGACCTCGTCACCCAGCTGAACGGCAGCCCGCTGAGCAATTTCGGCAGCTTCTCGCTCGACACGCGCGGCCGGATGCGGTTCGAGCCCGCCAGCGGCATGTCGGGCGCGGTGATTTCGATCGCATCGGATTCGACCGATCGTCTCGGCAGCGGCCGTACCTTCTCGTCGCTTTCCGGCCTGAGCGGGCTGAACAGCGGCCTGGATGTCGCCAAGGTCCGCAACGACGTCGCTGCCAACGCCGACCAGATCCCGCTCGCTCGGTTCGACACCACCGCGGCGATCGGTGCCAAGGCGATCGGCGCGGGCGATACGCGCGGGGCGACCGCGTTCGTCAACAAGCTCGGCAGCGCGCTCGACCTGGGCAAGGACGGGGTGACGACGGTGGGCCGCCTGTCGACCCAATTGCTGGGCCGCGCCGGCCTGGAAGCCAGCCAGGCGCAAAGCCGCTTCGACGATGCCGATGCCCGCAAGTCGGACGCGGTCAATCGTCGCGACAGCTATTCGGGCGTGAACATCGACGAGGAGCTCTCGCAGATGGTCGTCCTGCAGAACAGCTATTCGGCATCCGCGCGGGTGATGACCACCGCGACGCAGATGTACGACACGCTGCTGCAAATGGTTCAGTAAGGGAGCTGTTTTGATGTCTCGTGTTGCCACCATTCCGCTCCAGCGCACCATGGCCAGCGCGATCTCCATCGCGCAGGAAAAGCTGGCGGCCACGCAGAAACAGCTTTCCACGGGCAAGAAGGCGACGGATTTCGCCTCGCTCGGCACCGAGGCGGTGCGCAACCTATCTGCGCACAGCCTGCTCGAGCAGCAGAAGGCGCAGTCGGCGGTGGCCAAGCGGGTGACCACCACCATGTCGCTCTACCAGGGGCATATCGAGGGCATCCAGACGTCGAGCACGGATCTGCGCCAGCAGATCATGACCGCGATCGGCACCGGCCAGAGCTCGGGCCTGCAGGAAGCGATCGAAAGCTCGTTCGCGCAGTTCCGCGCCTCGCTCAACGCGAGCGAAGGCGGTACGCCGCTGTTCGCCGGCTCGCAGACGGATCAGGCACCCTTTTCGCCGACCACGCTGGCCGACGCCGCGACGACACCGGCGGATCAGGCGTTCCACGACGACAATGTGCTGTCCACCGCGCGCGTCGGCGACGGCGTGGACGTGAGCTACGGCGTCAACGCCAGCTCGATCGGCAAGAACCTCTACGAGGCGTTCCGCACGCTTTCG
The DNA here is from genome assembly GCA_027489295.1 of Sphingomonadales bacterium. The sequence continues at coordinate 48,615 of JAIYAA010000279.1, read as the reverse complement.
CAGGCCGGTACGATCGGCTCGACGATCACCGCCGCCCAGAAAACCGCGTTGCAGCAGGCCGTCGCCCAGCTGAACGGCGGCCTCAACGACGTGAACGCGGTCAACGCCGACAATGGCCGAAAGCAGAACCAGGTCGAGGACCTCAGCACCCGCGGTGACCAGCGCTCGCTGCTGCTGCAGAAGGTGATCGAGGACAACGAGGACGCCGATCTCGGCCAGGTCGCTGTCGACCTCGCGCAGCAGAAGACCGTGCTCGAGGCGAGCTATTCGGTGTTCTCGCAGCTGAGCAGCCTCAGCCTCGTAAAGTATCTCTGAGCGCCAGCGCGCGTTCGAACACCGCCGTCAGCATCGGCTCGGTCAGCCGGCCGATGCACTGGTTGTAGCGCGAGACGTGGTAGCTATCGAGCACCACCGGTCCCTTGGGCAGGTGGTGCTCGGCGCCGTGCGCAAAGCGCGCCTTGGGGAGTTTGCCGCCAAGTACCTTCACTGCGGACTGATGCGCGATCTCGCCGAGCGCGATGACGATCGGCGCGCGCAACTGTGCGGCGAGGAACGGTCGGCAGGCGTGGATTTCGGCCGGCGTCGGCCGGTTCTCGGGCGGCAGGCAGCGTATCGCGTTGAGGATGTGCACCCCGCGCGGTTCGCCCCCCTCGGCTAGCCCCAGCTTTTCCAGCACCGCGAACAGCAGCGTCCCCGAATCGTCCCCGCTGAAGGCGCGGCCGGTGCGATTGGCGCCGAGACGGCCCGGCGCCAGCCCGACGATGGCGATGCGCGCGGTGTCGTCGCCCAGGGCCGGCACCGGCGCGTTCCACCATTCGGGCTGTTCGGCACGCAGGTCGGTGCGCAGCGCGACCAGGCGGGGGCAGAGCGGGCAATCGCGATCGGGTTCAGGGCTTGGCGGATACATTTCGCCGGGATAGGCGCGGCAGCGTGCCACTCACAAGCTACATCCTTGCCCTGGGCTCGAACCGCCGCGGCCGCCATGGCAGCCCGCGCCGCGAGGTGGCCGCCGCGCTCGCCGCGATCGGCGGGGTGCGCAAGGTGTCGCGGGTGCACGAAACGCCGCCGCTCGGGCCCTCGATCCGCCGCTTCGCCAACGCCGTCGCCTGGATCGAAAGCGACGAGACCCCCGACGCGCTGCTGCGCCGGCTGAAGGAAATCGAGCGAGACTTCGGCCGCCGGCGCGGGCGACGCTGGGGGGCGCGGGTGATCGATCTCGACATCGTGCTGTGGTCCGGCGGCTGCTGGCGGGGGCGGGACCTGATCGTGCCGCACATCCATTATCGGGATCGTCGCTTCGTGCTGGGCCCCCTTGCCGAGATCGCCCCCGACTGGCGCGATCCGGTGACCGGCCGCAGGACACTTCCGTTGCTGCACGCGGTTGACCGGCGGCGTCCCTGCGCCTAGGTGGCGCCCTGTGGGTCCGTAGCTCAGTCGGTAGAGCAAGCGACTTTTAATCGAGAGGTCCCGGGTTCGAATCCCGGCGGACCCACCAGCCTCTCGGGACACCCAAGGACATCGAAGGACACAAGGTTGCGGAAACCCTCGGTTTCTGTTGAGCCTCGACGCGCGTCCAAGGACACCCAGGGACACCCCAGGACGGGGCATCCGGGGGCATTTTTGGGGGCATCGCCGGACGATTTGGGGGCACTGGGGGTCACATGCTTACAGACGAGGAAATTGCCGCCGCAGCACCGAGGGAAAAGGCGTTTAAGCTCTTCGACGGTGGCGGACTGTTCGTGCTGGTTTCGCCGAAGGGCGCTAAGTCCTTCCGCCTGAAGTATCGTCTTCGCAACCGAGAGAAGCAGGCCACCTTCGGTCTGTTCCCTGAGGTGAAGATCGCGCAGGCGCGACAGATGCGGGACGAGGCAAAAAGGCTCCTGCGCGACAAGGTGGATCCTTCACGCGGTCGGGCCCTGCCGAACATCAGTGCTTTGTCCCAACTAAGGAGCCTCCCGCTGCAACCGGAGGAGCCAAACCAGATCTATTTCATCCAGTCGTCTGGGGCGGGCGGGGCAATCAAGATTGGCGTCACGCGCGACGTTGATGCTCGCCTGCAGTCGCTGCAGCAGGCAACGCCAGAGCAGCTGGTCGTGCTCGGGACGTTGCGCGGTGGCTATGCGGCAGAGATGGCGATCCTCCGGCACTTCAGCTCGGACGTGATCCGCGGCGAGTGGTTCTCGCCCTCGCCAAGCCTGCTCGGTTTCATCCGGGAGCACGCCCAGTGCCGTTGACCGACACCCAGTGCAAGAAAGCAGCGCCAGGCGAGCGCGATTACAAGCTCGCCGACGCCGGCGGGCTCTACCTGTTCGTGACCACCAAGGGCCACAAATCCTGGCGGCTGAAGTACCGATTCGCCGAAAAGGAAAAGCGGCTGATCCTCGGCGCCTATCCGGACATGCCGCTGCGCGATGCGCGCGACGCCCGGGAGGAGGCAAAGCGGCTGCTGCGCGAGCACCGCGACCCGGCGACCGAGCGGCGCAAGCAGAAGATCCTCGCGCACGCCGCGGCCGGCGCGACGTTCAAGGTGGTGGCCGAGCGCTGGTACACCGCGCAGCTGGGCCGCTGGTCTAAGGTGAACGCGACCAAGATCGACCAGGCGCTCAAGCGCGACGTGTTCCCCGAGATTGGCGCGCTGCCGCTGTCGGACATCGACGGCCCGACGGTGCTGGCGCTCCTGCGCAAGATCGAGCGCCGCGGCGCGATCGACAGCGCCAAGCGCATCCGGCAGCACATCTCGGCCGTGTTCGGTTACGGGATGGCCGAGGGCTTCTGCGACCGAGACCCCGCCGGCCGGCACCTGGTGAAGGCGATGCTCCCGACGCCGGTTGGCGGCAGCCAGCCGGGGCTGAGCAGTGTCCAGGACATCCGCCAGCTCCACGCGACGATCGACGCATCGACCGGCGGCCCGCTGACGAAGCTGGCGTCCCGCCTGCTCGGGCTCACCTTCGTGCGGCCGGGCCTGGTGCCGACCGCGCGCTGGGCGGAGTTCGAGGGCATCGACTGGGCGGACCCGAGCGGGGCAGGGGACAGCCCCGAGCCGATCTGGCGGATCAGCGCCGACCGCATGAAGCTCGAGCTGGAGAACAAGGCCGACGAGGCGTTCGAGCATATCGTGCCACTGCCCGCTCAGGCCGTCGACGTGCTGCGCGCCGTGCACGCGCTGAGCGGCCGCTTCCCCTACCTGTTCCACAGCGTGCGCTCGACGCACCAGCCGATGTCGAACAACACGATCGGATATCGCTACAACCAGTGCGGTTATCGCGGCCGGCACGTTCCGCACGGATGGCGCACCGCGTTCTCGACGATCATGAACGAGCGGGCGACGGAGCTTGGCCTCGAAGGCGATCGGCCGATCATCGACGCGATGCTCTCCCACAAGCCGAAGGGCGTTTCGGCGGCGGAGATGGCCTACAACCGCGCCCGGCACATGCCTCGCCGGTGGGATCTCGCCCGGTGGTGGGCTGATCAGACGATGGACGGACTCCCGCACGCGGCTCGCCTTATTGCAGGCTATGACCGCGCGGGTTGACTACTTGATGATGGGGTCGAGCACCGATCCTGCAGCGGTGCCGTACAGGCGGCCGAACAAAGCTATCGCCTGCGCCTCGGTCATCGATGCAATGCAATCCGCTGCAAATCTGGCGTCGGAGCCGTCGCGGAGGTCCCACAAGTACCTGAGTCGAACCGGCAGAAATTTTGGGAACCCTTCTGCGGCTCCCGCTACGATCGCGTTGAACAGCTTGCGGATTATCCGTTCCTGTCCGTGCTGTTGCGCCAGTAGGGTGGGACTGCTGATGACGTATTGCTTTGTAATCTGCTTGAGGATGAGGATCTCGGCCTCCTCTTCGATGCCCCGAACGATTGGGTCGCTACCGAAATTGCCGCTGAGTGTCGTGGCTTGAACATATCGCCCGATGAGTGTCGAGGTGAGTGTCCTCAGCGCTACGCGATGTGCTCGGCAACCATCATAGGGCTCGCGGACAATGGCTTCATAGCCGGCGAAATAGTCTGCGAGATCCTGCCTAGCCTTGCTCAAGCGCTCGTGCGCGTCGGCTGGCTTTCCGAACCAGGACTTCTCCGCGGCGGCTACGAGTGAAGCAGCGTTTTCCTTCTCGAATATGAGGTGCCACGGCATCGCCCCAGCTCGGTGGAAATCCTCAATATCGTGGACGGAATAGGCGATGTCGTCGGCCCAGTCCATGAGGGCCGCCTCCGCAGACTGACGAGCGTGCGGGTGAAACTCCCGAGCAAACGCGAAGTCTTCACTTTCGCTGCGGTACACGGACCATTTGTTAGACTTTGCAAAGTCCGAAGGGTCTCTCATCCAAGGGTACTTTAGCACGGCGGCAAGCGTCGCCCGCGTCATATCAAGCCCTGGCGTCTCGTCGTATCGAACGCCGGTCTTTGTCAGTATCCGAAAGGTCTGAGCATTCCCCTCATATCCGTCCGGATCGCCTTTCGCCGTGACCAGCTTATTGAGCGTCTTCTCGCCAATATGGCCGAACGGGGGGTGGCCTAAATCATGGGCCAAGCAGGCCGCTTCCACAACTTCGGGATCAACTCCCCAGCTTTGAGCGAGCGCGGGCTGCTTGGCGACACAAGCTTGAGCTAAGCGTCTCCCAAGCTGAGCGACCTTCAGCGAATGTTGCTGCCGAGTGTGGAAATAGTCAGCCTCACCGGCGCGAACGATCTGCGTGATCCCCGCGAGCCGGTGGAAGGCCGAGGAGTACAGGATCGCGTCCCTGTCTCGTTCGGAAGGTCGTCTTTGACCAGAACCGCTAACACCCCAACGACGCGCGTCGCGCGCTAACTGATTCCAGATCAAAAACTCCCCCCGAAGCTATTATCGTGTTTAAGCGGCGACCAGCACTCGCTCTGCGGCAACCTGGAGGCGGAGGCCGCTGCCAAGCGTAATCTTGCCTCGATCGAGGCAACGCTGGATTGCCCGCTGCGAGTCGCGCGAGCTATGGCCGCCGTCTACGAGCGCTTCAACGAGAGCGCGAGCGGTCGTGCTACCAAGGCGCTGAAGAACCTCACGGACCTCATCGTCGCTAGGAATTTCACGGTCATGGGTCATGGCAAAACCCTCCTGGTCAATGGTCGTGTCGTAACACGGCTTCAAGCCTGAACCCCCTCTCATTAGGGCCAGGTTAAAATCGTAGTACGTAGTGTAAGAACGCTCCCTCTGCTGGCTGTATCCTGAACGGTGCCCAGCCAACGGAGTTTTTGAATGCTCCACCTCGCGTGCGCCGTCAATAGGGACGTACGCCGACTTCGCGGGGCATCGTGGGACAGTACGTGCGGGGACAACCGTCTTCCTCAGCTTGCAACTACATCGCAGTACACTGCGATCCGCTCGCAAATCCTCCATCACGCGGTGCCAGCGGAGCCGAAAAGAGTACGATAGACGCGCGCCGGCCAGTTAGGCCGCCGCGCTCCAACACATTGGGTTGGCCATCCATTGTTGCAAATCGCTCTCGCGCCATCCGACAGCGTTCGCGCCGAGCCTGACGCTCTGGGGGAACTCGCCGCGCGCCATCTTGCGATAGATCGTCTTGCCGCAGAGCCCGGTGCGGGCCTCGACCTCGCGCAGGCGGACGAATGCGGCGACGGGCGCGGCGGCGCCGGTGAACTTCTCAGCGACTCCCATCGCTCTTCTCCTTCATCGAAAGCATGGGGCGGCCGGCTGGGCAGGCCCCGAGGTTGTAGCGGCGCAAGTACCGGTCCCAGCGCGTGGCAGCGCCGGCGGCGAGGACGGCGCAGGAAAGGTCGCGGCCGTCCGGCAGGCGGCAGCGGGCGACGACGCGGTTGTAGCTGGGCTCGAGCGCCTGGCAGGTGAGTCGGCGGCGCAGCACGAGCGCGGACACGGTGCGCTGGCTCGCCCGCGCCCGCGTGTCGCTGCAGACGTACCCCGCGCGCCCGGCGCGGCACGGCTGGGCGGATTCGAAGTCAGGCGCCTGGATGCCAGCGATCCGCACCTTGGGGCCCTCGGCGCACCAGAGCGGCCCGTCGCCGTCGTGGACGCGGGTGACGGTGCAGGTGAAGGTGGGGCCAGACATGGCGGCGGCGAGGAGGAAGCTGATCATGTTTTGTTCTCTACCACGGCGCGCGCGGCCTTCCACGCCTCGAACGCCTTCGCGTGCTTGGCGCACAGATCCTTGCCCGGCTGCGGCGACGTGGCGCAGCGCTCGCAGATCGGCGCGTCGCAGGTGCCCGAGCGCTTGCCCGGCACCTTCCAGTCGCACAGCAGCGGCGCGCGCTGTCCGCACTTGCAGCGCTTGGTCTGCGAGCAGACGATCGCGGAGCCACCGCCCGGCAGGGTGAAGTGTTGGCAGGTCACGCGGCTACCCTCCGCGCGGGCTGGGAGGCGATCGAGCGCGCGGCGTCGAGCAGAAGGTCGCCCCACTGGCACGCCATCGCATCGGCGATGCCGCGGAAGAACCGCGAGCGCTCGTGCCCGCGGCGCGGCCCGGGCGACATGCGGTGCACGCGGGCGGCGCGCCCCTCGACGATCTTCGTCGGCACCAGCGGCGGCAGGTTCTTGAGCCACAGGCAGGTGCGCTTCGTCTCGCCGTGCCCGAACTGCCACGGCTGCACGCTCTGCGCTGGCTCAGCATAGCCGCGGATCCGCTCCTTCGCATGCCGGTGCATCACCGGGTTCTCGACGGCGACGCGCTCGATCGGCGCGCCCCACAGGTCCGAGAACAGCGCGGCGCCGTCGTCCAGCTCGCGCCACATATCGGCTAGCGTCCGGCCGGGCGGCGGGACATGCAGCCAGCGGACACCGCTGTTGCAGAGCCGGGTGCACGGCGGATGCGCGACGATCAGCAGATCCCAGCCCCAGCCGAGCACATGGCGCACGTCGTCGCGGATATGGCGGTTGCTGCCGCGCTCGTCCGGCAGCAGGTCGCAGGACCAAGCATCGAAACCGCGGCGCAGGAAGGCGTTGCGGACGGTGCCGCTGAACTCGCAGGCAACAAGCACGCGCGGCACGGGGAAGAGGTCGGGATGCGCGATCAACGCGGCCTCCCATCGCGGCATGGCGCGCACCATCCGCGCACGAGGCGCGGGCTGTCGTCGCCGCAGTTCTCGCACTCGCCCGGCGCGCCGACGGGGATCGGCTGCCGCGCCGCGCGCAGGCTGCGCTCGAGGTGCTGCTCGTTGAGCTCGTTCGCCTGGTCGATCTGGTCAGCCATGGAAGCCCTCCGGACGTTTTTCGTTGCAGCCCAGGTGCGCGGGCGGCAAAACGTTGTGATGAGAGTTGACAAGCAAGGCTTGATTGAAGCTGCGATCGCGGGATCTGCCACTGGCATCTTCTTTGGTTGCGTCTACGTGGCCGCGAAATTGACGACTGACGCGGGCGATATTCTCGGGTTTTTCGGCGCTGCATTTGGTGCTGGTTTCACGGTGCTTGGCGCAATCTTTGTTGAACAGGTCAAACATTCCCGGGAGGCGGCTCGCAAAAAAGAACGCCTTGAATTGATTATTGCTGAAGTCGTAATCGGCAGTCGGAAGCTCTTCCTTTGTGAAAATGAGCAAAGAGATTTCATAGCTCTCATGATGAGTCTGCGGCAACTTCTTTCCAGTTTCACAGCCGCAAAACCATATTATGAGGCGGTGAACCAAGATATTGTGCTTTACTTGGAGATGTTGTGCGATCATGTCCCGCGTCACCAAGAAGAGATTGAGGCTACTGGGAGGGGTTACCAGACCGGTGAAATACCTTTCGAAAGAATGTCGCTCTGGATGAGTATGATTGCGAGGCAAATAACGGATCATTGGCTCGGTGCACTGACACTGGGAGCTGAATGGAGTGGGATTGGCATTGAAAGGGTGCGTGCCGTATTCCCTGAGTTGCTCGACAAATGAACGGATGGAGAACGGCTTCATTCTAAGAGCCTCCCTCGCGGTTTGCTCCGGCCGGCCTCCGCGGCCGGAGCGAGGGTGCGCGCTTGTGCGCTGCTTGCGACCTCGAGGGGGTGTGCGGAGGCCACCTCGGGGGAATGGGGCTGGTACGCCGCGACGACGCACCGAATGAGCATGCTGGCGAGCAGCAGGGACGCCATCGTGAAGACGATGGGCCAGGGCGAGATCCGCATCACGCTGCCCCTCGGGTCAGGAGGTGGCGGTTGGGCCGGCTCGGGATCTTCACCCATCCGTTCGCCAGCACGATCTTCACGTCGCCGCTCGGCGAGATCACGCGCAGGCGGCCGTCGCTGGTCACCGACATCACAGGGCAATCGAACTGGAACACCGGCGGCGCGTCGCCGCGCGGCCACCACATCTCCCGCATCGTCGCCTCGCGGAACACGGTGATGACGAAGGCGTGCGTGGCGGGATCGATGTTGTTCGCCTTCATCGCGCCCAGCTGCGCGCGGGTGAACCGATCGCCTGGCGCGTTCAGCCAGCCGACCCAGGGGCTCTGGTTCGACGGGGTGATCACGATCTGGTCGGGCTGACGGGGGAAGGTCATGCCGCCGCCTTCCAATGCCGCCGCGCCCATCCGGTCCGCGGCGCCTGCTTGATCTCGATCGCGGTGGCGCAGAACGCGCACTCGGCGCTGAACCGGCCCACGAACCAGTTGCTCTTGCCGCAGCCGGGGCACCAGTTCTGCACCTCGGGTCGGTAGAGGATGATGGGGCGGGCGCTCATGCCGCGACCGCCACGCGCTCGGCGTCGAGCGCCATGTTGATCAGCTCGAACAGCACCAGGCCGGACATGCCCAGGCGCGCGGCGCGCAGGTCGATGCCGTCGACGCGGCGCTGCACCTGGGCGCCGATCGCGGCGCGGCGGGGGTCGCCCAGTTCCATGCGGATGAGCGGCGCGGTGATCGCGCGGATTTCCAGCACGTCGTCGCGGAAGTCGTCGACCGCCTGCAGGACGTCTGGGTCGGTAAGTGAGGGATGCTGTTGCATCGGGATCTCCCGTGGCGGGCCGGCGGCGCGCCATCTGAACCCCTAGTAGTGGGGTAAATCACACCTAGTCAACTAGAAATGTGATTTCTCACATCGTTCTTGTTTTGTCTCTTCAGCTCAGGAATCTTGAGGGAGGCAAAATGCTGGAGCGATTCGGTTGGACGACGGTGTTGCGTATGTGCGCCTTGTGGGCGTGTCACACTATCAGGATGCGCTCGAGCGATGCGCGGCGGGCGAAGCGGTTCGGTTTGTCCATGAGCCTGACAACCCGCACGACGAGACCGCGCTTCGCGTGGTCTCTGTTCACGGAGAGACGATCGGGTACGCACCCCGCGGCAGCTGGCTGCATCGCATGATCCACGAGCACGGCCGGGGGGTATCTGGGGTGATAGACAGTATAGGCTACAGCCGATCGTGCCTGCTTGGTGTGCGTCTAAGCGTCGTGATCTGCGACGACGATCCACAGGTGCAATCGTATTTCCCGGGCCAGCCGGCCCCGGACGCGCCAGCCGGCTTCCGTTACTGGATTAGAACCCCAACCGACGTCGAGCGGCTCTTGGCAGCACGAAGATAATGGGCGCGGCCCAGGTCAGCTCAACGTCCGTGATGGGCTCTGCGTTGAGCGAGAGAAGCGTGAAAAATCCTGGTCGCGATCCGCGGCTGAGCTGCTTGACGTAGGTTTCCCCCGTCGCGAGCCGCACAGCGCAGTATTCGCCGATATCAGACTCAAGGATGCCTTCGTGATCGCGGGCGATGTAGACGATGTCGCCCGACGAATAGCGCGGAAGCATGGAATCGCCGCTCACCTCGAGCGCCTCAACCTCTCCTGTGATCCCTGGTGGCCGAGGCGCAAAGCCATCTTCGGCTTCTTCGAAAATTACCGATCCGCCAGCACCGACGCGCCCCGATACTGACACCATGCCCGAGCCGATGATGTCGGAGATCGTCACATTCAGAGCGTCAGCGACCCGATGCAGGTTGCCGATCTTCAGGTCGTCCGCGGCAAAAAAGTCGCGAATGAACGTCTCACCTTTTCCCGCAGCCTTGGAGAGCGGCTTCGCCTTGATGTCCTTTTCGACCATCAGCTGGCGGATGCGCTCCTTGATGCGCTCGATTTCGGCTCGTTCGTTCACGTGTGAAGTATCACACACCGCGGGGGTGGAACGGTAGGGGAGGAAGTTCACACCTTGACGGTGTGACTTTTCACATCTAGCAATGTTGGCATGACAACGCTGCTCTCCGATGTCGAGGCGTTCCTCAAGCGGACGAACATGGCTCCCACGCCGTTCGGCGACGAGGCACTCGGCGACCGTCACTTCGTCCGCCAGCTGCGCGCTGGCCGGCGCGTCTGGCCCGAGACCGAGAAGAAGGTCCGCCAGTTCATGGAGCAGTACGACGCTCCGGCGGCCCAGGCGGCATGATCACCCTCGACCACGAAGGCGCCACGCGCGCCCGGCTCGCCTCCACCTGCGCCCGATGCGGCGTGGGTGGCTGGCACCCGGAAGCCGCGCAGTGCGCCGAACAGAATTGCGGCCTCGCCGCCGCCAGCGGCTCTTCCCCCCTCGTCGCTGACGGCGGACCGGGGACGGGCGCGGATCTCCCCTCCCTGCGGTCCGCGCCCGTCGTTCCCACCGATGCCAATTCCCTTTTCCATGCTTCGGAGAATGCACGTTGAGCCGCCAGCAGATCTACGGCCGATATCAGACCGTAACGGCATCTTTGCTCCTCAAGACGATCGGCGACAGCCTCGACGACATCCGTCGACAGGATGGCGCGACCGATGATGATCTCGGGCGCGTGCTCGGTCGGTCGAAGGATTCGGCGGAGCGCTACCGCAAGGGCGAAGGCGAGATGGGAGCGCTGGCCTTCCTCCATGCTTGCAAGGCTTGGGATGGCCGTTTCGCCAATCCCGTCTTCAACCTGCTCGGCTTCAAGCTGGTCGAGATCCAGAGCGGCGTCGGCACCGATCGGGCCGGGTTCACCGCGCTGGCGAACCTTCTCGCCGCGATCGCCGAGGCGCTGGAGGACGACAACATCGTCGACGACACCGAACTCGCCGCCATGGCTGCCGAGGTGGAGAACGCCGGCAAGCACATCGACCGCCTTCGCGAGCGCCTGCGCCCGCGCCTGATTTCGAACCGAGGATAAGCCGCCGGCGGCGCCGGCTGAAGGAGTGCACCATGATCGCCACGAATGGCGCGGCGGCTGCGCAGGCAGCTTCCGCGAGCGCATCTTTGCGCGCTGAGGCTGGGGAGGGGGAGGGCTATCCTTTCCGTTCCCACAGGACGGTCGCCGAGGTCTGGGCAGACTGCGGCGCGCCGCCGTGCGTCGGCGGCGTCTGGCGCCTGGAAGACGAGCGCGCGTCGACTGCGCGCCACGAGATCGATGGGTTCGTGTTCATCCCGCTCGCTGCGCGTGTCGGCGCCGCGGAGGTGTGCTAATGTCCGCCCGCCGCAATCCCGCCTGGTCGGCGGCTGAGCTGAAGCTCCTGCGCGAGCACTACACCGAAGGCGGTATGCCGGCGGCGCATCGAGCGCTGCCCAACCGGTCCATCTATTCCATCCGCATGAAGGCAGCCCGGCTCAAGCTGAAGTCGCCGCTGCGCGCGCCTGCTCGCAAGCACATGCTGTGCGGGGAGAACTTGGCCGCTGCGATCGAGATGCGGGAGCAGGGCGTTCCGTTCTCGAAGATCGCGGCGCAGTTCGGCGTCTGCGAGACCGCGGCGACGAACGCGATCACGAGCGCGCTCTGTGCCGCCCGCGGGCACCGGCCCGCGGAGCGCGACCGGGCCGGCAAGCTGCTCCCAGCCGAAGTCGAGCGGTTGCGCTACATGCTGAAGAAGGGCGTGAAGCACATCGAGATCCAGCAGCGGATGGGCATCAGCGCCGCATCTGTCTCGCACTACCGCCGCCTCTACAACGCCGAGCTGGATGCTCGCGGCAAGGCTCTACTGCCGCCGCCCGGCAATGGTGAGCGCTATTCCGGCGTTCCGGTCGACGCGAAGGATCGCAAGCGCGTCGAGGAGCTGCTGCTGACCGGCCTCGGCTCGATCAAGGTGTCGGACCAGACGGGTGTCAGCAAGACGTCGGTGGTGAAGATCCGCGCCGCGCTAGTGAAGCGCCTGAAGGCGAAGGGCCAAGCTCTCCCCGGGTGCGATATCAACGGCCGGCGCGTGAAGCTGATCGCCCAGGCGCACAGCATCCCCGAATCGACAAAAGCCCGCTTTCGGGAGCTGCTCCTTAAGCGCATGCCCGTGCTGCGCGCCGCGACCATATGCGGGATCGGTAGCTGCAGCGGTTATCGACTGCGCAATCAATTCCGCGACGAGCTCGCCGCGCGCGGTGAGCGGCTGCCGCCGGTACGCCGCCCAGGCAAGCTGACGGAGCGCGCCCGCGAGATCCGCAGCACCGAAGTGCTGACGCGCGCGGAGCGACGGCGCCTGCGTTTGCTGGTGAACCAGCACGGCGAGGAAGAGGGCAGGCGCGAGTTTCAGCGCGAGCGTCGCGCAGCCGCCTCGGCGCCCAAGACCTTCGAAGAGCAACTCGCTCGCGTCGAGGCCGGCGCAGCCAGGATCACCCGCAATGTCAAGTTCTCGCGTGCCGCGCCGGATCTGACGCTCGGCGGCATCGCATCGGCCGCCCTGTGAGCAGGCGGCGACCCTCAAATCAGCAATTTCGCGCCGATCCCGGCGCCCGAGCAGAAGGAGCTTACCAGTGAGCGACAACATTTCAGCCGAACAGCTTCGCCTCCTCATCGAGCGCATCGAGCGCCTGGAGGAAGAGAAGAGAGGTATCAGCGACGATATCAAGGACGTCTACGGCGAAGCCAAATCGACCGGGTTCGACGTGAAGACGATCCGCACGATCGTCCGGCTGCGGAAGATGGAGAAGCATCACCGCGAGGAGGCGGAGATGCTGCTTGAGACCTACAAGCAGGCTCTCGGGATCTGACACCCAGCGATGTCCGAACCGTACACCGCCCCAATGATCGCGAGCATCCTGCGAGGCATGCCCGACGATCGTTTGGCGGCGGTCGTACCCACCGACTTTCACGTCTGGCCGGTGAAGCGGATCGTCCGATCGGAAGTGATCCGCCACCTGATCCAGCAAGAGCGAGCACGGAGGCGATAATGGAAAGCCCGCCATACCTCTTCGACCAATTCGCATGCACCCGCGGCGTCTCGAAGGAGGGCGCGAAGCGCGCCCTCATGATGCAGGGCTATGCCGCCGAAGGTCGCACCCTCAAGGAATCGACCAAGGCGCTCGGCATCAGCGAGCGCTCCGCGCGCTTGCTCGCCCGGCGCTTCATGATCGATTTCACTGACTACCGGCCGTACGCTGGCCGGGAGAAGAAGGGGCTGGAGCGCCCGGCGCCTTTCGTGCGTCCCGTTGAGCCTGCAAATGGCCTGCCATTGTTCGGTGATCGCTGAAGATGGCCTTCCGACCGTCCGCGATGCTGCGCACCGCGCGCAAGCCGCGGGGCAACAAGTACAGCGCGAAGCAGACCGCCTGCCGGGCGGGGCACGCGCACCCGTCGAAGAAGGAGGCGCACCGATGCAACGAGCTGCACCTGCTCCAGATGGCTGGCGAGATCAGTGACCTGCAGATCGGGCCGAAGTTCTTCTTCGAGGTGAACGGCCGCACGCTGCTGCACGATAACGGCCGGCGCGCCGTCTACACGCCCGATTTCCTGTACCGGCAGCGCGGCGGCCAGCTGACGGCCGAGGACAGCAAGGGGATGCGGGTGCGCGACTGGCCGCTCCGCAAGGCGCTGTTCCGTGCCTGTTATCCCGACATCGAGGTGATTGAATCATGACACGGCAATCGTCCGCCTGGATGCCGCTCTATGTGGGCGACTATCTGGGGGACACTCAGCGCCTGACGACGGAACAGCATGGGGCCTACCTGCTGCTGATCCTCGACTATTGGCGGAACGGGCCAGCACCCGACGACGACATGGTCCTGCAGCAAATCACCAAGCTGGATGCGCGTGCCTGGAAGAAGCACCGCCCGGCCATGCAGCGGCTGTTTCAGGTCGCGGAGGGCGAGTGGCGCCATAAGCGTATCGACGCGGAGCTTGCGCAGGCGGAGGCTAATGCCGAGCGGCGATCGAGCAAGGCGAAGGCCGCTGCTGAAGCGCGCTGGGCACAATCCGGCGATGCTCCAAGCAACGCGGGCCGGCCAGCGAAAGGCAACACCTCCGAGCATGCTTCGGGCAATGCTCCAAGCATGCCGGAAGCAATGCTTGGAGCATGCCCGCCACAATCACCTTCACCCAAGAAGAATTCCGTTCCTATCGGAACGGGCGCGGAGGCGCCGCCAAGCCCGCCAGATCCGGAGCGCGTGATGTTCGAGCACGGCCGCCGACTGCTTGGCGAGGCTGGGCTAACGCCCGACGCCGCCGGCAGGCTGCTGGGCAAGTGGAAGCGCGACCACGGGCCGGAGGCGGTGATCTCCGCCCTCGGCAAAGCGCAGCGCGAAGGCGCGATCGACCCGAAATCATTCATCGAAGGATGCTTGCGAAATGGCAAATCACCTCATTACGGCCGACCGAGCGGACCAATCGAGAGCAGTCGCCGCTTTCGCGAGCGGCTCGAACTGGACGCTGAGCGAGGCGATGGCGATGGCCGAGGGCTTGGAGCTTTTCCCGCTCTTGGCCCGGTATGAGCGCGGCCTTGCACCGCTGAAGGAGGCTGAGCCCGGTCCGATCACGATCACCTCTCGGCTGAGCGTCGGGCTCCGGGAAGACCTGTCACTGCTGCTGACGAAAGTCTCGCCCGGGATCAGCCAGGAACAAGCCGATGCGTGGCTGAGCGTGATGGTTACGGCGCTCGGAGATCTTCCGGGCCGTGTCGCGCGGGAGGCGGCGCAAGCGGCGCTGCACCGGCCAATGCAGTTCGCCAACCAGATCGAGGCAGAGATCCGCACGCTCGCCGCAGGGCTTATGGCGCGGCATCGGCTGGCCTGCGAGCGGCTGCGGCAGATGGCGGCGGAGGCGAACCGCCGGGCGCTCGCCCAGGAGGAGGAGGTCGCCCCGATGCGTGACGACGAGATCCGGCGGATGAAGCCGGAGATGCGCAGCCTTGGGCTGGCATGCGGGGCGTTGACGCAAGAGCAGATTGACCGGGCGCTTGCCGAGGAGCCGGCAGCGCCGGAGCAGCGCGCCGCGTGAAGGTGAGAACAAAGCGTGATTCGGGCGCGGGTTGGGAGTATTGGGGTGGTTGATATGAGCGGGACGACGGGCACGGCTGGCACCTGGTGCATTCTGCGGACGAGCGGCGGGCGCACCGTGCCGCTGGCCCGGTCGCTGGGCGCGGCCGGGTTCGAGGTCTGGACACCGGTCCGCACGATCCGCCGTCCTGCGCCCGGCCAGCGGCGACGCCTCGTATTGGGGCAGCGCCGCAATCTGATCGACGTTGATCTAGCGATCCTGCCGGGGTTCGTTTTCGCGCGAGCTGCCCAGCTGGACGATTTGATGCGCGCCGCTGTTGCCGAGCCGAGCGAGCACCCGGGCTTTTCCATCTTCCACCGCGCAGGACGCGTGCCGCTGATCCGGGAGGCAAGCGTTGCAGGTCTCCGCGCCGCCGAGCAGGCGGCCGCCGCCGATCACGGCACTGCGCTTGCGGCGGAGGCGAGGGAGGCTGAGCGCCTGGCCCGAGCCGAGCAGCTGCGGACCGCCAAGGAGCGACGGAAGGCGCTGCGCAAGGAGGTCAAGGATCTACCCGTCGGGAGCGAAGTGACGGTTTCCGATATGCCTGCATTCAACGGGCTCGTCGGCCGCATCGTCGAGGGGTGGGGTGCATCTGCGGTGGTCGAGTTCGGGGGCGTGCTGCGCATCGAGATCGAGGCTTGGCAACTCGAGCCGTCGCTGATACAGAACGGCAACAGCCTTCCGGGCATCGCTGCTTGAGCAGCTTCGGCGACAGACGATCTTGGTCACCATGCCACTGCGCATCGCCACCGAACCAATCACGCGAGTGGGTGGAAGTCCGAAGGCTACCCGTTAATCAGCTTCCACATGATCAGGATGCTCAAGGACATAGCGGATCGCCAGCGCGGTCCGCTTTTCGATCGGCGACTGGCCGCGCGCCATGGTACCGATGGACACGCGCGATAGGCCGATCAGCTCGCCAAGCTGGGCATGGGTCATGCCTGTCCGATCAAGGATCGCCTGAAGCTCTTGCGCTTGCATGGATGGTCTCGCTCCTCTATTTTGCCATCCGGAACCTCACGCCGCTGTTACGGTCGTGAGGCCCCGGCTTAGTTACCAGATACGGAAGTCGATCTCGAAGATCTTCTTGCCGTTCCGGAACCACCGAAGGATCAGCTTAACCATCTGGTTTCCTTTCGGTTTTGTCGGTGGGGGTGCATCCCTGCCGACAAGAGAATTGATAAGCTACTTATCTTCCCGCGTCAACGGAAAAGATAAGTAGCTTATCCTTTTATGTGAGGTCGTGGATGCCCAGCCGCCCGCCTCAACTGCGGCAGCAGCCCGCGCGCACCGCCAGCAATTGGGATCGTCGAAAGAGCAGGCACGAGCGCGGCTATGGTCGCGAGCATGAGGCGATGCGCCGCGTGGTGCTGGCCGAGGAGCCGCTCTGCCGGCTGTGCCGCGCGAAGGAGCCCCCGCAGTTCACGCCCTCGACGATCGCCGACCACATTCGACCGAAGGCCGAAGGTGGCACGGACGGGCGCGACAACTATCAGGGACTGTGCGAGTCATGCAGCAAGGCGAAGACGGCGCGCGAGAGCGCCCGCGCGAGGAAGCGGCGGCAATGACCGAGGACGAGGAGTTTCACCGGTTCCTCTCTGGCGACGGGACGAGCTGCTCGTTGGGGCTGTTTGCCAAGTCGTCGACCCGACCGCTGCCCGAGGGCACCATGACCCGGCAGAGGCGGCGCACCGAAGCCCGACGACGTCAGGGGTAGGGGGGGGTGTCAAAAGCTGACACCCTGCCGGCCACTGGACCGCTCTCGGGGCCTTTTTTCGCGCGTGCGTATTAAACTTCGGGTGCGTATTAAATTTCGGAGGCCGGGATGAAGCGTGGCCCCAAGGCCGAACCGGCCGCGTCCAAGCTGGCCCGCGGCACCTTCCAGCCGGTCCGCGACGCAGCGAAAACCGAGATCCTCGTGCCGGGCGATCCCCCGGTGATGCCGGACTATCTGACCGCTGGCGCAATCGACGTTTGGCAGGAGGAGCTTGGTCGCGTGATGGCGGCCGGCACCGCCGAAATCGATAGCTCGCTGTTCGCGCGGTACTGCTCGCTCGAGGCGCTTGTCCGCGAAGCGTTCGCGGACGGGACTGAACCGCCGCCGGCCGCATACCTGACGGTGCTGCGCCAATACGCCGAGCTGCTCGGCATTGCTGGTCGGAAGAGCCGGGTCGGCAAGGTGGGTGATGACCCGAGCAAAAACCGGAACCCGTTCGCGCGGAACGGCGCGCGGGCGCGCGGCTAAGCCGGCGCTCACATTCGAGCCAACCGACCACGATCGCAACTATAGCGAGCTGGCGCTCGCCTATGCGCGCACCGCGGCCGGCGATAAGCGGCAGGAATCGCACTGCAAGTGGGTCCGACTAGCTGCCCAGCGGCATCTGGATGACCTGAAGCGGTCGAAAACCAAGGCATTCGACTTCTATTTCGACCCTTGGCACGGCAACGATATCTGCGATGTCATCGAGAAATTGCCGCATATCGAGGGCAATTGGTGCACCTGCCCAGGCGCTGCCGACGACATTCACAGCGATCGATGCGGCAAAATCGACCTCGAACCGGCCCAGATCTTCATCCTGAGCACGGTTTTCGGCTGGCGGCGGAAGGGGAGCGGGCTCCGCCGCTTCACCATGGTGTACGAGGAGGTCGCGCGGAAGAACGCCAAGTCGACGAAGACCGCCGGCGTATCTCTATACTGCCTCGCGTGCGAGAACGAGACCGGGCCCCAGGTGCTGACCGTCGCGACGACGTTCGACCAGGCCAAGAAGGTCTTCCACCCGGCGAAGCGCATGGTGGAGAAGACGCCGGACCTTCAGGAGGCGTTCTCCCTGATTGCTTGGGCCAAGTCGATCGAGTGCAAGGACAATGGCGGCTACATGCAGCCGCTTCACGCGAAGTCGAAGAGCCAGGACGGTCACAATCCGCACCTGGTGACGCTCGACGAGTTCCACGCCCACAAGGATCGCGGGCTGTTCAACGTCATGCGGTCGGCATTCGGCGCCCGCAAGCAGCCGCTGATGTGGATCATCACGACGGCAGGATCGGACATCAACGGACCCTGCTACGAAGAGCGGGCATTCGCGACCAAGGTGCTCGAAGGCACCATCGTCGCCGATCACTATTTCGTGATCATCTTCACCCTGGACCGCGCCGAGGACTATGGCGACGGCCGCAAGGTGGGCGATGACCCGTTCGACGAGACCAAGTGGTGCAAGGCCAACCCGCTGCTCGGCGCCGCGGTGCAGCTGTCCGAGCTTCGCCAGTACGCGATCGAGGCGAAATCGAACCCCGCCGCCGAGGGCGAGTTCAAGACGAAGCGCCTCAATATATGGATCGGCGCGCTATCTGCATGGCTGAACGTCACCCAGTGGAACCTGTGCGGTGACAGCAGCCTGACGCTCGACGATTTCGCGGGGCTCGACTGCTACATTGGCGCCGACCTCTCGAACGTCGACGACTTGTCGGCGCTGGTGCTGGCGGCGGTCGATAATGAAGGACGCTTGCTGGTCAAACCGTGGTTCTACGTGCCGGAGGCGCGGCTTCAGAGCACCGACACGGCAGTCAAGCAGATCACCGAGCTGTACAAGCGCTGGGTGGCGAGCGGGCATCTGACCGCAACGCCCGGCGATTTCATTGACCACAACACGATCGAGGCGCGGATCCGTGCGCTGAAAGCGCAGCTAGCGGCCCGCAAGGTGACGTTCGATCAGTGGAACAGCGGCCTCGCGATGGCTGCGCGGCTGAACGAGGAGTTCGGCGAGCCCGACAATCCGTTCGGCGTCCAGATGGCGAAAAATGCGCGGAACTACACCGACCCGGCGAAGGCGATCGAGGCCCGTGTGAAGTCGGGCCCGGCGCGATTGCGGCATGATGGCAACCCCGTGCTGACCTGGATGGTGGGCAATGCGGTGGTCGATCGCCGTACCGACGGCAGCATCCTGCCGAAGAAGGAAACGGCGAACAGCGCCAACAAGATCGACGGGGTGGACGCCATGCTCAACGCTATCGCCCCGATGCTGCTGCCTTCCGACGACGAAGGCGTTGACGACTGGATCAAGAGCCTCGCCGCATGAGCATCTGGGGCAACTTTCTCACCGCCATCGGCTTCGCGCCCGGCGCGCAGGACGGCGACAACCTCCGCAAGGGGGTGATCACCACCGAGCAGGCCAGCGATTCGGAGGGAAGTAGCGGGTTTCTCGGGCTCTCAGCGACCTGGGCGTGCGTCAATTTCTGGGCCGGCAACATCGCTGGGCTGCCGGTGACCGTCTATCGCAAGGGTCCTGGCGGTGTTCCGGTCGAGGCGACGGATCACCCGCTCTATTTCCTGCTGCACGACAGCCCGAATTTCGATCAATCGGCGTTCGACTTCTGGGAATTTATCGTCGCTTCGATCGAGCTGCAGGGCAACGGCTATGCAGAGATCATCCGGGGCGCGGGCGGTCGCATTGTTTCGCTCAACCCAGTCCGCCCGGACCGAATGCAAGTGGTGCGGCGCCCGAGAGGTGATCTTCGGTACAGCTGGTCGGACTGCGACGGCGATCACGCCGTTGACCAGAGCCAGATGCTTCACGTTCGCGGCTTCGGCGGAGACCCTCTCGGGGGCCTTTCGCCGCTTGCCGTCTGCCGCCGCACCTTTGCCTCTGCCTCGGCTGCCGACCGCGCGGCGC
Source organism: Sphingomonadales bacterium (assembly GCA_027489295.1). Next base: position 28,820 of record JAIYAA010000279.1, on the reverse strand, counting down.
GCGCCATGTTCGCGAACGGAGCCCGACCTTCGGGGACGCTCTCGACCGATTCTCTGCTCAAGCCCGAGCAGCGGGCAGTGCTCGAGGATCTCCTGCGCGAGAAGTTCGTCGGCGCGGCGAACAGCGGCCGGCCGATGCTGCTCGACAACGGCCTGAAATGGCAGGCCCTGTCGCTCAGCCCCGAGGACGCCCAGATGCTGGAAAGCCGGCAATTCAGCGTCGAGGATATTTGCCGGGTGTTCGAGGTAGACCCGCATCTTGTCGGCCATACGGTGGGCAACACTCGGCTGGGCAGCAGCATCGGCGATCAGACGCTCTCGCTGCTCAAGTTCAAGATGCGCAAACGGCTGAAGCGGATCGAGGGGGCGCTTGAAAAACAGCTGCTCACCGCAGCCGATCGGGCGGCGGGCGTCTCGATCGAGTTCAACGTCGAGGGCTTCCTCCGCGCCGATTCGCAGGGTCGCGCGACGTTCTACGAGCTGATGAAGCCGTTCATGACCGTCAACGAGATCCGGGCTTTGGAAGGGCTCGCGCCGGTGCCCGGCGGCGATGTCATCCTCGCCCAGATGCAGGACATTCCGCTCGCCAGCGCGATCGCCAACACGAAGGACACGGCGCAATGACCGAAGACCCCCGCCTTGCCGCTCACCGCGCGCGCCTGGAGGCCGCCGGCACACAGCTGATGACCCCCGAGGAGATCCTAAGCGGGCAGTCGCAGGCCGGCGTACCGCGGCCGAGCTTCCTCAAGGATCACGAGGACGATGGCACCGTGCACAGCCTGGTGCCGGGAGGTGAGCAGTGAACGAACTCGATTTCGAGCTCGACACCAAGTCGATCGGGGATGACGGCACCGTCGAGGGTATCGCCATCGGATACGGCAATGTTGACCACGGCGGTGACCAGGTCATGCCGGGCGCGTTCAGCGCGTCGCTGGCGGGTCGGAAGTCGCTGCCGATGCTCCTCTACCACGATCAGCGCCGCCCGGCCGGCGTCTGGAACAGCTGGCAGGAGACCTCCGAAGGCCTGCTCGTGAAGGGGCGGTTCGCCATGTCGACGCCGACGGGTCAGGAGGCCTACGGCCTGACGAAAGACGGCGCGATCGGCGGTCTGTCTATGGGCTTCAAGACGCTCAAGCAGCGGATGGAGGCGAAGACGCGCCAGCTGCTTCAGGGTTTTCTGCACGAAATCTCGCTGGTGACGATCCCGATGAACGATCGGACCCGCATCACCAGCGTCAAGGGCATCGGCGATCTTCGCGACCGCTTGGCAGCCGGGGAACGGCTGACGGAACGCGAATGGGAGGGGCTGCTCAAGAAGAGCTTCGACCTCTCCAATGCAGAGGCTGAGCGCGCCGTGCGTCTCAATCTCAAAGGAGGCCAGGGGGAGCCTGGCGGCACGGCGAGCGACCAAGCGCGAAGCTTCTTCGAGGCTCTGCGCTCCTAACTCCACCGGGCTCCCGCGCCGCACGGCGCCGCCCCTCCCAGATGGATCAAATTACATGCGTAAATTTATGATCGTGGGCAGCGCGCGGGCGCTGCTCGGCGCGATGACCCCTGCCGAACGTGCTCGCGGGCGCTATATGCGCGGCCCGGACGGCCACGAGAACAAGTCGGTCGCCGAACTGGCGGCCGAGACCAAGGCAGCCTTCGAAAAAAAGCACGACGAGGTGAAGGGGATCGCCGAAAAGGCGCTCGCCGAGGCCGCCAAGGGCATTCCCATGGCCGAGAAGGCCAAGGAAGTCGCCGACCAGGCGCTCACCGGCATGAACGAGCTGAAGGGCCTGCTCGATACGCTCGAGCAGAAGGCCGCGCGCCGCGGCGGCGGCGAAGAGCGCCAGCTGAGCATCGGCGAGCAGTATGTCGAGAGCGACGAATACAAGTCCGCGTTCGCGAACGGCGCCCGCCAGGGCCAGAACGTTGGCATCGAAGTCAAGGCGATCACGTCGCTCACCACGGATGCCAACGGCTCGGCCGGCGACATGGTCCGCCCGGACCGCGTGCAGTCGCCTATGCAGATGCTGCCCAACCGGCAGCTCACCGTCCGCAACCTGATCGCCGGCGGGCAGACCTCGTCCAGCTCGATCGAGTATGTCCAGGAGACCGGCTTCACCAACAACGCCGGCATGGTCGCGGAAGGCACGCTGAAGCCGGAATCGAGCCTCAAGCTGGACCTGAAGAACGCGCCGGTGCGCAAGATCGCGCACTGGTTCCTAGCCTCGGCGGAAATCCTCGCCGATGCGGCCGGCCTGCGGTCGATGATCGACAGCCGCCTCCGCTACGGCCTGTCGTTCGTCGAGGACGTGCAGCTGCTGAAGGGCGACGGTACCGGGCAGAACCTGCTCGGGATCAAGCCCCAGGCGGCCGATTATGCGGTCCCGGCGGGCCTGACCGGCTTTGCCACCCCGTCGATGATCGACAAGCTGCGGATTGCCCAGCTGCAGGTCGCGCTAGCGCTCTATCCGGCTGATGGTCAGGTTCTGCACCCGATCGACTGGGCCATCATCGAAATGATGAAGGACGGCCAGGGTCGCTACCTGATCGGCAACCCCCAGGGGACGCTGGCGCCCACGCTGTGGGGCCTCCCGGTCGTTCCGTCCATGGCGCAGACCGTGGGCGAGTTCACCGTCGGCGCCTGGAAGATGGGCGCGCAGCTGTTCGACCGCGAGCAGTCGGGCGTGATGGTCTCCACCGAGGACGGCGACAACTTCCGTCGCAACATGGTGACCATTCTGGCGGAGGAGCGCCTCGCTCTCACCACCTACCGCCCGGAAGCCTTCGTCGACGGCACTTTCGCCAACGCCTGAACCACCAGACCGGGGCGGGCCGGCGGCCCGCCCCGGCAATGGGAGCATCTCTGCGATGTCCGACAAGAAGATCACCTATGAGGTGCGGCGTTCGATGCAGTGCGGCGCGGAGAGCTTCGAGCGTGGGGACACGCGCGAGCTGACCGAGGCGGAAGCCGCCCCGCTGCTGCAGACCGGCGCCCTTTGCCTGCCGGGCGAGGAGCCGGCGGAGCGAAAGCCCGCCGTCGAGCACGCGTTCGGCGATGCCCCGCAGCAGAGCCCGGCGGATTACACAATCGCCGACCCCAATAATGCGGTTCAGCTGCCCAAGCGGCAGCAGGGCGCGAAGAAGGCGGACTGATCATGGCCGATAATATCTCGACGCCGGTCGACGCCGGGAAGGTTCTAGCCTTCAAGGATATCGGCGGCATCCTTTTTGCGCTGAACCTGCTCGCCGATGCCGCTGGTGCGGATGCAATGGGGCTGGTTACCGCGAGCCCCGCCGCGAACACCCTGCTCGGGCGCCTTAAGGCGATCGCTGACCTGCTGACCTCGACGAATGGCTATGTCGACGGCCTCGAAGGCCTGCAAACGACCGCGAACGGCGCGCTGGCGCAGATCGTGGGCTATGTGGACGGTCTGGAGACGCTCCAGGGCACCGGTAATGCCACCCTCGCGCAGATCTTGACCGGGGTGCTTGCGGCCACGCCGCCGGGCGAGGCATATATCGGCAAAACCGGCGGCGACGTGCTCGTTTGCGCGCCCGCAGCGGCCCCGTTGACCTCGGCATCCGCCTATGTCGCTGGGAACGTGCTGGGGGCCAAGTTCACGCTGCCGAATGCAGCGCGCCTGGCCGGTGGCGCCGGCCTGATCCAGTCGGCAAGCATCCTCTGCAAGTCGGCGAACACGGCAGCGGTCGACCTGATCCTGTTTTCGGCCGATCCCACCAATTCGACGTTCACCGACAAGACGGCGCTCGCGATCAATGCGGCGGACTATGCAAAAATCGTCGGCGTCATTCATCTCACCGACTGGACTTCGCTGGGCACCGCGGCGCTCGGGCAGAACCTCGCCGTGGGGCTGCCATTCCGCGTGCCGGCGGGCTCCGATCTGTTCGCCGTGATGGTCGCGCGCGGGGCAGTCACGCTCGGCTCGACGGCCGACCTGCTGCCATCCGTCCGGATCATCCCGGGCTAAAAGGGGGGCGCGCTATGCTGTCGCACCTGATCGCCCTCGGGCTGCTCGCTGCCAGCGATGGCAGCACCAGCCAGAAGGGCCCTGTGGATGTGCCGGACGATCGCACTGCGGTCATGGCTGTCGTGCAGCCGAGCGCGGCGCGCGGTACTGCTGCGCCGCTTGGCGCTGCGGTCTGGGCACAACCCTACGATCCCGGCGACCACGCGCCCTATGCGGTCGATTTTTCGGATCTTCTCGGTGAGAGCGAGGGGATTGCAAAGATCGAGGCAATCAAGGTCTCGTCGATTGCGGCGCTGCTCGGCATCGCGGTTGACCAGGCGACCGAATATCGGCCGATCATCGATGTCGCCGCCCGCCGCAAGGTGCAGCTGTGGTTCCTGATAGATCAGGCCTATTGGGAGGCGGCTTCATTTGCTGCCAGCGGCGTGCAGCTTGCCGTCTCCGTCCGTGTGCTGACGGACAGCGTTCCGCCGAAGCGCTACGAGCGCACGGCTGTGCTGACGGTGCGGCAGCTGTGAATATCGACAACGGGCACCGCGCGCGGCTCGAAATCGCGGGCGTGTTCGAGGGCGACGCCGGCGTGCAGGGCAATCGGGTGTCATTCCTGCCCAACCGCTCCACGGCACGCCCCGAGAGCGTCAAGGGCGGCATGCTGGACGGCAAGCCGGTCAAGCTGGTCACCACCAAGGAGGCAACCGGCCCGTTCTACACCGCGCGTTTCGAGGTGTTCGAATGACCATCGACGAAATGCGCGCCGTCGTCGGCCTGCCGGACACCGCGACCGAAGCGGAGGTCGTTGCCGCCTATGCGGCGCTGATCGACGACGGGCGGCCCGCGTCGCTGCCCCTGGTCGAGCCGGTGACCGTCGACCAGGTGCGCATGCACTGCAAGATCGAAGAAGACGAAGAAGATCCGCTGATCGAGAAGAAGATCCGTACCGCGCGCGAGTGGGTGGAGGATTACACCAGCCGCATCATCGCGCAGCGCACCCTCGTCCAGCACTTTCATGGCTGGCCCCGGCTGTGCGACGGCGGCTATCTCCCGCTCTACAGCCGCCCAGTCGTGTCGATCGATTCGATCACCTACGACGGCACTGAAGGCGCCGCGGCGCTGGCACGAGATGCATTCGCGCCAAGCCGTGACCTTCTCCGGATCTACCCAGCGCCCACCGGCTGGCCGCGCCTGCGCATCGATGGCGGTGTCACCGTCGCGTATACCGCCGGCTATGATGCCGGGGGGGCGCCGCAATGCATGATCGAGGCGATCATCGTACTGGTCGCCGGCATGCTGAGCGAGCGCGATGGTGCCTATGATGCCGCGGAGCGCGCCGCCGAGCGGCTGCTCGCGCGGCTGGTCCAGGTCGCCGTCTAATGGGTGTGTTCGATCCTTCCGCGCTGAACCGCCGCGTGCGGATCGAGCGCCCGGTCGCCGATGATAGCCTCGATGGCGCGGGCTGCGGCACCTGGGTGCTGGTGAAGGAGGTTTGGGCGGAAGTTCAGGACACGCTGCCGAGCCGCAGCGAGCGCCTGGCGGACGGCATCAACGTCGCCGCGCGCCCCGCGCGGGTCCGCATCCGCTATCGTGACGATGTCACCTCGGCCATGCGCATCGTGCTGCTACGCAAGAAGGTGCCTGAGCGGATCATGCAGATCGTGTCCGGGCCGGCGATCCTCGGCAACCGCGAGGGGCTTGAGATGATGGCCGAGGACTATCGCCCGGCCGGGAACCCGGCCTGATGGTGACGGTCAAGGGTAGCGCGGCTGTGAAGCGCTTCCTTTCCGGCCTGCCGAAGGAGATCGAGGGCAAGCTGCTCCGCGGCGCCGGCCGCGCGGCCGGCAAGGTCATCGCCGACGATGCGGCCGATCGCGCCACCTCGCAGGAGGTGCGCGACAATGTCGTGGTGAAGGTGTCCAGCCGCGGCGGGCAGGTAGCGGCGAAGATTACCGTTCGGCCCGGCTGGAGCTACTCGCTCGGTGTCTGGGAGGAATGGGGCACCGAGCCGCACTTCATCAAGGTCGCCGAGGATCAGCGGCAGGGCCGAAGCATCGGCCGCATCAACAAGCTGACCCGAGAGGGCTCGCTTGTGATCAACGGGCAGTATGTCGGCGACACGGTTTACCACCCCGGCGCCAAGGACTCCCCGTTCCTGCGGCCGGCGCTCGACATCCGGGGCCGCGATGCGGTCGCCGCCGCCCAGGCCTACATCAACAGCCGCATCGTCGGCGGCAGGATCGTGGGCACCGACCAAACCGAGGACGAGCAATGACCGAACCGGTTGAGGGCGCGGACATCGTCGGTTCGCTGCTGCGCGACTTCGCCGAGATCACTGCGATCGTGCCGGTGGCCCAGATCAGGATTGGACCGCCGCCGGAGGGAGCGCAGCTGCCGCAGATCCTGCTCACCACCACCAGCACGGTGGAGCGGAAGCCGCTGAAGCGCCCGGCGATGGTGCGCACGGTCGAGCGCGTCTCCGTGCGGGTGCGCGCCGCCAACCTCCGCGACCAGCGCCTGCTGCGCCGCCTGGTGGTGCGCTGCTGCGCGGGCCTCACCGGCGATATCGGTGGCGGCTCGGCCGTCTCGATCACCACCGACGGCGCAGGCCCCGAGGGTGTCGGCCCAGGCAACGCCTTCGAACGAACTCAGGACCTCCGCGTCAGCCACGACGTCGCGGTCTGAGCAGCAAGAGGAAGCGACCATGAGCACCACGAAGACCGGCTATGTCCCGACCACCTTCCGCGATGCGGGCACCGAGAAGGAATACGAGGGCGGCAAGACGCACCCGTTCACCGAGGGCGAATATATCAACTACGAGGCCGCGGGCCTGATCGGCGAGAAGCCGAAGCCCGCCGACAAGCCGGCGCCCAGCGGCGCGGCCGCCTGACCAGTTCGGCCGCGTTGAGGCGGCCGATACCCTGCCGGCGACGCCGGCCCACCACCGAGGAGTAGAACCATGGGTCTCCAGACCGGAGCCGGGGCGTCGATCGCAATTTCGGCCGCCGCCCCAGCCACTTTTGACGCCGCTGGCTATGCCGCGCTGACGTTCACCGAAGCAGGCAACTGCGAAAAGATCGGCGCGATCGGCTCGACGTTTGCAAAAACCGAGTTTCAGCCGCTGAAGGGCCCGAAGCAGAAGCTCAAGGGCAGCCCCGACTATGGCTCGCTTCAGCCGTCTTTCGCGGTTGATTCGGCGGACGCAGGGCAGACGCTGTTCCGCACCGCCGCCGACGACGAGACGAACGCGCTCTTCTCCATGCGCGTCACCCTCCAGAACGGCGACAAGCGCTATTTCCAGGCGCGCGTGTTCGGCTGGCCGGAGACGATCGACGGTGCTGACCCGATCGTGATGGCGAGCCCGACCGTCGAGATCTGCACCAAGATCGTGAAGGTCGCCGCAGTCTGATCCTACCCGGCGCCCGCGACGCCGGTACCTCTCTGCGCCAGCTCGCCGCGTGATCGCGGGATGCGTGACGGGCTGGCGCACCAAATCCCGCGAAAGGTTCACATATGCTCAAGCTTTCCACCCTGGCAGTCGAGGATACCGCAGCCATCCACCTCAAGGGGCCGACGGGCGAGCTGCTCTACGGCGACGCCGCGCGCACGAAGCCTGTTCGCATCATCGTGTTCGGCCCGGGTAGCCCCGCGTTCGACGCGCTCGAAAGCCGGCAGTCCGCCCGCACCGTGAAGCGGCTGAAGGCCAACGACGGCGAAATCGTAGCGATCAGCGCCGAGGATCGTCGGCGCGATACCGCCGAGGACCTGGCGACGATCACCTCGGCGTTCGAGAACATCGAGGCGGATGATCCCAGCCTGACCGGATACGAACTGTTCAAGGCGGTGTACGCCGATCCGAAGCTCGGCTTCATCGCCAAGCAGATTGCCAAGTTCATCGGCGACTGGGGCAACTTCACGGGAAAGTAAGTCGCCAGCTGATCCTGTTCGTCCGGCAGATGGCATGGCTCAACACCGTGCCGAAGCCGGACGAACGGACCAAGCGGGCGAAGCTCAACCTCGATACCCCGAAGCTAACACGCGCGGAGCGGATGAAGAAGGACCGCGTCCCGATCCCGATGCCGCCGAACCCACTCCCGCATTTCGTCGACCGGCTGATCGAGATCGGCCTTACCGAGGCGGCCGGGATGGGCACCGGCCCCGTCAGCTGGCTGACGATCGATGCCTGGTGCCGGCTGACCGGGCAGACGCTGCAGGCCTGGGAAATCCGGCTGATCCGCCGCATGTCGGTGGAATATGTCGCCGAGCAACGGCGCGCGGAGAGCGAGAACTGCCCGCCTCCCTGGCGCTGGCAGGTCACCGAGACCGAGCAGCAAGCGGCGAATAGGGCGCTGGAAATGGTGCTGGGCTGACAGTACGTTGCGCTAATGGGAATCGGTCTCCGCGCGCTCGTACTGGCAACCAGCCTCTTTGCCTTACCCGCGTTCGCGGCGGATCAGCAGTTCGACCTGATCTGCACTTCGCCGAACGGATCGGCGCATTACCGCGTCGACTTGGATCGCGGTGAAGTGTGCGAAGGCTCTTGCGAGCGTATTTGGAAAATCGCGAGCGTGACCTCTGGCGAATTAACGCTCACCGATAAGACCCCCGCGTTCAAGGGCGACACGGAAGAGCGCTCGTCGGTAAATCGTGCGACGGGGAAGTGGAAATCGTTCACGCTGTTCGATGGCACACCATATATCCACGAGGGGGCTTGCAAGGTGGCTCCATTCACCGGCTTCCCGACGGCGAAATTCTAATTCTGTAAGCGAGCCCGCCAAGCGCGCGTCGCTACTTCAACCCCGCTAAATCCAACACCCCGCTTCTGCGGTGCTTTTCTCGTGGAGGTCGCCCATGGACGACGGCACGCCGATGCTGGAGGTCGGCCTCCTTTTCGATCCCACGGACTCGTTCAGCAATCTCGCCCGCCTCCAGGCGGAGATGAACAGCACTGAATACAAGATGGTGCAGGCCGCCAAGTCCATCGAGAAGGCGACTGGCAGCATGGTCGACACCTCTGCCATCGTGGGGCAGATCACCGCTTTCGGCACCGCGCTTTCGCGCACGGAACTGGATGCGCGCCGGGCTCGTGATGCGGCTGAAAAGAGCGGCGAGGCGCTGATCAAGCAGCTGGATCGGCAGGGCATCGCTTTCGGCAAGACGAAGGAGGAGCTTCGCGGGCTGCGCGCCGAGCAGGCGGCATATGCGGCGGACCAACAGGGGCTCTCCGAGCTGGCAACGCGCATCCGCGGCGCCGAGGCGTCGCTTGCTGCGCAGGAGGCGAAGGCCGCTCTCGATCGCGCGAACGCTATCCGGCAGCAAAACAACCTTCTCGCCGAGCAGGCCAGCATCGAAGCAGCGCTTGAGCGCACCACGGGCCTGGGGCGGCCCTCTGCTGCACAGAGCGGCGCCACGGTGTCGGCGTTGGCCGAGCGTGAGCGCATGCTCGAGCTAGCGGACAAGGAAGCGGCGGCCGAGCGCGAGTTGATCCAGGCTCAGCGGCAGCAGAACAGCCTGCTCGCTGAGCGTGCGAGCATCCAGGCGGCGCTGGAGCGCAATACAGGCGTCGGGCGGACCAGCGCGCTCCAGTCCGGGGCCTCCTACAGCGCGCTGTCGCAGATGGTGCGGCAGGAGGAGGAGCTTGCTGCCGCCGCGGAGCGCATCCGCGCGAGCATCGACCCGGCCTCGGCAGCACAGAAGCGATTCAACGACGAGATGTCGGTGGCGCAGCGCGCCGTCGGCGCGGGCGTGCTCAGCCTCGACGAATATGTCGCCAAGCTCCGGCTGGAGCGTGCCGCGTTAAAGGCCTCCGAGGAGGCCCAAGAAGGCTTTAACGACGCCAATTTTCGGACGCAGCAGGATCTGAGGATGATCGCGGTGCAGCTGCCCGATATCATCGGCGGCTTGCTCACTGGCCAGAAGCCCTTGCAGGTGCTCATCCAGCAGGGCGGCCAGATCACCCAACAGGCGCAGATGGCGGAGGGTGGCATTGCCGGCCTCGCGCGCTCGATCGGCAGCCTGCTGACACCCGCGTCGATCGCCGCTGGCGCTGCCGCTGTCGGCGTGATCGCGGCCGTTGCTGCATGGTGGGAGTATGGCAACGCGGTTCAGAAGGCGGCCGACCTGTCGCGCGGCTCTGGCGTCGTCATCGGCGCAACTGCCGATATGCTGGAGACGAACGCAGAGGCGGCTGCCCGCGCCGGCAACATGACCGTCGCGGCGGCCCGAGACGTGCAGAATGAATATGTCCAGATGGGCGGTATCGGTTCGAACGTCCTGGCTGGCCTGACCGCGACCACGAACGGCTTCGCGCGCGCAACGGGGCAGGATGCCGCCGGCGCGGCCAAGGAACTTGGCGCTGCGTTTCAGGACCCGACGCGAGGCGCCGAAGAGCTGACGATCCGATACGGCGTGCTCACCCAGGCGCAGATCGACCATATCCAGGAGCTTCAGCAACAGAACAACCTCTATGGTGCGCAGCAGGCGCTGCTCGCGGGTCTCGCGCCCAAGTTCGACCAGGCGGCCGTGCATGCGAAAGGGCTGGCGGGTGCATGGGAATATATCGCCACCGCGGCCAGCAATGCCTGGACAGCCATGGGTAAGGCGATGGACCGCGCGCTCGGCGGCGGCACGCTGACCCAGAAGATCCAGGACAAGTTTCGGGAGCGCGACAAGTGGCTGACGCAGACCGCTGGCTACGGCGACACCTCCGTCTACGACAAGGAAATCGCCGACCTGCAGAAGCAGCTCGCTGCGCAAAAGGCCGCTGAGGCGCAGCAGACCGCGACGGCACAGGCCCGATCCAAGGCGGTCGGCGCCATGCGTATCGCGGGAGCGGTGACCGGGGACGATGCGCTCGACAAGCTCAAGGGCGACCTGGGCCAGGTGAATAGCGTTCTCGCAGACACCTCGAACCGTGCCGGGCTCACTTCTGACCAGTTGAAGCAGCTCCGACAGTCGCAGGAGATGTATTCGAACGCCGTTCGGACCTACCTGCCGCCAGCCGAGAAGGCTGTTCAGCTCGCCCGCCTCGACGCGCAGATCGCAGCGGCGCGGACGCCGGCTGCGAAGGCATCGCTCGCCGCGCAGAAGGCGCAGGTTGAAGCCGCCGGCAAGCTGGTGACCACCGAAGAAGCGCAGGCGACGGCAGCGGCGAATGCAGCCCGCGCTCGCGCGCAGGCGAGCAAGTCGGGTATCACCCATGCCGAGACGCTGGCCCGTGAAGCAGCCTCGACCGAGGCGCAGATCCGCAACCTGTACGCTCTTGGCACCGCCTACGGTGTTTCTGGGGGCGCGGCCCTGATCGCCGAGGCGCGCACCAAGGCTGAAGCGAAGGCGATCAAGGATCGCGCCGACGTCGAGGCAGCGGTCGACCGCCAGATCCGGCTCGCCATCGCACAGCGCGTCTCCGACGCAGGCAAGGGCATTGCCTCGATGCGGCAGCAGGTCGCGATCCAGGCGAAAGTGAACGCATCCGTGGCGGCCGGGATCATGCCAGCCTCGCAGGCGGCCGAGCTGGTGCGCGCGCAGATCGAGGACCTGCCGCTGCTCGCAGCGATCCAGGCGGCGCAGTCCAAGCTGGCCGAAGCGGTGGCCGAGAAGGACGTCGGCCGACAGAAGGCGTTCAAGGACGCGGCCGATAAGGCGACTGCCGCGCTCCGCGACCAACAGAAGGCTCGCGCTGACCTTGATGCGCAGAAGGTGACGGCATCGTTCGCCACGGATGCGACCAGCGGGGCGAACCGCTTGGTCGAGCTGCGCGCCGAGCTTGATCTCGTCGGGCAGATGGACGCCGTGCGTGCGCACCAGCTCGCGACGATCCGCGCAACGCAGGAGGCGGAGGCCAAAGGCTACAAGGGCATCCAGGCAGCCGCATACATCGGCACCCAGGTCCAGATCGCTGACGCGCAGGAACAGCTGCGGTTGAAGACCGAGGCCACCAACAACAGCCTCCGCTATCAAGCGGATCTATTCGACCTGATCGCGGCCAACATCAGCGAAGCCGCGTCCGGCATGGCTGACGCCTTCGGCAGCTTCGGGAATGCGCTCGGCAGCGTGTCATCTCGATTCGCGACATATCTGGCCGATCAAGAGAAGCTGTCGAAGGCGCATAAGACCGAGCTTACTCGCATAAGCTCAATCGCAATCGCTCAAGACCGAAACGCAGCGACTGAGCAGGAGAATGCCAAGTTCGCGCTCCGCACCGCCACCACCCGCATCGACCTCTATGGCGACATGGCCGGCGCGGCGAAGGGGTTCTTCAGCGAGAACAGCAAGGGCTACGAGATCCTTGCTGTGACCGAGAAGGCCTATCGCGCCATCCAGTTCGCGATGTCGGTGCGCGCGATGGCGCAGGACGTCGCCGAGACGCTCGGCATCGTGTCGAACAGCGCCGCCCGGGCGACCGCGCAGGGCACCGAGGGTATCGCCGCCCAGTCCAAGCTGCCGTTCCCGTTCAACATCATCGCGATGGCGGCGACGGCCGGCGCGCTGGTTGCGGCCGGGGTGGCCGTGATCGGCAGTCTCACCGGCGGGAGCCATACGGCGGCGCCGACGAACACCGGTACCGGCACGGTCCTCGGCGACAGCACGGCGAAGAGCGAGAGCCTCAAGCGCGCGATCGACGAGCTGAAGGCGGTCGATACCGTCACCAACGTCTATTCGCGCCAGATGCTCGACTCGCTCCGCTCGATCGACAGCCAGATCAGCGGAGTTGCCTCGTTGATCGTGCGCGGCGGCGACGTCAACGCGAGCAGCAGCGTCGCCACCGGGTTCAAGTCCAACCTGATCGGTTCGGTCCTGGGCAACCTCCCGCTGGTCGGCGGCTTCCTCAGCAGCCTGTTCGGCACGCGCACCGATGTCACGGGGAGCGGTATCTTCGGCGGGCCGCAGTCGATCGGCAGCATCAACGCCGGCGGCTTCAACGGCCAGGCCTATTCGGACGTGACCAAGACGAAGAAGTTCCTCGGGATCGTGACCGGCCGGTCCTATTCGACCGACTACGGCGCCCTCGACCCGAACCTCTCGAACCAGTTCACGCTGATCCTCCGCAGTTTCAACGACGCCATCAAAGCGGCGGCGGTACCGCTCGGCGAATCGACCGACGCCGTCCAGGCGAAGCTCAACGGCTTCGTCGTGAACATCGGCAAGATCGACCTGAAGGGTCTCACCGGCGAGCAGATCCAGGAGAAGCTGACCGCGGTGTTCGGCGCGGCCGCCGACAGCATGGCGACCGCAGCGTTCCCGCTGATCTCGCAATTCCAGAAGGTCGGCGAGGGCGCGTTCGAGACGCTGACCCGCGTGGCATCGACCGTGGAACAGGTCAGCACCTCGCTCGACCTGCTCGGCGCCAGCGCCGAGGGCATGGGGATCGCGGCGAAGCTTGGCCTGGCCGACCAGTTCGACAGCGTCTCGGCGCTGAACGACGCGGCCACCGCCTATTTCCAGGCCTATTACACCTCGGAGGAGCAGGCAGCCGCCAAGACGGCGCAGATGACGAAGGTCTTCGCCAGCCTCGGCGTATCCGTGCCTTCGACCCTCGCGTCGTTCCGTCAGCTGGTAGAGGTGCAGGACCTCACCACCGCCGCCGGGCAGGCCACCTATGCCACGCTGCTCAAGCTGGCGCCGGCGTTCGCCGATTTGCAGCAGTCGCTGCAGGGGGCGAAGAGCGCGGCTGATATCCTGAGCGAGCGGCAGGACCTTGAGCGCCAGATCCTCGAACTCCAGGGCAAGACGGACGAGATCCGGAAGCTAGATCTCGCCAAGCTCGATGCGAGCAACCGCGCGCTGCAGGAACAGGTCTGGGCGATCCAGGACGCGCAGGAGGCAGCCAAGGCCGCCGACGAGCTGCGCCAGGCGTGGAGCTCGGTCGGCGACAGCATCATGGACGAGGTGAAGCGCATCCGCGGGCTGGGCGATGTCACCGGCTCGACCACCTTCGCGGGCCTGCTCGGCCAGTTCAATGCCGCCACGGCGGCGGCGCGCGGCGGCGATCAGGATGCGGCGAAGTCGCTTCCCCAGCTGTCGCAGGCACTGCTGTCCGCGGCGGCGAACGCTGCCACCAGCCGGCAGGAGCTGGCGCGCGTCCAGGCGCAGACCGCCGCCAGCCTTGAGGCGACCTACGGCGCGATCAACCAGTTGGGCACCGCCGCCAGCACGGCCAGCAGCAGCACCGCGCAGCTGGCCGCCGCCGCGACCGCGCAGACCGCCACCTCGGTCTCGAACGACAACACGGTCACCATCGCCGATCTGCGGACGGCGCTGGCGGCCCTCACCGACGAGGTGAAGCAGATGCGCAACGAGAACAATGCAGGGCATGCTGCGACCGCCGCGTACACCGGCAAGACGGCAAAGACGCTCGACACCGTGGTGTCGTCTGCTGGCGGCGACGCGATCGCCACGAGGGAGGTGGCATGAAGGTCATCCGCCCGCTCGGCACCAACCTCGCCGCGTCCAGCGTTCCCGAGAACGACTTTGCGGCTTGGGTGCCCGGCACTACCTACGCCGCAGGCGCGCGGGTCATCGTGGCAGCAATCCACCGAGTTTTCGAGAGCGCGGTAGCCGGCAACCAAGGCCATGATCCTTCGACCGCGGGCAGCACCTTCTGGATCGATGTGGGCCCGACCAATCGCTGGGCGATGTTCGATCCGGCATCTGGTCCAGCGACGAGCTCAGCGGCGTCGATCGTCGTGACGCTCAGCCTGGATGATTCGGCGGACACGATCGGGCTCGTCGACCTCCAGGCGGCCAGTGTCCGGGTGCAAATCACCTCGGCCGGCACCACCATTCTCGACGTTACGCGAGGCGCGCCGGCGGCGTGCGAAGCTTTCCTCGATCTGCCGCTGGCGGCGACCCGCGTCGCGACCATCACGATCACACCCCTCAATGGCGCTGCGATCGTGGGCAAGCTGATCACCGGTGCGGCGATCACGCTCGGCACGCTAGGGGATGGGCCAACGGTCGGCATCACCGACTATAGCCGCCGCGACACCGATGCGTTCGGGGTCACCACGGTCGTGAAGCGCGGCTGGTCGCGCCGGATTGAGGTCAAGTGCCTGGTCGACGACGCCGCGGTGAACGGCATTCAGCGCCAGCTGGCCTCGATCCGCGCGGTGCCGGCGCTCTGGATCGGGGAGGGGGGATATCCCAGCCTGATCAGCTACGGCTTCTACAAGGACTTCTCGCAGGTTGTCAGCCTTCAGGGGATCAGCACCTGCTCGCTTTCGATCGAAGGGCTTCCTGCTGCCGAGACCACGGTGCCGGCGGTCGATCCAGCGTTCGGAGGCCCAAGCGACTTTCAGGTCGCACGGCCGATCGAGATCACCGACGCGGTGCTGGTATCGTCGAGCGTTCCGGAGAATGACTACCCGGCCTATAGGAGCGGGACGGCCTACGTCGCCGGTGCGCGTGTGGTGCTACCTGCGACGCACCGCGCTTATGAAAGCCTGACCAACGGCAATGCGGGGCACGATCCGGCGACCAGCGCGGCCAACTGGCTCGATATCGGCCCCACCAATCGATGGGCGATGTTCGACCAGGCGCTGGGCACGGCGACCGCCGCGACGGGATCGATCGCGCTCCAGCTCAAGCCGAACGCGGCAAACGACACGCTCGCACTGCTCGATATCGTCGGCGCCAGCGTACGCGTCCAGGCGCCCGGCTATGACCAGACGCGGTTGATTGATGCCGCCAACACGACCGCCCTCTTCCTAGATCTGATGCTGTTCGCCGGCGACCTGGTCTCGGTTACGGTATCCGGCGCCGACAGCGGGGCGCCGGTGGCGGTGGGAACTTTGCTGCTCGGCGCTCGGGAGGGACTGGGAAGGCTCGCTGATGAGCCTGTGATCAGCAACCTCGATTTCAGTGTCAAGCAGACCGACGACTTCGGCCAAACTACGCTCACCGAGCGTGCCTGGGCGAAGAAGATGGAGGGCCGCAGCCAGATCGCGACAAGCGCTGCCGACACGCTGGCGCGTCGGCTGGCGACGCTCCGGGCGACACCCTCACTCTGGATCGGCGCGGCCGACTTCGACGCGCTGATCGTCTACGGCTTCTATCGCGATTTCACGATCACGCTCGGCGAGCATTTCAGCACGTGCGCGATGACGATCGAGGGGCTCGCGAAAGGACCGGAACCCAAGCCTGCAAGCGCGGTCGCGCTGACCGCTTACCTGACGAACGAAGACCACACCGTGCCGGCCGATGCAGCCGGCAACGTCACCAGCTATGCGGGCGCCAGCGGGACCTTCATCATCCGCGACGGCGCCGACGAGGTGCAGGACAGCTTCAACCTGTTCACCGAGGCGAACCCGCAGGGGCTCGCCGTAATCTATGACGGCGCGACCTATGCGGTCACGGGCGGGCTCGATGCGGGTGAGGATGCGGCGACGCTGACCATCAAGGCGGTGGGGTTCGGCTCCTATTCCGGGATAACCGCCACCAAACAGTTCGGGCTGACGAAGTCGAAGGCGGGCGGTGCTGGCGCGGCGGGGGCCGCGGCGAAGCTGCTGTCGATCCGGTCGAACCGCCAGACCATCTCCTACGATGGGGCGGGCACGCCGACGCCGACCGATCAGACAATCACCTTCGGCGTGAACAAGCAGAACACCGCCGCAACGGTCTACTGGTCGATCACCGACGCGGCAGGCACGCCCGTGTCGCTGACCTATCTGTCGGCCTCGACAGGCGACAGCATCTACATCACCGAGAACAACTTCCGCCTGGCGCGCGGCGGCACCAATGGGGTGATCGTCACGGGCGCGCTCACCGATGGGGCGACGCTTAGCGATTCGATCAGCGTTGTTGCCGTTTCGGCAGGGGCGAACGGTGCCCAGGGCGCGCCAGGCGCGCGCGGGGCGGACGGCCAGACGCTTTACACGTGGATCGCCTATGCCGACAGCGCCGACGGCACGGTCAACTTCACCAACGGCGCACCTGGCAACCGGGGCTATCAGGGTATAGCCGTTAACAAGACTTCGTCGACCGAGAGCACGAATGCCGCCGACTATGTCTGGGGACCTTATCGGGGGCCGGCGGGCTTCGGCCTAGTCGCGCAGGCGAAGGTCGTGGTGGGGCCCGACTATGTCGCCAGAGCGGCTGCTTCGAGTGAGTGGGACGGCTCGGCATATTCGTCGGAAGCCTTCATCGGCGGCGCGTTTGTCAGCTTCACGGCAGGGGCTGACATCGGGGCCACCATGGTCGGCTTGAACACTGATCCAACCACCAGCACCGGGTACGACACGATCGATTTTGCGCTCTACACGGAGCAGAGCATTAATCGGGTTCTGCAGGTCTTCGAAAGCGGAGTATTCACCACGGTCGGTAACTGGAGCCCAGGCGACAAGCTCACGATCAGTTACGACAACAAGACGGTGCGCTACTTTCAGAACGGCAACCTGCTGCGGTCGGTGGGCGCCTCGCCGGGCCTGAAGCTGTATTTCGACTGTTCTATGTCCTGGCAGAACACCCGCATCTCGGACATCAAGTTCGGGCCGGCGGGTGCTGCGGGTCTGGATGGTTCGCCCGGACAGAAGGGCGACAAAGGCGACAAGGGGGATCAGGGTAACCCTGGGTCGGCCGGCAGCAACGGTGCGCCTGCGGTTTATCTGAAGGTCACCGCCAAGGCCGCAAGCGTCCAGGCCTATTCGAACGGCGTGGTGAAGAGCTTCGCCAATGCCAATGGCCTCCTGACCGTCATGTCCGGGCCCGGCGACGTGACGGCCGGCGCGTTCCTGTCCGCGAGTGCTACCGGTTGCAGCGGGACGATCAACACCGCCTATGGCAACCCCGTCGCCGGCCAGCCCAAGGGCTTCTATCAGGTGACGGATATGAGCGCCGACACAGCGACGCTCACGCTGTCGGCCAACTACAACGGGCAGGTCATGACCGAGGTGTTCTCGGTGTCGAAGCTGCTCGGCGGCTATGAGATCGTCTCTTCGCTGCCCAACTCCAACCTCTTCGAGGGCCGGGTCGTCTACCTGATGGCCGACAAGAAGCTCTACCGCTTCGACGGCAATGGCTGGAACCGGTCGGCGGATGGTGCGGATCTCGCGCCCAACTCGGTCACCACCAACGCGCTCGCGGCGGGTGCGGTCACGGCGACGCAGATCAACGTTACCTACCTTTCCGCCATCACCCAAACGGTGGGCTTTCTGACCTCGCGCGTGGGCGGCCAGGGGGCTGGCTTCGAGTTGGACAACAACGGCTACCGCCTGTTCGCCACCAACAATGTGCTCGCAATCGAGATCACCGTCTGATGGCCGCGTTTCGCCAGCGCGATCCCCTGACCGGTGCGCTCCAGTTCGACAGCGGCGCGGGTGACCGCGCCGCGATCATCCTCGGCAGCCTGACCATCGATTATTCGAGCAATCCGGACGGCTCGATCTCGGTTCCGGCACTCGACGGGTCCCGCGCTTTCAGCTTTGTTCGGGGTGACGCCTACCTGGGGCTGCCGAACGTCAGCATCTCGGGATCGACGCTCAGCTGGCAGCGCATGCCGACGAGGGGCGGCGCATACCCAACAAGCGGCAGCTTCGAGGTTCTGTACGGCGGTATCGACCTGGTTTCGCTGGGAGGTGCCTCCGGATCGCGGATGGTGCTGCGAAACGATGCCGGCAAAATCGTCTTCACGAGTCTGTTTGCCACCTACCAGCACAACGGCCGGGCGAGTGCGGAGAAGCTCACAACTGGCTATCAACGCGCTGATGCATGGCTGATCAACCCAGCCGGCGGCGCCAATCCGGCGCGCATGCTGGCATTGCGGCCGACTGGGCGTCGAGCAGCCTTCATGGGCACCTATTACACCTCGGGCGGCCCGACCGGGGTAAGGTTGGCCGTCTCTACCGGCTGGGGCGGCGACGGCGATTTCTATATCATCGAGAAGCCCACGCTGGTGGCGGCCAAGCCGGGCTTCAACAGTAGATCGCCGACGACGGGAGAGTTGACATTCAGCAGCGCGCAGCAGTGCGTGCGGGCGGTCGACATCATCCCAGGCGCACCAGGCTCCTGGGTGGGAACTCCCGGCCGGCTGTACGCGGCCATCTTCTCGGGCGCGATCGGCTATCACGGGGACGAAGAAACAAACGTCACGCTGAGCGGCGGCCGGATCATCATCGGGCCGGATCCTCCCTACTGGGTGTGGAGAGGGTACGCGCTGTCGGTCCAGGCGCGTAGCGACAACCCTCATATTCTCGACTTCGCCTGGCTGCAGCACTCGGGCGACAATTACGGTGTCACGAAAACTAGTCCCCAGCCGGTCGTCAGCTACGCCGGGTCAATCATGATCATCGACGTCACCGGCCTCTGATCTCCACAACCTAGGAGCTGAGAATGTTCATTCTCGATCGCGAGATGCCGAATGGTGCGCTCGCAAAGTACCACCGTGCCGACAGCTTCATGGGCATGCAGGGCGGCACGCAAGTGCTGGTCGACAGCTTCGTCAAGGAGGACATGGTGCTCATCGCCTGGCGCGGCACGTATACCCTGCCGGCGGATGTGCGGATCGGTAACATCGCCGATGCCGAGGCCGCGCTCGTCGCGGCAGATCGTCCGTTCGATGGCGGCACGGTCATAGACCCCACTGCCGGCGATCTTGAGCTTGCGAAGGTGCGGGCATGGGCGGCCGTAAAGGCTGCCCGCAATGCAGCGGCGTCGGGAGGCTGCGAAACGCCGCTCGGCCGGGTTGATACCACGAATGCGAGCCGAGTGCTGATCACCGGCGCGGTCCAGATGGCGCAACTCGCCCAGGCTACGGGCCAACCGTATTCGGTCGACTGGACCATGGCCGACAATGGCGAGGTCACCCACGATGGCGCGGCAATGATCGCTCTGGGCATCGCAGTCGGGCAGCATATCGCAGATTGTTGGGAGCACGCGCAGGCCCTTCGTGCAGCGATAGATGCGGCGGCGACCGTCGAGGCTCTCAGCGAGATCGACGTCCTCAGCGGTTGGCCGGGGGGCGGCGGATGAACATCACGATAAAAGGGGAAATGCCGATGACGCCGGTTCTTGAGACGGTGCTGGCGAAATACGGCTGGATCCTGATCGGGATCACGTTCGGGTTCGCCGCCAAATATGCGCTGCTGCTGAAGCGTGGGGTGCAGGTGAAGGCGCGCCTGGTCTTCGCAGATCTGCTGCTGCTGCCGATGGTGGCGCTGATCGCCTACTGGCTCGCGACGCGCGCCGGGGTGGAGGCGGAGGCTGCGGCGCTCTTCTCGGCCTTCTGCACCGTCGGCGCCGACCGGCTGGTCAAGCTGCTCACCGACCGCTTCCTCCAGCGGGTCGACAGCGAGGCCGCGGCGATCGCCGACAACATCGTCGGCACGGCGCGGAACACCACAACTGCCGAGCTCGCCGCAGTCGCGATCAAGGAAGCTGCGCGCGAGGGCCGCCTGCACCCGGAATACAAGGCCCTGCAGCCGCACCCGCAGGCTCCGAAGCCGGGCGCCTAAGCCCCTCCCACCCGAGGAACATCGACATGGATCTGACGACGCTGCGGCGGCGGCTGGTGGCGCTTGGCCAGCAGCCTGGCGCCGAGGGCGCGCCGTTTGGCGCTGCCGACCGGATGGCCATTGCGACCGCGCTGAAAGACGGCCCAGACTATCAGATGGCCGAGCATGATATCGAGGACGCTGCGCACCGGCTGGACGCCGACCCGGCGGCGATCTGGGCGGTGTGGGACGTCGAGGCCAGCGGCGCGCCCTTCGTCGATGGCCGGCCGACGATCCTGTTCGAGCCGCACCGCTTCAGCCGCGCCACCGGCCACCGGTTCGACGCCAGCCACCCGGCCATATCCTCACTGAAATGGAACCGGGCGCTGTACCCAGCCCGCCAGGCCGACCGGTGGAAGCAGCTGCTCGACGCGGTCGCTCTCGATGTCGACGCCGGCTTCGCCAGCGCGTCCTATGGCGGCTTCCAGATCCTCGGCGAGAACTTCGCCGTCTGCGACGCGCCGTCGCCCTGGGCATTCGCTTGGAAGCAGGCCCAGACCGAGGCGGACCAGCTCGACGCCTTCCTGCACTTCGTGGAGGTCGCCGGCCTCGCTTCCGCGCTGCGCCGGCGGGACTGGGCCACCTTCGCCCGCGGCTACAACGGCACGGCGTACCGAGAGAACCGATACGACGAGCGGCTCTCCGCCGCCTTCGCCAAGCGCCGCGCCCCGCGCGCCGCCTGATCAGGAGCAATCCATGAACCCGTTCAAATATGCGACGCTGGGGTTCGCCCTGGCGCTGGCGATCGCGCTCGCCGTGATCGGCGACCTCTCGCACAAGGTCGACGCCTTCCGCTCGACGACGTCAACCGCGGCGCATGTCGTAGACAAGCAGAAGCGCCCGGTCACCCTCTCCACCAAGGGGGCGCTCGAGCAGATCCGCATCCTCGGCGCTGCGGTCGATCAGGCGCGGCAGGCGACTGCTGACGCTGCCCAGTCCGACGCTGCCCACGTCATCACCGTAGAGCGCGCCGACGCGCGCACCAGCCAGGAGGTATCCACCGATGTTCTTCAGAAACTCGATCGCGTTCAGGCCGAGCTTGCCGCTTCTCGCGCTCTCGCTGCTGACCGCCTGCGGCAGCTCGCCCAGGCCCGAGCCGATCAGGGTAGTGGCGGAGCGCCGGCAGGCGCCGAAGATCCCGACGCCACCTGCCGAGCTGCTTTCGCCGCCGACTGTGACGGCGTTCTTGCCCTCCTCGCGGCAGGGGAGCGCCAAACCGCCCAGCTCGTCGGCTGGCAGGCCTGGTGGGCCCGAATAACCGCCAATCACGCCGCCGACGACGAGGCGCAGCAATGAGCGCGCCGGTGCCCGGCTTTCCCGACTTTCGGTGGAGCGATCTTCCGAACGGCGACACGCTGGTCTCCGGCCGCGGCTGGTACGTCATCCTGTTCGCCGGCGCCGGGACCGCAACCAACTTCCAGCGGCTATGGGCGCTGCTGCGGCAGACCAATGCCTGAAATACGGCAGAGCCCCGAGCAGTATCACCGCAACCAGTGCGTAGTCGACGGCCGCCTGGTGCAGCTGACAACGCAGGAATGCGACGTCCTGAGCATCCTGCTGGCGCGGCGTGGGGCGAGCGTCCCGGTTGCCGTCATCCGGCATGGGCTATGGCCCAACCCCGACAACGAGCCGGGCGCTGCCGATCGCGTCATTCAGGCTCGTATCGGGATGCTGCGCCGTCTCCTCGGCCGGGATGCAATCGAAACGGTCATCCAGAATCCAGGCACTCGGCCGGGCTACCGAATCCCCGAGCTGCCAGCGGCTCACCATCCTACGAATGAGGCCACCCAATGCGCTTGAATGCCTTGACCCTTTCCGTTTCTGCGATCGCACTCTGGGCGCATTCCCCGGTCACGGTGATTGCGACGCCCACGCCCACGCCTACGCCAGCCCCCAACGTCACCCTGCCGGTAACTTCCGGTCTGGTCGCGCGATACAACGCCAACTATTCCACCGTCACCCAGGCCAATAGCCGCGTCACGTCGGTGACCGATCTGTCGGGCAACGGTTACACGCTGGGTGACGAGGCGTCGGGCAGCGGCCCCCAGCTGGTGACCTATGCCAGCGGCCTGAAGGCGCTGCGCTTCAACCAGGACGGCTTCCTTTCCAATCCCAGCACGCCGTCCATGGGGCCGCTCGCGTCCACCGTCATCATGGTTGTGCGCGACCACAACACCCGCGCTTCGAACAAGGCATATTTTTCGTGCGGCACCCGCACAGGTACGCCAGGCAGCAAGCTGGCGTACCTGACCAACGGGACCAACGGCGCGGCACCCTATGTCGGCCGCGTCAGCACGTCGACGGACACGGCGGTGAAGCCGTTTATCGCGCTCGGCAGCCAGTTGCAGGTTGCCGGCTGGCGAAACGGCAATATCGGCACGCCGGTTGCAACTGGCACAAACACCGTCGGGCAGCGGTGCGGCGTAAATCGCAAGGCGCTGACGGTCGCGAACCAGAATGCGACCGCGGCGCCCGGTATCGAGATGGGCCGCCATTCGGGGACTGTTACCGCCGCCGTCAACATCACCAACAACAGCCCGGCGCAGGGCGATTGGCTGACCGCCGACATTGTCGAGTGCATCGTCTACAATCGCGCCCTGACCGACGCCGAATTTGACAGCGTGATGGCAGCGATTGCCGATGGCTATGCTATCCCCGACGTGACCGACCAGCTTGCCCTTGAGGGCGATAGCCGCATCTGTTCGGTGCTGCCGACGCTGCCGGCAGAAAACCCGTCGATGGTGATGACCGAGCCTGGCGCGTCCTACGCGCTGCCGAAAACGGTGCGCGTCATCAATTACGCCATCGGCGGCGCGACGACGATCTACGGCAGCGGGCAAAGTTCGCTGAAGGGCCGGCTGGACTACACCACAACCAACCCGCTTACGGCGGGCCTGTCGTGCCTGATCCCCGGCGGCCAGAACCGGATATTGGTGATGGCGGGGCACAACGACTTGTCGCAGTCGGCGCTATCGGCCGTCACCGACAAGCCGACCACGATCTACGGCAACGTCAATACGCTGATCTACAACGCATCTGCACCGAGCTACCTGCCGCTTGGCTGGGACGTCACGCTTGTCGTCGAGATGCACAACAACAACGAGAACTATATCAACGGCGGCGGCGGCTTCACCAGCTATCGCGCGCTCCAGCGCAGCCAGATCGGCGGCAAGAACCTGCTGACGGACAACAACGCCGGCCCCGGCCAGACCTATGACGGCAAGCTGCGCATTCTGGACATGCCGTTGATGCGCAGCGGTGGCGCCAGCGTGTTCGAGACGCAGGCCGATACGCAGAACCGCATCAACTATCAGTCGGACAGCCTGCACGAAACGCCTGTCGGCATGAACAAGCTGACCACCGGCGGCGAGACCCCGCAATACGGCTTGCGCGCGGTGTGGCCAGCTTAGCGAATCTCAGGTCAAAAGTCCTGGGGATCGGCCGGTTGCTCTAGATACCAGAGGTTCAGCAGGCCGATCAGCACGCTGATTATAACGATCATCAGAGCAATCTGCAGAACGTCCATTTCTCTCCCCTAGGCGAATTTTAACATGAATTTTGTGGTAGGGGATAGAGCCCTAGACTCCCCCGAATGTTCTCGCCATGTTCCGTGTATGCGCAGCGCGGGCCCTCCGTCAATTCCCCTCGACCAGGCTGTGGGATTCGCGCCGCGCGTGCGAATCGTCTGCCAGTGCCCGCGTGGTGTCGGCATGTGCGGGCACTCAGTCATCATGCGGACGGAGGAGCTGTATGTCGCCGCGCCGGGGGCATTCACCGAAAAGCAGTTTCGTGACCGGCTGCGGTGCGGGCGGTGTAAGACGAGGGGCTGGGCGCGGATCGAGGCGGCCGGGCGGTAAACTAGCGTAGCGACAGCAGCCAACTGGTCCACGCGGCAGCTATGAGGAGGGCTACAGCAACCGCCTCGATCGCGAATAGCGTCGGTCTGCGGAGCTTCAGAACGCGATCTCCCAGGGATGGTGCAGAAAATCAATCGTCGACCGTGTCGGCTGCAGCGAAATAAAGGGATCTGATGGTGGTCGCATAAAGGCGATCTGCATTGCTTCGCAGTTGCCCCTCACAACGATGCCGTCACGCCACTGTGTCTGCGGTCTGCAGATTTTCAGGAGTAATCGGTAACAGCGGACGAGTGGACGTATGCTGCATTTCCCCCTTTTTCTTTGCCTTCGATGAAGAGCGTAAGCGCGACCGCAACCACTCATTCGCCGGCAGTTCGAAGTTGTGATACGAAAACGCAGCGCAAGCCACGATCCCCGCAAGCAGCCCGAGGGCGACAACGTCAGGCGCGAGGGTTACCACACGCATGGTGCCAGTCCCGGTGAACCGCGTGTGCACAAGGGGTAGGTGCAACCGTGCGCCCGCCACCGACAGAAGGTCGAGCGCTCGCCCGAGTAACAAGGTGTGAAGCAGATAGATAGAGTAGCTCCACGCCCCGAGCGCTTGCGGCCATTGCAGACAGAGCGCCCGACTTAACGCCCCTCGCTCGATAGAAAATGTCAACACTGCCACAAGAAAGATCGCCGGCGACAGTATCGGTGCGGCTGCCGTATGGACCGCAAGGAGACACAACGCTGCTACAGCTATCTCTATTGAGGTCGCCACTATGAACGACGGGCGAAAGGCGCCGATCTTGCGGTGGGCTTTCCAACCCAGTGCGCCGACTGAAAATCCGAATACACACCGAGCGAGATCATACCCGCTGCCAGGCACCCAGGCATCACTTCCGGCGAGCAGCATCAGGCCAGCGGAGAACGCCGCAGCGCACGCAATGAACATGATGGCGTATCGCGGGAAAAATCGCACGGATGCGGCCATCAAGAGATAGGTCCATACCTCTGCCGCGATGCTCCAGCTGGGGCCGTTCCAAACCAGCGATGGGAATTGGAAGAAAATGTGCGTGAGTGACAAGGACGCGACGAGTTCTGGCACAGAACGCGGATGGGCAAAAGCGATGCGAGCGCTCGATCCAGCCGAGCCGAAGATGTAGCCGGCGAGCTCCATGACCAAGAAAAGGGAGAGGAGTGCGAGATGCAGGGGGTAGATACGACAGAGGCGGAGCAGCATGAACTTGGTGACCGAGTGCCCTTGCTGCAGCCGTTCAAAATAGCTGTTAGCTATGACGAAGCCGCTCAGAACGAAAAAGAAGTCTACAAACATCCAGCCGTGCAGGGCCATGCCGGAATTTGTGATCCAACCCGTCGTCTTGAGGTGGAAGAACACGACCATGCAAGCGCAAAGGCCGCGCAGGCTATCAAGTGCCTCAAAGCGATTAGACTGCGGCGACCCGTTTGCCGCAGGCCCACTAAATCCGCTCATTTCCCGCCCCCCGTTGGTTAATGTGCGATACACAAACATCGATTTTATCGCAATATAACTTTGAAGGCAGAGTCCATTCCCAAACGCCGGGCACTCGCAAAGTCAGGGGCGTGCTTGCGCCTTATCACTTGTCGGAATGCTTGTGATATTAGGGGTTTCGGCTTGCCATCCCAGAGCTTCGATTATCCTGGTGCCGGTGACGAGAGCACGCTGGCCGACCAAGGTTATCAAGAGACCCGACGCACCACCGTCCGATACTGCGGCCGGAACCGCCGCCGCTCAGCAAAGGCGCGGCGATCATCCTGGCGGGGTGGCGCGCCGAGCCGGGGACCAGGAAGGCCGAAGTAGCGGGCCAGCTTGTCCAGATCGGCGGCGGACAGCTCGTAGGGCACCGAGTCGCGCACGAAGCGCGCGATATAGCCGTCCTGGCGGCCCAGCACGCGGGAGAGGGCGGCCATTGAGATGCCGCTGACCTGGCATTGCTCGGCAATCCGCTGCCGAATGACGTCCGGTGATGGTCCCAAGTTCGCGCGCCCGGCCTATTCTTTTCGGATCTATATATAGCGCGTTCTGGATGTGTTCCAATGGCGAAGCGGGTGCCAGGCTGGGACGCAGCAGATATGATCGGCGCGCCTCACCGCCGAGCGAATCGGGACCGCAGAATGCAGCGCGATAAACGTGGGGGTATCCGTGGGGGTATCGACTGGCGCGGCACAAGGCAGACCCACGCAAATCCGCCGTTTTTCGAGCTCAGTCCGGTGGGTGCCGGGGCGCCCGGCACAGGTGATCAGGACATCTCATATCTTCTCAGGCGGCGGTTCCAGCGCCGGGCGCCTCGCTCCCGATCTGCGTGACCCCGGAAAAAGATTTGGGGGCATCCTAGGGGGCATCCTGTGAAATGGTGGCGGGACGGGGCGCGGAAAACCGCCTGTTTAGCGCCTGATCGTGGTAGGCGGCGGACCCACCACCGCCTCTCCGTACACCCAAGGACATCGAAGGACACAAGCTTCCGGAAACCGTCGGTTTCTGTTGAGCCTCATTGCCCTGGCTTTCCGCTCCAACCGGCGCCTCGTTGCACTTGCGGCAGATGCCTGCTCAGTACCGGCGGCGCTGCGGCGTCAACATGTTGCTTTTCTCGATCGGCGGCCGAAAGCTCGTAGGGTACAGCGTCGCGTGCCAATCGCGCGATGTGGCCGTCCTGGCGTAGTCCGCGGTAGAGTGTTACCATCGAGATGCGGCTGAGATGGCATCGCTCGGCGATCCGTTGCCGACTGACGTTCGGTAATGGCCCCAGTTGGCGCCCCCCACCTATCCGTGCTTTTCGGATCTATATGTCGCTCGTTCTGGTTGTGTTTCAGGGGTTAGCGCTGCCGCAAATTGCCGGTTAGACGGCTATCGTCAGGACGCGCAGGGGGCGCGTTAAAATGCAGTGCGATCGGCGTGGGGGTATCTGGGGGGTACTGGTGCAGAGGATGCGCGTCGAAACCCCACAAATCCGTCGTTTTTTGGCTCAGTCCGGTATGTGCCGGCGCTACTCGTCTGATGCTCCGGCTTGAGCCGTGATTTCTCGCTCGCGTGCAAGAGGCGGGGTCGAGGAGCGAGATCGTAAACGGCAACGTCCATTCTTTCGGAAGTCGAGCGACGAGCCATAAGCGGACGACGATGGGCGACCCCGGCGGGGCCGCCCTGCGTGTGCGATGTTCGTCGCGTCTTAAGCGTAAGTAACCCGGAGGGTTCGGCGGCGGCGAACGGCCGCGCCGGCCATCCCGGCACCCGCGATGAGCATGCCCCATGCCGCCGGTTCCGGCACGCCCGACGGCGGCGATGATAGGGAGTAGCTGCCGGAAACAGCCGAATTGGCGCCGCCGGTCTGGGTGAAACTGAAGGTAAGCGACGCTGCACCCGGTGTGAACGTGCTCAGCGCACCTGCGGGGGTGAATGTCCCGAGGGTGTAGAATGACACAACACCGCTTAGGCCGGTCGTGCTGACCGAAGTTACCGAGCCGGTGAAGCTACCGAAGGTGCTGCTCAGGGTGACGGGTGAACCGGTCGACGCGGTCACGTTGCCGACATTGGCAAAGGTGAAGTTCGGAACAACGCTGAAGTCGCCCGTTGTGCTCGAAACCAGACTGACCGAGCTACCAAAGGTGGTGCCTGCGGTAATGTCCGGAGTTGAACTGGTGACGCCAAATAGCGCGCCAGCGAGCGTGCCGACGATGGTTGCCGCCGACGCGGCGGAAGGAGCTGCGACGGCTGCAGTTGCAGCGGCGAGCAGCGCGAAAGCTTTAGTGCGCATCGTATCCCCTCACATTAGGTAAGCACCGATTAGCCGGCGAGTCGCAAACTCTCAGATGACGATTTTGTGTCGTCGTAAGATGAGGCGATTGAATCCCAAAATGAGACAGGGGCTTTCATCACAATGCGTTAGCGAGGCAATTTCGCATTAGCTGATTTGACAAAAGGCTTTCTGAGAAATCAAAAAGCCGATCCGCAAGACGTGGCAAATCGCGCGACTATTCAGAAGGGCCTTACGGACGTAAAAATCCGTCTCAAGGTTGTGCGCACTAACTAATTTGTCGATGTCATCCAAGTGTAACGGACATTAGCTTGAGTCTAGGAGTTTCCGAGGGGACAGCAATCCAACGCAGACATAGCTCGCCCAAGGGAGGAGCTTTTCCTTCATGACCGATATCAACACGGTCGACGCTTGCGGCGGGACTGACCAAGTATTGAGCTGCCGAGCGTCGATACAGAAATATATTTGGGGGCTTTCTGCGCCGCAGGCAGCAGGCAAAGCATAGAAAATCCTTCCTCTCTCGCCTGATCGTGGTAGGCGGCGTACCCACCACCGCCTCTCTTTTGGCCTCCCATCTCCAGGTTCGGAACGGCTTGCAGGGGTACGCGCCGATGGCATGCCGATCCGCATGGCATCGCAGCATAATTCCCTTGATACCATATAACATCGCCGATACATCCTCGCGTCATTCTCCCTTCAGAAAGCGGAACCTGATGTCGCGTCGCGTACTCCTCGC
>JAIYAA010000039.1 GCA_027489295.1 Sphingomonadales bacterium | reverse complement strand
GGTCGCGGAGAGCATTGCGGCGCTGGCGCCAACGAGCGCGAGCGCGTGCAGGGCTACGCCCGCGCGCAACTTCCTTTGCGTCTTATTCATCGATTTCCCTCGGTTAACCGCGGCTTGGTTGCCCCCGCCGCGGCGTGTCTCCCCGCCCTTGCCCGACATAGCCCCATGCGTGTCGGGTAGAGCTGGGTACGAAGGGAGCAAAGAAGGGTCACAGCTGTAAAGTTGCGATCACTTGCGTGGACACGCTTTCTTCAGCGTGTCTCTAAAGCGCAACAGTGGCGACCGATTGTGTCCTGGATATCGTATAATTCGTTACGAAATGTTAATTGGCGTAGCAGATGTGCTGAAAATTTAGGCATATCGAACAAGCCCACAGGTGCGGCAGATTGCCGCAGCGCAACATTCATGTACGAATCATAAAGGCGGGGTTCGTTTGCTGCCCCCACCGCTCCCGATTTGATACAGAGTATCAGCCTCTTGGCATCGGACCCGCCACCAATAGCGGGTCTAGACGCGCGCCGCGCCAGGTGATCCCCCAGTGCAGGTGTGGTCCCGTCGCGCGTCCGGTAGCACCCACCGCGCCGAGCATCTGCCCCTGCCGGACCACGGCACCCTCGGCGGTGTCGATCCGCGAAAGATGCAGGAACGCGCTCGACAGGCCCATGCCATGGTCGAGCATCAGCAGCGTGCCTTCCAGCGTGAATGGCGCCTCGGCGGCCAGGATCACCACGCCGTCCGCGGGTGCCCGCACCGGCGTGCCGATCGGCAGGGCGATGTCGATGCCCGAATGATAGGCACCCGGCTCGCCGGCATAGATGCGCTGCGAACCGAACAGGGTGGAGATGCGGCCCGTCGCCGGCCAGGCGAAGGCCTGGCGCCAGCCCTCGGCGCCGGTCTGCCGCGCGCGCGCCGCTGCGATGCGCGCAAGCTCGGCCGGTCGGCGTGCGGCGAACTCGGCGCTCGGCACGGGGACCTTGGGCAGTCGATCCAGCCGCGAGAGGTTCCAGCTGCGCGCGGCGATCGCCAGCGGGGCGCGGACGATGCGACCGTCGGCGAGCATCGCCTCCACCACGGCCTCCGGCGCAGCGTCGCGATCGAAGGCGATCAGGAATCGGCCGTCCGCGCTGCGATCGATCGACTGACCGTCCAACCGCAGCGCGGTGGTTTCGGCCGGTGCCTGGCCGCGCGCGATGCCGCCCTGCTCGAAGCTGCCGACAAGCGCGAACGGATCACCGGCCGCGCGCGCGGCACGCGTCATCAGCGGCAGCGTCAGCAGGCCCGCGGCGAACCGCCGCCGGGCGATCATGCCTCCAGCAGAGCCTTGGTCGCGGCTTCGGGGCTCACATAGGCTTCCTGGCGGGCCACGCTCCAGTAGCGGAGCATGTCGACGGGGATGCGCTCGCCGGTGACCGCGCAGAGCACATGGTCGCCGGGGGCGAGGACGCGGAAGCCGTTGGCCATGTAATGCAGCTTGGCGACGCGGGCGGTGTTGGACATCAGCATGGGCGGCGCCATTCCTGCGCTTGAAGGTTTCGGGTGCAGCTTACAGCAGCGTCGGCTGCTCGGGCTTGGGCGGAACATAGGCCTTGGCCGTTCCGCGCTCAACCCGGGCATCCACCGAACCGTCGGCGAAATGCAGCGTCACGGCCTGGGCCGCCCGCGCATCCTCGGCCGAGGCGACCACCTTGCCGGTGCCGCGCCCCTCCACCCAGGCATAGCCCTTCTTGAGCGGCAGCTTGGGATCGAGCAGCTCCAGATGCCGCCCCATCGCGGCCAGCCGCTCGGACGCGGTAGCGAGGCGGCGTTCCAGGCTGGCGAGCTTCAGCGCCTCGGCCGGGCGGGCGAAGCGCTGGCGCAGCGCTGCCAGCTCGCGGTCCGCCGCACGATCGAGCGCGAGAGCACCCAGCCGCTGTCGCGCGGTGGCCAGCCGCTGCTCAAGCGTCGCCGGACGGAGCGCTGCGCCTGCGCGATCGAGCTGGCCGCGCGCCACCGTCACCCGCCGTTCGAGCCCCAGCCCGAGCCGCGCGGCGGCATCGTCGAGACGCTGCCGCTGCGGCCCCAGCAGCGCGTCACGGCGGGGCAGCACGCGGACCAGCGCGGCCAGCTGCTCCCCGGCGCGCTCGTGGTATCGGCGCACGCAGCGTTCGGTCCGATGCGCCAGCGTGGCGATGCCGTGGCGGACCTCCGCGAGCACCGGCACCGCGATTTCCGCCGCCGCGGTGGGCGTCGGCGCGCGCAGATCGGCGGCGAAGTCGCACAGCGTCGTATCGGTCTCGTGGCCCACCGCCGAGATGATCGGAATGCGGCACTCGGCCACCGCCCGCACCACGACTTCCTCGTTGAACGACCAGAGATCCTCGACCGAACCGCCGCCGCGCGCGACGATCACCAGGTCAGGGCGCGGCACCGGGCCGCCGGGGGCGATTGCATCGAACCCGCGGACCGCCCGCGCGATCTCCTGCGCGGATCCGTCGCCCTGCACCTTCACCGGCCAGACCAAGACATGGCTGGGGAAGCGGTCCTCCAGCCGGTGGAGGATGTCGCGGATCACCGCCCCCGTGGGCGAGGTCACCACGCCGATGACCCTGGGCATATAGGGCAGCGGCTTCTTGGCGCGGGCATCGAACAGCCCCTCGCCCGCGAGCTTGGCCTTGAGCTTCTCGAGCAGCGCCATCAGCGCACCTTCGCCGGCAAGCTCCATCCGCTCGATGACGATCTGGTATTTGGAGCGGCCAGGATAAATGGTCAACTTGCCGCTGGCGATCACCTCCAGCCCGTCCTGCGGCTGGAAGGGCAACGCGGCTGCGGCGCCGCGCCAGATCACCCCGTCGATCACCGCGTCCATGTCCTTCAGCGCCAGATAGGCATGGCCCGAGGCGGCGCGCTTCCAGCCCGAAATCTCGCCCCGCAGGCGGACATGGCCGAACTCGCCCTCCACCATCCGCTTCAGCCGACCGGAGAGTTCGCTGACGCTCATCGGTGCCGCGTTGTCCCCGGGCACCGCCTCGGCTACGAGCCGAGCCGATGAAGTCTCGAAAAGGGGGTCGGCCATGAACGTCCTGCTACTGGGGTCGGGGGGTCGCGAACATGCGCTCGCCTGGAAACTCGCGCAATCGCCGCTGCTGACGCAGCTCTTCGCCGCGCCGGGCAATCCGGGCATAGCGGCGCATGCGACGCTCGTCGACCTCGTGCCGACCGATCCGGCGGCGGTGCTCGCCTTTGCGCAGGAGCATGCCATCGGCCTGGTGGTCGTCGGCCCCGAGGCGCCGCTGGTGGCGGGCGTGGGCGACGTGCTGCGCGACGCCGGCATCCCCGTGTTCGGGCCGAATCGCCTGCCGGCGCAGCTGGAAGGATCGAAGGGCTTCACCAAGGACCTGTGCGCGCGTGCCGGCATCCCCACCGCCGGCTATGTCCGCGTCCACGGGCTGGACGAGGCGCTGGCAGCGCTGGACCCGTTCGGCCTGCCGGTGGTGGTGAAGGCCGACGGCCTAGCCGCCGGCAAGGGCGTGACGGTGGCGATGACCCGCGACGAGGCAGTGGGCGCGCTCACCGCGATCTTCGCCGATGCCGACGCGAGCGCGGTGATCGAGGAATTCCTCGATGGCGAGGAAGCCAGCCTGTTCGTGATCACCGACGGGACGGATGCCGTGCTGTTTGGATCGGCGCAGGACCACAAGCGCGTCGGCGAAGGCGATGTCGGCCCCAATACCGGCGGCATGGGCGCCTATAGCCCCGCCCCGGTCCTCACCCCCGCGCTGGAGCGCGCGGCGATGGACCAGATCGTCGAACCGACCATCGCCGCGCTGGCCGCCGAGGGCATCCCCTATTCGGGCGTGCTCTATGCCGGGCTGATGCTGACCAAGACCGGCCCCAAGCTGATCGAGTACAACGCCCGCTTCGGCGATCCCGAATGCCAGGTGCTGATGCTGCGGCTGGAGGACGACCTGCTCGAGCTGCTGCTGGCCACCGCGCGCGGCGAACTGGCGGGCCGCCCCGCCCCGCGCTTCCGCCCCGATACGGCGCTGACCGTGGTGATGGCCGCGCGCGGCTATCCCGGCACGCCGGAGACCGGCGGCGCGATCGACGGGATCGACGCGGCGGAGGCTGGCGGCGTGCAGGTCTTCCATGCCGGCACGAAGCAGCAGGGCGAGACGCTGGTGGCGAGCGGCGGCCGCGTGCTCAACGTCACCGCGATCGGTCCGGACATCGCGCACGCACAAGCTTCGGCCTATCGCGGCGTCGACGCGATCGATTTCCCCACCGGCTTCTGCCGCCGCGACATCGGCTGGCGCGAGCTGGCACGGCTGAAGGGCTGAAGCGCGCGGGGCGGCGTCACCGCCGCCCCAGCCTGCTCCGCTTGCCCTGCTTGCGCAGCGCGCCGGGCATCCAGCGCGCGGCGAACCACAGTTTCCGCGCCGTCTTGCCGACGCGGGTGTGCAGGTTCTCGCCATGCACCGCGGCCCAGGCCGCCTCGGCGACATCGGACACCGGCGAGATCTCCAGACCGGCGCGCTGGACATTCTCGCGGATCAGCTGGTTTGATCCCCCGGTCGGGTGATCGAGCAGCGGCGTGTCGATGAAGGCGGGCATCAGCGTGCGCACCTTCACCCCCGCCGCGGTCCATTCGCCGTCCAGCGCCTCGGCCAGTCCGCGCACCGCGAACTTGGTCGCGGAATAGATCGCCGCGCCCGCCGTGCCGTAGATGCCTGCCGCCGAGCTGGTGATCAGCATCGCCGAGCCCGGCGTCGCAGCGAGCAGCGCGAAACCGGTATGCGCGCCGTGCACCACGCCAGTGAAGTTGACCGCGATGCAGCGCTCCAGCTCGGCCGCATCGGTGGTGGCAAAGGGGCCGCTGGTGCCGATTCCGGCATTGTTGAACAGCACATCCATCCGCCCGCCGCTGGCGTGCGCGAAGTCGGCGAGCGCCGCCACCCACTGATCCCGGTCGCGCACGTCGAGCAGATGCGTCGTCGCCACGCCTTCGGGCAGCAGCGACCGGGTTTCCTCCAGGCCCGCCGCGTTGACGTCCGCCAGCCCGATCCGCCAGCCGCGCGCCGCGAACAGCTGCGCCACCGCCCGCCCGATGCCGGATGCGCCGCCGGTAATGAAAATCGCCTGCTGGGCCATGCCCGCCTCTCTCCCTGATCCGCCCTGTTCCGGGCCTTGGCGCGCATTGTTCCGCACAAACCGCGCCGACGCCAGCCCGATCAGCCGCCGCCGAGCACTTTCTCCACCCAGGCGGGCACGAACGTGCTGGCGGGGCCCATCCGGCTCTCCTCGAACCAGTGGCTGCCGCCCGAGGGATCGAGGTTCATCTCCAGCGTCGCGGCGCCATAATGCCGGGCGGTCTGGACAAAGCCCGCCGCCGGATAGACCGCGCCCGAGGTGCCGATCGACACGAATAGATCCGCGTCCGCCAGCGCCGCCTCGATCCGCTCCATCTGGTACGGCATCTCGCCGAAGAACACGATGTCGGGCCGCAGCGCGAGCATGCCGCAGTTCGGGCATTCGGTCTCCGGGGGCAGCGCGTCGCTCCAGCCCTCGCGGATCCCGCAGGCCGCGCACAGCGCCGAGCGCAACTCGCCGTGCATGTGGAGCAGCCGCGCGGCGCCGGCGCGCTCGTGCAGATCGTCGACATTCTGCGTCACGATCAGCAGTTCCCCCGGCCACGCCGCATCGAGCCTGGCCAGCGCATGGTGCGCAGCATTGGGCTCCACCGTGTCCAGCGCCGCGCGGCGCAGATCGTAGAAGCGGTGGACCAGCGCCGGATCCCGCGCCAGCGCCTCAGGGGTGCAGACATCCTCCACCCGGTGCCCCTCCCACAGCCCGCCGGGCCCGCGAAAGGTAGCGATGCCGCTCTCCGCCGAGATGCCGGCGCCGGTGAGAATCACGATGTTTCGCATGCTGGCCATGCCGCGACCCTAGGCCCGCCACAGCGCGGC
>JAIYAA010000389.1 GCA_027489295.1 Sphingomonadales bacterium | reverse complement strand
GGCGGCGTGGTCGTAGGCTCGCAGATTTCGGGTGGCGCGCGCTGGATCTTCGCCGAGCGCTGCGTGATGGACAGCCCTGATCTCTGGTATGCCATCCGCTTCAAGAACAACGCCTTGCGCGGTGGTCTGCTCGAGAATTTCTTCTACCGCGACATCGACGTGGGCACGGTACGTCGCGCCGCGGTGACCTGCGACTTCAACTATGAGGAAGGCGCCGACGGCCCCTTCGTTCCGCGCTTGCGCAACGTCGTGATCGAGCGCCTGCGCGCGAAGAATGCCGCGCGGGTGCTCGACAGTCAGGGGTTGCCGGGCGCGCCGGTGACCGGGGTGACGCTGCGCGACTGTAGTTTCGATGGCGTCACCCAGCCGAGCATTGTCCGCCACACCGAGGGGCTGGCGCTGGATCGCGTGCTGGTGAACGGGCGCCCGGTCACCGGGCTCGGCTGACGGCGTCACATGTCGAAGCGCCGTTGACGCGCGCTTTTGACACCGGTATCAAGAGCGATGCTACCTTTCCCGCTCTGCGGAGCAGAGCATCGGAAGGGGGCGGGAGAGGAGGCACTCATGACCAAGGTAATCGCGGCGCGTGCCGCAGCGCAGATCGGGGAACGGCGGTGCTGACGCTGGCCTGCCTGTTTCCGGCAGTCGCCCATACGCGGCAGACGCCGGTGCCGGCACATCCCGCTGCTGTCGCTGCTGAGCAGGCGTTCGTCGTCACCGATTTCCGCGGCGCGGCCAGCGTTGCACTGGACGAGAAGCGCACCGCGTCGGGCCCGGTCGACAGGATCAAGGCGGACGCCTTCGCCACGTTCCCGGACAACAGCCTCGCCGAATCGATCCAGCGCGTGCCCGGCGTGGCGATCGCGCGCGACGAGGGCGAGGGGCGCAGCATTTCGGTGCGCCGGTCCACCGCACCGGCTGCCAATTCCATGGCGGCGTTCGTTTCCGTTTTCTGATCGGTAACGGCGCCGAAGCACGATCGATTTCACCCGGGCGCCGACTTGTTCGGCACCTCCACCTTGCGCTCCGGCCGGTTTCGGCCGACCGGAGCGCCTTTGAATCACATCGCGGGCGGAAACCGGTGTCGATCGGTATCCGTGCGTGTCCAGGAACGACTAGGGAAGGGGACGGAGCATTGGCGGAGCAAGCGAGCGCGGAGGCCATCGCGCAGGCATTCGTGACGGCGCGCCACGCGCGGCAGGGTTTCGCTGACTATCCGGGCGCAATGCCGGAGACGCTGGACGAGGCCTATGCCATCCAGGCGCGGGCCATCACGCTGTTCGGCAAACCGATCGCCGGCTGGAAGGTGGGCCGTGTGCCGGATCCGCTGGTCGAACACTTCGGGGCGAACCGGCTCGCGGGGCCGATCTTCGCCGACAGCATCGTCTGGGCGGACGAGGGCCAGGTGCCGGAAATGCCGATCTTTCGCGACGGCTTCGGCGCGGCGGAGGCGGAGTATCTGGTCAAGCTGGGGCCGCTGCCGGCGGACTTCGACCGCGCCTGGACCAACGCGGAGATCCTGCCCTATGTCGCCGAGCTGCGCGTCGGCATCGAGATCGCCAGTTCGCCCTTTGCGGGCATCAACGGCCACGGCCCCGCGGTGACGATTTCCGACTTCGGGAACAATAACGGTCTCCTGATCGGATACCGTATATCTTCTGAAGAGGATTTCCTAAGCGCGCCGGTGTCGCTAACGATCGACGGGGAGGTCGCTGGAACCGGCACCGCGGGCAACATGCTCGACGGACCGATCGGAGCGGTGCGCTTCCTGTTCGAACGTGCGGCCAAGGGCTTGCCACTTGCCGAAGGGCAGTGGATTTCTACCGGCGCCGTCACCGGCGTCCACCAGGTAGAGGCCGGGGCGAAGGTCGAGGCGCGGTTCGGATCGGACATGCGGGTGCAGTGCACGATCGGGATCGCATGATCCTGGGGCGGCGGAGTGGGATTGGAGAGTAGATGACGAGCAAGGGCGAGGCCGTGGTGGGCGGCGCTGTAGCGCGGGTGGGGCGCTATCGCTGGGTGATCTGCGGGCTGCTGTTCGCGGCCACGATCATCAATTACGTCGATCGGCAGATGATCGGCGTGCTGAAGCCCACGCTGATGGCGGACCTGCACTGGACCGAGAAGGACTTTGCCGGCGTCATCATCTGGTTCCAGTTCGCCTATGCCATCGGCTACATCATCTTCGGCAAGGTGGTGGACCAGGTCGGTGCGCGTGTCGGCTATACCATCGCCTTCATCGTCTGGCAGGTCGCGCACATCCTGCACGGCGCCGCGCACAGCATGATGCACTTCGCCATGGCCCGCTTCGCGCTGGGCATCGGCGAATCGGGCAACTTCCCCGCGGGCATCAAGGCGGTGACCGAATGGTTCCCGGCCAAGGAACGCGCCTTCGCGATCGGCGTGTTCAACGCCGGCGCCAATATCGGCGCGGTGCTGACCCCGCTGGTCATCCCCTATATGGTGCTGGCCTGGGGCTGGCGCTCGGCCTTCGTCATCACCGGTGTGGTCAGCTTCGTCTGGCTGATCGCCTGGTGGACGCTGTACCGCAGCCCGCGCGAGCACCCCAAGGTCACCGAGGGCGAACTGGCCTGGATCGAGCAGGACCCGGCCGATCGCGTCGAGAAGCTCGGCTATGGTTCGGTGCTCACCAAGCGCGAAACCTGGGCCTACGCGCTCGGCAAGTTCTTCATCGATCCGGTCTGGTGGTTCTTCCTGTTCTGGCTGCCGGGATATCTGTTCGAGCGCTATCACCTCGATCTCAAGACGTTTGGGCTGCCACTTGCCGCCATCTATCTCGTGTCGGACATGGGCAGCGTCGCCGGCGGCTGGCTCTCCTCGCGGCTGATGCGCGCGGGCTACACGGCCAATGTCGCGCGCAAGCTGACGATGCTGGTCTGCGCCTTTGCGGTGCTGCCGGTGCTGTTCGCGGAGTCGCTGACCAGCGTGTGGATGGCGGTAGGCGTGATCGGCATCGCGACCGCGGCGCACCAGGCCTTCTCAGCGAACCTCTATGCGCTGCCGGCGGACATGTTCCCGCGCGGCGCAGTTGGCTCCGTGATCGGCATCGGCGGCACCGTGGGGGCAGTGGGCGGCATCCTGATGTCCTTCTACGCGGGCGAAGTGCTGGCGCGGATCGGCAGCTACTGGCCGCTCTTCGCGGTGGCGGGCAGCGCCTATTTCGTCGCGCTGGCTTGCGTCCATTTCCTGTCGCCGCGGCTCGCCCGCGTCGACATGAGCGCCTGATTCAACACTGACGTACCCGGAGTATCCGATGGCCAAGCCGCTGAAGCTCGATCCCGACCGGCTGTTGCCGGCCGAGGACCGCACCCGTGCGATCGCGCGCGAACTCTATGCGCAGGTCGCCGGCCTGCCGATCATCAGTCCGCACGGGCATACCGATGCCAGCTGGTTCTCGACCAACACCAACTGGTCGAACGCGACCGAGCTGCTGCTCTCGCCGGACCATTATATCTACCGCATGCTCTATTCGCAGGGTGTTGCGCTCGACGCGCTGTGCGTGCCGAGCAAGGCGGGTATGCCGGCGACCGATCCGCGCGCGGCGTGGCGCACCTTTGCCGAAAATCTCCACCTGTTCCGCGGCACGCCCTCGGCGATGTGGCTGGGGCATGTGTTCGGCGCGGTGTTCGGCTTCGACGTCGCGCTCGATGCCGAGACGGCGGACTTTTACTACGACACGATCAACGCCAAGCTGGCGAGCGACGAATTCCGCCCGCGCGCGCTGTTCGATCGCTTCAACATCGAGTTCCTCGCCACCACCGAGGGGCCGCAGGACGACCTCTCGGCGCACCACGCCGTGCAGGCGTCGGGCTGGCCGGGCCGCGTCGTCACCACCTATCGCCCGGACGCGGTGATCGATGTCGAGCATGAGCAGTTCCACGGTGCGCTCAAGATCTTCGCCGAGAAGACCGGCGAGGACGTGTACAGCTGGGACGGCTATCTCGCCGCGCACCGAAAGCGCCGCGCCGATTTCCGCGCCGCCGGCGCCACCGCGACCGACCATGGCCACCCGACCGCGCGCACCGCGAACCTCACCAAGGCCGAGGCCGCCGCGCTGTTCGCGAAGATCCTCGGCAGCGACTGGACCCCGGCCGATGCCGAGCTGTTCCGCGCCCAGATGCTCACCGAAATGGCGGCGATGAGCGTCGAGGACGGGATGGTGATGCAGATCCACCCGGGCAGCTTCCGCAACCATAATGGCGGCCTGTTCGCCAGCCATGGCCGCGACAAGGGCGCCGACATCCCGATGGCGACGGACTATGTGCACGGCCTGAAGCCGCTGCTCGATCGCTTCGGCACGGCGACCGATCTCTCGATCATCCTCTTCACGCTCGACGAGACGGTCTATGCCCGCGAGCTGGCGCCGCTGGCGGGCCATTATCCGTGCCTGAAGCTGGGCCCCGCCTGGTGGTTCCACGACAGCCCGGAGGGTATGCGCCGCTTCCGCGAGCAGGTGACCGAGACCGCGGGTTTCTACAACACCGTCGGTTTCAACGACGATACCCGCGCCTTCCTCTCGATCCCGGCCCGGCACGACGTCGCGCGGCGGATCGATTGCGGGTTCCTTGCGCAGCTGGTCGCCGAGGGGCGGCTGCTTGACTGGGAGGCGGCGGAACTGGCCTTCGAACTGACCAACGGGCTGGTCCGCAAGGCGTACAAGCTGGGCTCGCCCACCCGCGCCTGAAGGCGATAGATGGTTGAAAAACGGGATGCGGTGGCCGAGATGGACACGGCATCCGCACAAACGCAGGCGCCACCGGACCGGCTATGGTAACCGGTGTCGTCACAAGCAGAGGGACGAGGACCATGAAGATTGCGCTGATCAGCGAGAACAGCCAGGCGGCCAAGAACGGCATCATCCACAAGGCGCTCAGCAACGTCGCCGAGCCGCTGGGCCACCAGGTGTTCAACTACGGCATGTATTCGGCCGAGGACTCCGCCTCGCTTACCTATGTGATGAACGGCCTGCTTGCCGGCATCCTGCTCAATTCCAAGGCGGCGGATTTCGTCGTCACCGGCTGCGGCACCGGGATGGGC
The DNA here is from genome assembly GCA_027489295.1 of Sphingomonadales bacterium. Next base: position 19,485 of record JAIYAA010000389.1, on the reverse strand, counting down.
TCGATGCTCGCCTGCAACGCCATGCCCGGCGTGTTCTGCGGCCTGGTGATCGACCCGACCGATGCCTTCCTGTTCGGCCAGATCAACGACGGCAACGCGATCTCGATGCCCTATGCCAAGGGCTTCGGCTGGGCGGCGGAGCTCAACCTGGAAGACGTGTACCGCAAGCTGTTCGAGGGCGAGCGCGGCCTCGGCTATCCGCGCGAACGCGCCGAGATCATGCGCAAGAACCGCGGAATCCTGTCGGACCTCAAGCGCGTGACCTGCAACGACATGCTCACCGTGCTGAAGACGGTGGACCAGGATCTGCTGCGCGCGGCGATCGCCGGCGAGAAGTTCGCAGAGTATTTCTACGCCAATTCGCAGGATGCGGCGATCAGCGACTATCTGCGCAGCCTTTCGTAATCGCACCAACACCCCCCTCCCGCGCTTGGGAGGGGGAGAGGGGTATCCATGACCAACCCGTTCGATCTCACCGGCCAGGTGGCCGTCATCACCGGCGCCAATACCGGCATCGGCCAGGGCATTGCGCTCGCACTTGCGGCTGCCGGCGCGGATATCGCCGCCGTCGGCCGCACTCCAGCGGAGGAAACCGTCGCCAAGGTGCGCGATCTCGGCCGCCGCGCCGAGATCGTCTCGGCCGATCTCTCGACCATCGAACCTGTGCAAAGGGTTGTGGACGAGGCTGTGGATAAGCTGGGGAAAATCGACATCCTGGTGAACAATGCCGGGATCATCCGCCGCGCCGACAGCCTCGATTTCACCGAGGAGGATTGGGATGCGGTGGTCGATACCAATCTCAAGTCGGTGTTCTTCCTCTGCCAGGCCGCGGGCAAGTTCATGGTCCGCCGCTTCAGCGAAACCGGCGAGCGCGGGCGGATCATCAACATCGCCTCGATGCTCACCTTCCAGGGCGGCATCCGCGTGCCGAGCTATACCGCCTCCAAGTCCGGCATCGGCGGGCTCACCAAGCTGCTGGCCAACGAATGGGCGGCGAAGGGCGTGAACGTGAACGCGATCGCGCCGGGCTATATCGCCACCAACAACACCGCCGCGCTGCAGGCCGACGAGACCCGCAACCGCCAGATCCTCGAGCGCATCCCGGCGGCCCGCTGGGGCGATCCGGAGGATCTGGGGGGCGCTGCGGTCTTCCTCGCCTCGCGCGCTTCGGACTATGTGCAGGGCCATGTTCTCGCCGTTGACGGAGGCTGGCTGGCACGATGACGTTCGCGTTCTTTGGGGAAATGATGCTGCGGCTGTCGCCGCCGGGCCGCGAACTGCTGCTGCAGACGCCCAAGCTCGACGTGGCGATCGCCGGGGCAGAGGCGAATGTCGCCACCGGGCTCGCCTGCCTGGGGCACGACGTGGCGATGATCAGCGCGGTGGCGGACAATCCGCTCGGCGCTGCGGCAATCGGCGAACTGCGCCGGCGTGGCGTGGATGCCCGCAAGGTGGTGTCCGAGTCTGGCCGCATGGGCCTGTATTTCCTCACCCCCGGCGCCGGCCTGCGCGCGTCGGAGATCGTCTATGACCGTGCGCATTCGGTGTTCGCCGATCGCCCCGCCGCGGCATGGGACTGGCACACGCTGCTGGACGGCGTGACGCGCCTGCACCTCTCCGGCATCACGCCCGCACTGGGGCCGAACACCGCCGCCGCCGCCATCGCCGCGGCCGAGGCGGCAGCCAAGCGCGGCATCTCGGTGTCGTTCGACGGCAACTATCGCGCCAAGCTGTGGGAAGCCTGGGACAGCGATCCGCGCAGCGTGCTGAGCCAGCTGATTGGCCATGCCGAGATCCTGTTCGGCAACCACCGCGACATCTCGCTGCTGCTCGGCGAGCATTTCTCCGGCGACGGCGCCGATCGCCGGCGCGAGGCGGCGGAGGCGGCGTTCGCGGCCTTCCCGAAGCTCCAGCTGATTGCCTCCACCGCGCGGCATGTCGACGATGTCGACAGCCACCGCATCGCCGCGCGCGTCGATACCCGCGCGGGCAGCCACCAGACCGAGGAACTGCGCGTCAGCGGCATCGTCGACCGGATTGGCGGCGGCGACGCCTTTGCGGCCGGCGTGCTCCACGGTTTGCTCGAAGGCTGTGACGCCAAGGCAATGGCCGAGGCGGGGCTGGCGCTGACCGCGCTCAAGCACTCGCTGCCTGGCGACGCGAGCCTGTTCACCCGCGCCGACCTCGCCGCCTTTGCCGAGGGCGGGCTGGACGTGCGGCGGTGACCAGCCGGCGCGCGGTGCTGGCGGGCGGGTTCGCGCTCACCCTGCCACCGCGCGCCTGGGCCGCCGGCGATCCGGTGGTCGATGCGGCCGCCGGACGGTTCACGGGAACGCGGGAAGGGGGACTCTCCCGCTTTCTCGGCATTCGCTACGGCAGGGCCGAGCGTTTCCGGGCGCCTGTCGCCGCATCGCGCGCGGAGGCGACGGTGCAGGCCTTCGGGCCGATCTGCCCACAGCGCGGCCTCAAGAACGAGCCCCAGTCCGAGGACTGCCTGTTCCTCAACCTGTGGACGCCGGGCACCGAACGCGCCGCGCGCCGGCCGGTAATGGTCTACTTCCACGGCGGGGCCTATTCGAACGGCAGCGTCACCGATCCGCTGAACGACGGGGCAACGCTGGCGCGGACCGAGGACGTGGTGGTGGTGACGGTGAACCACCGGCTCAACGCGTTCGGCTACCTCTATCTCGCCCGGCTCGACCCACGCTTTCCCGACAGCGGCAATGCCGGCCAGTTGGACCTGATCCTCGCGCTGCGCTGGATCCGCGACAATATCGCGGCGTTCGGCGGCGATCCGGCCCGCGTTTTCCTGTTCGGCCAGTCGGGCGGCGGCGCCAAGATCGCCACGCTGATGGGCATGCCCGCGGCCAGGGGCCTGTTCCACAGTGCGGCGACGATGAGCGGCCAGCAAGTCACCGCGTCGGGACCACTGAACGCCACCGCACGGGCGCAGGCATTTCTGGAGCGGCTTGGCGGCGGGCTGGAGGCGGCCCTCACCGCGCCGGTCGAGAAGCTCATCGTGGCGCAGGATGCCCGCGATCCGATCCTGGGCGGCGGCGTCTATTTCGGGCCGGTGCTCGACATGAGATGGCTCCACCGCCACCCGTTCTGGCCCGACGCCCATCCGCAATCGCTGGCGATCCCGATGATCCTCGGCAACACGCATGACGAGACGCGCGCCTTCATCGACCCCGGGTCGGAGCGGACCCGCACGCTGACCTGGGACAATCTCGCCGCGCGGATGGCGCCGGATCTCAAGATCGACATCCTGCCCGAATGGGTGGTGGCCGAATATCGCGCGCATTTCCCGTCGGATACGCCGCAGGACATCTTCTACCGCGCCACCACCGCCGGGCGCAGCTGGCGCGGGCAGGTCATCGAGGCAGAGGCGCGCGCTGCCGCCGGGGCCAAGGCGACCTGGGTCTATCGGGTCGATTTCGCCTCGCCGACGCAGCCTGAACGCGGTGCCCCGCACACGATGGACATCGCGCTCGCGTTCGGCACGTTGGCGGCACCCGGATCCTTCACCGGCATCGGCGCAGCGGCCCAGCGTCTGAGCCGGCAGGTGATGGGTGCCTTCGCCGCGCTCGCGCGGAGCGGCAGGCCGGCCGCGCCGGGTCTGCCCGCCTGGGACCCCTACACGCTGCCCTCCCGCGCAACGATGCTGTTCGACGCGGCCAGCCGGATGGCCAGCGACCCGCGGGGCTGGGAACGCGAACTGTTCGCGCGGGTCCCCTATATCCAGCCGGGCAGCTGAAAATTGCGGCAGCGCAGCATCTTATCTGTGCTGTGTCCGGCTATCGCAATCGTTCGCGCCGCCGTATAGCATCGGGCCATGGAGAAGACGGGAAAGCCCACCATCAACGATGTCGCGCGGATCGCCGGCGTCTCGAAAAAGACCGTCAGCCGCGTCATCAACCGTTCGCCTCTGCTCAACGACGATACTCGCGCCAAGGTGGAGGCGGTGATTGCAGACCTGGGCTATGTGCCCAACGTGCAGGCCCGGGCGCTGGCGTTGCGGCGCAATTTCCTGCTCGGGCTGATCCACGACAATCCCAATGCGCAGATGGTGATGAACGTCCAGGCCGGCATCCTGGAGGCGATCCGCGACACCGAGTTCGAGCTGATCGTGCGCCCGATCGACCGGGGCTCCTCGACCATGCTGTCGGACGTGCGCGCCTTTCTGGAGCGCCAGCGTCTGTACGGCGTGCTGATCCTGCCGCCGGTTTCCGAAAACGACATGCTTGCCGAGCTTTGCCGCGATCTCGGCACGCGCTATGTCCGCATGGGCTCGACCGCGCTCGACACGCCCGAGCATATGGTCGCCTCGAACGACAGCGACGTGGTGGTCGAGGCGGTCAACCATCTGATCGCGCTGGGCCATCGCCGCATCGGCCTGATCGCCGGCCCGCACGGCTTCCGTTCGGCCCGCGAGCGTCGCAAGGGTTTCGAGCAGGCGCTGGCGGAGGCCGGCATCAAGCTGCCGCGCAGCCTGATCGCCGACGGCACCTACACGTTCGAGAGCGGGCTCGCCGCCGCCGACCGGCTGCTGGACCTGTCGCCGCGCCCTACTGCGATCTTCGCCTCGAACGACGAGATGGCCGCCGCCACGCTCCATGCCGCGCGACGGCGGGGGATGAGCGTGCCCGAGGACCTGTCGATCATCGGGTTCGACGATACCGCGATCGCCTCGCACATCTGGCCGCCGATGACGACGGTGCACTGGCCGATCATCTCGATGGGCCGTTCCGCCGCGCTCAAGCTGCTCGCCGAGTTTTTCGGCGACGATCAGGGGGTTGAGGAGCCTTCCTTGTTCCCCTCGACGCTGATCCATCGCGCCTCGGTGGCGCCGCCCCGCCGCGCGGACGACTGATCCGCCTGTTGCCATTGGGTCGCAAGGGGCGAAATTGTTGTAAGACCGTCGATGACACCGGTTGACATAACCGCGCCGACTGCAACAAATACACCCAACCAAGCGTGACGCAGCGCTTGCGCCAAGGCGAACGCAAGAGTCGCCAGGAGCGCGGGAGAGGAAAGTCGCGGCCCTGATTCATCGCAAGCGCGTCGGCTTCTGCCGCGTTTGCGGCAGCGGCTGCGCGTAACTTCCCTTCGCTTCGCGGCGCGGCATGGCGTCATGCGGAAAGCGAAATAAGGGGAGGTCCAGATGGGAAATCTAGGCAATTCGAACGCAGTCGCAGGGGGCAATCTGCGGTTCGGCGCGTCGATCGGCGCGATCGGGCTGGCGCTGGCGTTCGCCACGCCGGCGTTTGCGCAGGTGAAGGAAGGCAATCCGGTTGCCGCTGCGGACGCCCAGCGCGATGCGAGCGTGCAGGAAGAGCCGTCGCCGATCGCGCCGCAGACCGGCGAAGAGATCATTGTCACCGGTTTCCGCGCGTCGCTGCAGAACGCGCTGAACCTGAAGCGCCGCTCGAACCAGATCGTCGACGCGATCACTGCGGAGGACATCGCAGACTTTCCCGATGCGAACCTGGCGGAATCGATCCAGCGTCTGCCGGGCATTTCGATCGACCGCGACAACGGCGAGGGCCGATCGATCACGGTGCGCGGCCTGGGCGGCGATTTCCAGTCGGTGCGGCTGAACGGTGCCGATGCGCAGAACGTCGCCGGCGGCAACCAGTCCGATTCCGGCGCGAACCGCAGCCGAGGCTTCGATTTCAATACCTTCGCGTCCGAGCTTTTCGGCGGCGTGAAGATCACCAAGTCGACCGCGGCATCCGATGACGAAGGCTCGCTGGGTGCGATCATCGACCTGACCACCGGGCGGCCGCTCGCCTACAAGGGCAATCGCTTCGCGCTGGGCGGGGAAGCCGAGTATCGCGAGAACGGCAAGACGTGGAACCCGCGCTTCACCGGTCTCGCCTCGGTCAAGCTGACGGATAATTTCGGGATCCTGGTCTCCGGCGCCTACCAGAAGCAGGAGCAGCAGATCGATTCCTACCGCCGCGGCATCGGCGTGTTCGACTATGTGTATCGCAACTCGCAGATCAACGGCGTTACGCCGCCGGTCTATGGTTTCGCGCGACCTGGCGGCACCGGCGCCACCTTCGGCTCCGATCCGGCGGCCTATGCGCTGCTCACGCCGACCACGATCATCCCCGGCCTGCCTTCGATCAACCGGCAGAAGCTGAAGTACGAGCGGCTCGGCCTGACCGCGACGGCGCAGTGGCAGCCGACCGAACGCACCGAGATCATTTTCGACGGGGTGTATTCGAAGTACGATCAGGACAGCGAACTGGCCGGCATCACGCCGATCGGCCTGAACCGCAACGGCACCAACACCCGAGTTACCCAGAACACGCTGCGCGCCGCCGGCACCACAAACGGCTATGCCGACCGCGTCGCCCTCTATCCGAACTGCGTGCAGAGCGCGATCGTCGATTGCGGCCAGCAGCTCAACGGCACCAGCGTGCTGCCCGGCTATTTCAACAGCTACAATCCCAACAATCTCAGCGCGTACGACTATTACAACAACCTCAACTCGCCCGGCTATGTCGCGACGGCGAACCAGACCGGCTATTACACCCAGCTGATGGGCCGCCCGAACACGGTGGTGCGCGCGGCCAATGTGAATGCCGCGGGCCAGGCCGATTACCTCCAGCTCGACCGGGTCGACTGGCGCAGCTCGATCGACAGCCAGAGCGGGTCGACCGAGTTCAAGCAGGCGACGCTGAACCTGCGCCAGGATTTCGGCGAGCGGCTGACGATGGAAGGCACGCTCGGCTGGTCGAAATCGGTGTTCGATGCCACCGGCTATCTCGCCGAGGTCAACGCGATCGACCAGAACGGCTATGTCTTCGACGAGCGCGGCGGTGGCAAGATGCCGGTGTTCAACCCCGGCTTCAATGTCGCGGACCCGAGCAGCTGGACGCTGGTGAAGGGCCTGTCGACCATCCGCGTGTTCAAGAACCAGGTGACCAACGAATATCGTGTCGGCCGGCTGAACTTTGCCTTCGAGGCGGTGCCCGAGATGACCATCCGCTTCGGCGGCACCTACAAGAAGTTCAAGTACGGGGCCGATCAGCAGCGCCGCAGCCAGTCGATCGAGGCGCTGAACCCGACGCTGGCAGAGGCCAAGCTGAAGGTGACCGACCTCGGCAGCGTCTATGGCTTCGGGCAGGGGCTGACCCTGCCGGCGGGCACGCCGACGAGCTTCTTCGCCCCCGATCTCGGCAAGTTCGTCAACGCCTTCGGGATCGACTGCAACTGCGTCAACAAATGGGGGGATTTCCGCGTGGTGCCCGACGGTCGCCAGGGCGGCGGCGTCGAGGAACGCGACGCCTCGGGGTTCTTCCAGGTCGATTACGACCTGACCCTGCTCGGTGGACCGCTGCGTGGCAATGTCGGCCTGCGGGTCGCCAACACGAAGGTGAAGGGGAGCGGCAATGTCGGCGGTGCGGATGGCATCGCGGGCATCGCGGTGGTCGCCAACAACGAATATTGGGACTGGCTGCCCTCGACCAACGTCAACTGGGAGGCCAAGCCCGGCCTGCTGATCCGCTTTGCCGCGGCCAAGGTGATGTCGCGCCCGCAGCTATCCAGCCTCACGCCGGGCACCACCGCCTTCTCCAGCACGCTGGCGGTCAACGGATCGGCGCCGTCGCTCACCGTCGGCAACCCCTATCTCAGTCCGTTCCGCGCCACCAACCTCGATCTAAGCATCGAGAAATACTTCCGGAACAATGGCCTGATCGCGGTCGCGCTGTTCAAGAAGAATCTCGAGAGCTTCCCCCAGCAGATCGCGGGCGAGGCACCGCTGTCGACCGTGTTCGAGCCGGCGATCTACAACCAGATCCTCGCCTCGATGACCGACGCGACGCTCAAGGCCTATACCCAGAATGGCGGCACCTGGGCGGTGCGCCAGTTCAAGGATGCGCCGGGCGGCACGATCAAGGGCATCGAGGTCAATCTGCAGACCGATTTCTGGTTCCTGCCCGCGCCGTTCAACAAGATGGGTGTGACCGCGAACTACACCCACATCGCGTCGAGCCTGAGCTATCTGACCGGCACGGTGCTGGCGACGACCCAGGCCGGCGGTGCGGGCACCGCGCAGAACAGCTACGCGAGCGCGCCCTTCCTCAATACCTCGCCGGATTCGTTCAACGCCACACTCTATTACGAGAACGAGCTCTGGTCGCTGCGCTTCTCGGGCGCCTATCGCACGCGCTACGTGAACCGCTTCCCGCTGGCGACGGGGACCTGTTCGGTGGGGACGACCACCAATGCGGGCGCGGCGTGCAACTCGCCGGTGTTTGCGGACTTCGGTTATAACGAAAACCAGTTCAATCTCGACGCCGCGTTCGCGATCAACGTCACCAAGTTCGCCCGTTTCACCCTGGAGGCCCGCAACCTGACCAACCAGCCGCAATACCGGACCATGTATGCCGCCAATCCGGTCTCGCAGAACTATGGCAGCACGGGGCGGATCGTCACGGCTGGCGTGCGGATGAGCTTCTGATGCGAGCGGTCGGGGCGCTCGTTCTTCTGCTCGCCTCGGCGGGGCCTGCCGTGGCGCAGGAACGCCCGGTGCTCGCCTTTCCCGGCGCGGAAGGGGCAGGCGCCCATGCGCTGGGCGGGCGTGGCGGCAGAGTGCTGTTTGTCACCACGCTCAACGATCGCGGACCGGGCAGCTTGCGCGAAGCGGTGGAAACGCCGGGGCCGCGGACGATCCTGTTCCGCGTCTCCGGCACCATCCGGCTGGAAAAGCCGCTGCGTATCCGCGAGGGGCGGGTGACGATCGCCGGCCAGTCGGCGCCGGGCGACGGCATTACCCTGCGCGATCACCCGCTGGAGGTCGCCGCCGACGACGTGGTGATCCGCTATATCCGATCGCGGCTGGGCGACGAGAGCCGGACCGAATCCGACGCGATCTGGATCCTCGGCGGCCACCGCATCGTCCTAGATCACGTCTCGGCGAGCTGGTCGGTGGACGAGACGCTGTCGGCTTCGGCCAACTACACCAAGGCGGGCGAAGGATTCTGGGACCTGACCGTGCAATGGTCGATCATCGCGGAGTCGCTCACCCATTCGCTGCACGCCAAGGGCGAGCATGGCTATGGCAGCCTGATCCGCGGCGGCCGGGGAGCGCGGATCAGCTTCCACCACAATCTCTGGGCCAACCACGAGGCGCGCATGCCGCGTCCCGGCAACTATACCGGGCCCGACGTCGATCCCGAGGGCGCATTCTTCGATTTCCGTTCCAACGTCTTCTACAATTGGGGCAAGGGCTGGTCGGGCTACAATGCCGACAAGGCGACGCTCGCCCGCTACAATTTCGTCGACAATGCCTATGTGATGGGGCCGCAATCGGAGAAACCGATCGCCTTTCACGAGAGCAACACGCTGGCCCGAGCATGGTTCGCCGGCAACAGCATGAACGGCACGCTCCCCGCCGATCCGTGGAGCCTGGTCGACGGCATTTCGCCCGAGGGCTATCGGCTGACCGCGCCGGTGCCGATGCCGGCGGTGACCCGCGATTCCGCAGCTCAGGCCTATGAAAGGGTGCTGGCGGGGGCGGGGGCCTCCAAGGCGCGCGACAGCGTCGATGCCCGGATCGTCGCCGGCGTGCGCAACCGCACCGGGCGCCAGATCGACAGCCAGCGCGAGGTGGGCGGCTGGCCCGAGCTCAAGAGCACGCCCGCGCCCAAGGACAGCGATGCCGACGGGATGCCCGATGCGTGGGAGGTTGCCCATGGCCTCAATCCGCATGATCACCGCGACGGCAACGCCGACCGCAACGGGGATGGCTGGACGAACCTGGAGGAATGGCTGGCCGATATGGCCGCAGCGCGGGGCTGAGCGGGGGACGGGATGAAAAAGGGGGGGCGACTGCCGTGGCAGCCGCCCCCTTTTTCCGTGGGCACCCGTCAGAAGCTGCCGCGCAGGCCGATCAGGAACTGGCGACCGGGCTTGTACTGGGTGAACGTCGCGTTCGGGAACTGGAAGTAGGAGCGCAGCGTCGCGTTGGTGAAGTTCGAGACGTTGATGGTCAGCTGCGGCGCCTTCTTCACGCCGAACAGCTTGTCGAGGTCGAACGCCGAGGAGAAGTCCCAGCTGGTATAGTCGGCATTGTACAGCGCCGCCGTCGGGATGCTGTTCTGCGAGGTGCCGCTGTTCACCGAGCCTTCGCGCGAGGTGACCGACACGCGCAGCATCACGCCGTTCCGCTCGTAATAGCCGGTGACGTTGTAGGTGAAGGGCGAGACGCCCGTCGCGGTTGCGGCGCCGTCGTTGCTCTGGTCGACGATGGTCGCGTTCGCGTTGAAGCCGAAGCCGCGCACGCCCAGCTTCTCGGTAAGGAAGTCGAGCGGCTGGACCCACTGCAATTCCAGGCCGTTGATCTTCAGCTTGTTCGGCACGTTGACCTGGCTGGTGACCAGCACGGTCGCCGCGCCCGGGCCGCCGCGCGAGTTGATCGCGATCTGCTGGGTCGGGTTCAGCGTGTCGTAGGTGATGCCGTACTGGGCGAGTGCCGAGAACGGCACCGTGGTGTTGGCGCTGGTCGTGAAGCCCTCGATCGACTTGCGGAACGCGTTGAAGCTGATCACGCCTTCCCGGCCCGTGTAATATTCGAAGCCGAGATCGATGTTGGTCGACAGATAGGGCTTCAGCGCCGGGTTGCCGATCGTCGCCTGATCGGCCGAGGGCGCGCCGAAGCTCACGCCCGGCAGCTGGGCCGAGGGATCGGGCCGGGTCATCGTCTTGGAAGCGGCGAGGCGGACCACCGCATGCGGGCCGACGTCATAGGCCAGCGTCGCGGCGGGCAGCCAGCGCGTGTAGTTGTTGCGCGTCGAGACGAGGGTGACGAGGTTCGGGTAGCGGCTGCCATCCGCGATCTGGGTGCCGCCCGCGGTCGCGTTGCGCGGATCCGCGATCGAGACGCGGCCCTGGATCGTCTGGATGGTGTTGACGTAGCGCACGCCGGCGTTGAAGCGCAGCGTGTTGTCGCCGACCATCTGCTCGCCGCTCAGCGTCGCGAAGGCGGACTTGACGACTTCGCGGATATAGCCGCCGCTGGCGCCGGTGTTGGCGCCTCCGCTCTCCGGCGTGTTGTCGTGGAAGCTGTCATAGTTGCTGGCCTTGCGGAACGCATCCCAGTCCACCGTCACGAAGCCGGCGGGGCCGGGCTTCAGATAGGTCGGCGCGGCGCTGTTCGGGATCAGCGAGCCGCCATAGGAGACGGTGCCGGTCTGCCCGGCGGTATAGCCGGTGCCATAGCCCGGATAAGTGGGATAGCCGGCTGGCGCCGCGCCCTTGACGCTCAGCCCCTCGCAGGGCGGCTGCGAGTTGGGGCTTGGCACGAAGATGCTGGGATTGTTGCCGCACACGGCATTCTGCCAGGCCTGGGTGTTGTCATAGCCGCGGATCCGGCGCGAGACGTCATCATAGGCGGCGCCGACCTGCAGGTTCAGCGCCTTGTCGCCCCAGGTCAGGTCGCCGCGCACGCCCTTGTTCTGGTTGCGCCGGCGCTCGTCCTGCATGTTGACGCGGCTGCCGGTGTACCATCCGAAATTCGCCGGATTGTTGAGATCAAGGCTGCTCTTGATGTCGGGGATGCCGCCATTGTTGGTGTAGGTGACGGTCGCGCCTTGGCCCAGCGGGGTGGTGAAGCCGACCGTGGGGCTCTCGCGGTGGAAGGTCGAGCGGGCATAGTTCGCCTGCAGATTGGCCTTCAGCTTGTCGTCGATCGTCCATTCCGCGCCGGGATTGACGCTGAACAGCTCGGTCGTTTCGTAATAGGGGCGGAATTCGTCGAAGAACTGGGTGTTGGCAAAGGTGCCGGAAGTGACGGTGCAGCCGGCGCTGCAATCCGCCTTGTCGAACTTCAGGTTGGTCGGGATCGCGGCACCGTTGCGGCCGATCCAGGCCATGTCCTCGCGGATCAGCTCGTTGTGCTTGTAGCCGTACAGCCCGTCGACATAGAAATGCAGCGTGTCCGACGGCCGATATTCGGCGCTGACGATCGCGTTGATGCGATCGCGCGGCCCCCGGATGTCGGCAACGCGGCCAAGACGCGGGATCAGGCCGTTGTCGATCTGCTGGATCGTGGCACCCGGGTTCTTGGCGAGCAGGAAGGCATTGTCGATCACCGTGCCGGCGACCAGCCCCGCGCCTGCGCCCACCGGCACCGTTGCCGGGATCGTGAAGTTGTTGCCGCCATACTGCGTGTTGCAGGTGTTGCCCGTGCCGCACTGCGCGGCGGTCAGCGACGGATTGGTGTAGCCGATCGTCTCGAAGCCCTTGGTGCGGGTGTAGAGTCGCTGGGCGGAGACACCGGCAAGGATACCGATCGTGTCGTTATGCCAGCTGCCGATCAGCGAGCCGCGGCCGCCGATCCGCTTCTCCGGCTCCTGGTTCGAGCCCTGCAGGTTGTAGGCGATGAACGAGTCCGGCCGATCGAACGGACGCGCCGAGCGCAGATCGACATTGCCAGCCGCGCCGCCCTCCAGCAGGTTGGCGGTATAGCTCTTGTTCACGGTCAGCTTGGTGAACAGATCGGTCGGGAAGAAGCTGAGGTCGACCGAGCGATCGGTGCCCTGCGCGTCGGTCGCGCCCGAGGAGGCAACCGCGATCGGCGCGCCGTTCAGCGTCACGTTGGTGAAGTTGGAGCCGAGGCCGCGGATCGCGACGTTCACGCCCTCGCCGGTCACGTCGCGGCTGATCGTGATGCCGGGGATGCGGTTGAACGATTCCGCAATGTTGGTGTCCGGGAACTTGCCGATGTCTTCGGCGAAGATCGAGTCGGTGAAGCCGGTCGCGTCGCGCTTGGCGTTGACCGCCTTGGCAAGGCTCTGGCGGTATCCGGTGACGACGATTTCCTGCTCCGCGCCCTGCGCGACGGGCGCCTCACCGGCTTGCGGCGCGGCGGGGGCGGTCTGTGCCCAGGCGGTCGAGGCGCAGCTGGCGCTGAGGATCGTCGCGCACAGCAGGACATGGCGGGCAGGGCGGAAACTGCGGTTCATCGATGTCATTTTCAGGTCCCCTCATGGTCGTTTCGGCGCGTTGCCGTTCGTTGATCGTTGCGGTCGCCGGGCTTCGCGCACGGCGCATGTCAGACCGTGGCGCCAGCAAGGGCGCGACAGTCATTGCGGTGGGTGGCGATGTCGGGTCGGTGCCGTTGCAAGACGCAGCAGCGCCCGGCCAGCCTATGGCCCGGCGCTATTCTTGTATGGCGACATGTGCGTCCTCAGGCCCATGCATCCTCATCCCCGCTGCGCGCAGGCTTCATTTGCCCGCGTCATGTTAGCGCTACATGTTAGCGTTATCTTCCATGCTTTGGTCTGGCCGTCAACCATGGAATGGTCAGGCCATGCGGTTTCCTTCCTTTCCGCGAAGGTCCTCATAAGAGGCGTCATGCGGCCGAAGATTGCTCCGTGCGGGAGACCGTGTCAGACATGGCCCGAAACACTTGTTGGGGGTCGCCATGCGCGCTTTTCGTCTCGGGCTCTTGCTGGCCACGGCCATCGTTCTGCCGGCCGCCGCACAGACGCAGAAGGCGGATCTGATGACCGCGCCTGCCGATGCGCGGCATTATACGATCAGCTCGGCGGCCGGGAAGCATGGCGATGTCTGGTCCTGGACGCTGGCCGATGGGCGGATCGCCTATCGCATGTCGATGTCGCTGCGCGGCTGGATCACCGAGACCGACGAGGTAGTCACCATCGGACCCGACGGGCGCCCGACCGGTCTCGCCGTGCGCGGCTTCACCGACAGCGGCGACGCGACCGAGAATTTCAGCGTCGACGGTGCCGGCGTCGCCCATTGGAAGACCGCGGTTGACTCAGGCGAGAAGCCGTTCGGCAAGGCGCGCTACAACAGCTATGGCGGCCCGTGGCTGGCGGGCGAGCAGGACATCAATGCACTGGTCGCGGCGGGCCCGGCGGGGATCGACCTGCTGCCGACCGGCCATGCCAGCATCACCATCGGCAAGGCGGTGGAGATCGATGGACTGGCCGGCAAGAAAACGCTCAAGCTGGCCTTCGTGAAGGGCACGGGCTTTTCGCCCTCGCCGGTATGGCTCGACGCGCAGAACCGTTACTTCGGCAGCGCCGGTGGCATGTCGCTGCTGCCAGCGGGGTATGAGGCGGCCGGCCCGAAGCTGAAGGACGTGCAGGACCAGGAGACGGCGGCGATGGTGCGCGAGGTGGCACACCGCTTCCTGGCGCCTGCCAATCGCACGCCGACGCTGGTCGACCATGTGCTGCTGTTCGATTCGGTAGGCGGCCGGTATCTTCCCAACCAGTCGGTGCTGATCGCCGACGGCAAGGTGGTGAAGGTCGGTCCCGCGGGCAGCATCCGCGCGACCAAGGCGATGACGGTGATCGACGGCCGCGGCCGCACGCTGCTGCCCGGCCTGTGGGACTCGCACCAGCATGTCGGCGACGACTGGAACCTGCTCCAGAACGTCGCCACCGGCATGACCAACTATCGCAGCCCGGGCTCGTCGATCGAGGATGCGCAGAGCATCTTCAAGCGCCGCGCTGCCGGTGACCTGCTGGCGCCCGACGGCAAGGTCTCGGTGATCATCGACAAGAAGGATCCGCTGGCGGCGCAGGGCGCGCTCACCGTATCCTCGGCGGCGGAGGCGATCGCTGCGGTCGACAAGATCAAGGCAGCCGGCATGTGGGGGGTGAAGTTCTACACCTCGATGGACCCGGCCTGGATCGCGCCGGCCGCGGCCGAGGCGCACAAGCTTGGCCTCCACGTCCACGGTCATGTGCCCGCACGCATGCGGCCGCTGGATGCGGTGCGCGCCGGCTATGACGAGGTCACCCATATCAACTTCATCCTGATGCAGGCGATGCCGCAGGACGTGGTGGACAAGGCGAACACCGCCGCCCGGCTGGAGGGCCCGGCGAAATATGGCAAGGACTTGAACCTGGACTCGCCCGAGCTGCGCGCCTTCTATGCCGAGCTCGCCAAGCGCAAGACGATCATCGACCCGACGCTGACGGTTTGGGAGCCGCTGATGACGTCCGATGGCAGCACGGTGCCGCTTGAATATGCGGCGTTCACCGAGGTCGCGCCGCCTTCGGTCGCGCGCGGCTGGAAGATCGGCGGCTATCCGCTGTTCGACGGGCTCACCCGCGACGATTTTCGCAAGAGCTTCGGCAAGATGGTGGAAGTGGTCGGGCGGCTGCACAAGGCGGGTGTGCCGATCGTCGCCGGCACCGATGGCTATGGCCTGGAACTGGTGCGCGAGCTGGAGCTGTACCAGGAAGCCGGCTTGACCAATGCCGAGGCGCTGCAGACCGCCACGATCGTGCCCGCGCGGATGGTGGGCATGGCGGATCGGGTCGGCTCGATCGCACCGGGCAAGACCGCCGATATCGTGCTGGTCGAAGGCGATGTGCAGCAGGACATCCGCAACCTGCGCCACGTCCACACCGTGTTCCTCGACGGCTATCGCCTCGATGGCGACGCGCTGCGCAAGGCGAGCGGACTGAGCGGCATGCCCAAGTAAGAAAAAGGGGGCTGGCGTAAAGCCAGCCCCCAGGTCTCCCGGGTGGGGAGGGGACTCAGCGCGCGAGCAGCGCGGCGTAGGCGGGCAATTGGGCGAGGGTGGCGCCGTTCAGCGCCTCGACCAGCGACGCCGCGTCGGTCAGCCCGGCAGGCAGGGCGACGGCGGCATCGGAGAAGTTGAAGGCGCAGACGATCCGCTCGTCGCCCAGCGTGCGGATGAAGACGAGCAGCGCCTCGTCGGCGTGCACCACCTCCATCGCTCCTTCGACGAGCGCCGGATGCGCACGGCGCAGCGCGATCAGGCGCTGGGTCAGGCGCAGCAGCGAGGCGGGATCGCTGTCCTGCACATCGGCGGCAAGCGCGGTGTGATCGGGGCCCACCGGCAGCCACGGGCGCGCGACGGAGAAGCCGGCATGGGGGGCGTCCGCCACCCAGGGCATCGGCGTACGGGCGCCGTCGCGGCTGAGCGTCAGCGGCCAGTTGGCGATCGCCTCCGGGTCCTGCAGGTCCTCATAGGCGATGTCGACCTGGGTGAGGCCCAGCTCCTCGCCATAATAGAGGATCGCATTGCCGCGTAAGGATAGCAGCAGCAGCATCTTCATCGCGGCGAAGGCGCTGCGGTGCTCGGGCGCGACCCAGCGCGAGAGGGCGCGGGGGGCGTCATGGTTCTCGAACGCCCAGCTCGGCCAGCCGGTGTCCGGCGTGTCCGGCCATTCGCCGACCGCGTCGCGGACCAGCGCTGGGGTCAGGCGATCGGCGTAGAGGAAGTTGAAGCCATAGGCGCTGTTGAGCCGCGTCTCGCCGGCGGTGAACAGGTGCATTTCCGCTTCGGGCGAAGGGCCGCCAACCTCGGCGACGGTAAACCGGCCGGGATAGCGATCGGCCAGCCCGCGTAGCTTCTCGAGCAGCAGCGGGATGTCCGCATGGCTCTGGTTGTACACGTGCTGCTGAAAGTCGAACGGACGGGTGCGCGGGGTGCCGTTGTCCGGCGCGGGCGGGTTATCGCGCAGTTGCGGATCGTGCATCGTGAAGTTGATGGCATCCAGCCGGAAACCGTCGACCCCGCGATCGAGCCAGAACTTCGCGGTGGCCAGCGTGGCCGCCTGCACCTCCGGGTTGTGGAAGTTGAGGTCGGGCTGCTCGCGCAGGAAATTGTGGAGATAATATTGGCCGCGCCGCGCGTCCCAGGTCCAGGCCGGGCCGCCGAAGACGGACTGCCAGTTGTTGGGCGGGCTGCCGTCGGGCTTGGCATCGGCCCAGACATACCAGTCCGCCTTGGCGTTGGTGCGGCTGGTGCGGCTTTCCCGGAACCAGGGATGCTGGTCCGAGCTGTGCGAATAGACCTGGTCGATCAGCACCTTGAGGCCCAGCGCATGGGCGCGTTCGATCAGCGCGTCGAAATCGGCAAGGGTGCCGAACACGGGATCCACCCCGCAGAAATCGGCGATGTCATAGCCGAAGTCCCGCATCGGTGACGTGAAGAAGGGCGAGATCCACACTGCGTCCACGCCCAGCGCCGCGACATGATCGAGCCGGGCGGTGATGCCGGGCAGGTCGCCGATACCGTCGCCGTTCGAATCCGCGAAGCTGCGCGGATAGATCTGGTAGATCACCGCGCCGCGCCACCAGGGCCGGATTTCGGTGGAGAGGTCACGCATCGACATCAGGTTCACTTGGCTGCTCCGGCCGCGCAGACGGCGTAGCCGAAGGCGGGAAGGGAAAGGGTCAGGCTGCCGGGGGCAGCGGCGCTGGCGGGGCAGGTGCCCGCCAGGGTGCGGAAGGCGGTGGAGCCGGTTTCGACCTGGAGGTTGCCGTTCCAGGGCTCGGGGCTCGTGTTGAAGGCGATCACGGTCTCCGCGCCGGTCTTCGGATCGAAGCGCGAGACGGCGAACAGGCCGGGCTTGTCGCTGGCGAAGCGGGTGACCTGCCGGCCGCGGGTGAGCGCGGGGTGGCTGGTGCGCAGCCGGGCGAGAGTCGCGATCTCGCGGAACAGCGGGTGGCCGGGGTTGAAGCTGGGCGTGGCAGTGGTCGCCGTGGTGCCGAGCAGCGTGTTGTCGTTGTAGCTCGCCACCTTGCTGCCGAACATGTCCTCGCGCGCGTCCTGATCGTTGCCGTCGCTGACAAAGCCCTGCTCGTCGCCGGCATAGATGGTCGGCACGCCCCGCAGGAGCAGCAGCATCGCCTGCGCGAGCTGCACGCGCTGGAACAGTTCGTCCTGGCCGATCCTGGGCAGCGCCTGGCGGATGAAGGTGGCGATGCGGCCCCCATCATGGTTGCTGACGAAGGTTGGCAGGCGCTGCGCGGCCGATGCCCCGCCCTCGTACAGAACATCGGCGGCGAAGGCCTTGGCCAGGCGATCGGTGCCCTTGCCGCTCGCGACATCGGTTACCGCCTGGTTGAAGGCGAAATCGAGCACCGCCGGGAACTTGTCGACGCGGGTGTGCCGGGCGAGCGCCGCTACCTCCGGATCGGCGACCTCGCCGAAGATGTGGAAGTTCGGAATACCCCGGGCCTTGGCGCGGGCCAGCATCGCGGGGACGAAGGCCCGCCAGAATTCCGGGTTCACGTGGCGCGCGGTGTCGATGCGGAAGCCGTCGATGCCGAAGCGGTCGATCCAACCGCCGAAGATGTCGATCATGCCCGCGACGACGCGCGGATGCTCGGTCATCAGATCGTCGAGGCCGACGAAATCGCCCATGGTCGAGCTCTCGCCCGCGAAGGTCGAGTTGCCGCGATTATGGTAATAGATCGGATCGTTGAGCCAGGCAGGCACCTTCACCTGCTTCTCGCCCTCGGGGACATAGGGCGTGTAGGCGTAGTCGGGCCGGGTCAGCTTGGCGAAGTTGGCGGCGCTGTGGTGGTCGTCGCCGGCAAAGCCCGGGTTGATGGCTGCACCGGCGACGCCGCCCCTGCGTCCGTACGGATAGTCGGCGCGGCTGCGGTAGCTGCAGTCGCCGCACTCGCGATACTGGATCACATCCGCCGTGTGGTTCACGACGATGTCCATATAGACCTTGATGCCGCGCTTGTGCGCCGCATCCACCAGCGCCTTGAACTCGGCATTGGTGCCGAAATGCGGGTCGACCTGGGTGAAATCGGTGATCCAATAGCCGTGATAGCCGGCCGATTCCTGCCCCTTGGGTCCCTGTACGGCCTTGTTCTTGAAGATCGGTCCCACCCAGATCGCGGTGGCGCCCAGCGCCTGGATATAGTCGAGACGCGCCGCCACGCCCTTGATGTCGCCGCCATGGTAGAAAGCCTTGGAGGTGGGATCGTATCCGGTGACGAGGCGATCGCCGGTCAGGCCGCCGCGATCATTGGCGGTGTCGCCATTGTCGAAGCGATCGGGGAGGAGGAAGTAGAGCACTTCGTCCTCGGGCAGGCGGTCGCGATAGGTCTGCGCAGCCACGGGCGTCGCGGCGAGCGCACTGGCGAGAAAAGCGAGGACAGTCTTGCGGATCACGCGGCAATCTCCGTGTCCGCGGCGCCATGCGCGCGGACGAATTCTTCATGGGTGGGCATCTGCGCGACTTCGCGCGCATTCAGCTTGGCGAGCAGGTCGAGATATTCCGCGATCTGTGCGCGCGGCGGCTGGGCCGCGACGGGATGATATCCCCGGGCGGTGATGCCTTGGCCGGCAAGCACCTGCAGCCAGGCAACCTCCCCGAACAGATCGCCGTCCTCGCGGACGATGTCCCCGCTCTCCCGCCACAACGCGATTTTCTCGGCCAGGCCATCGGGCAGGGGCGCTTCGCGGCGTTCGCGCCAGAAGGGCTCGTCGCGGTCGTTGGCGGCATAATGGAGGACGACGAAGTCGCGGATGCGCTCGATCTCGTGCACGGTCTGCGCATTGTAGGCGTCGCGCAGCGCCGCGGGCGAACGGCGCCCCGGCAGCAGCTTGAGCACGCGCTCCACGGCAGACTGGATCAGGTGGATGCTGGTCGATTCCAGCGGCTCGAGGAACCCGCTGGCAAGGCCGATGGCGATGACATTCCCGGCCCAGGC
>JAIYAA010000074.1 GCA_027489295.1 Sphingomonadales bacterium | reverse complement strand
CAGACGGTGCTCAACTTCACCCAGGGCATCGCGATGCGAAAGGGACGGCTGTACACCGCCGCGGATCACAGCAATCCGTTCACCTCGCTGGTCGAGCGCGATCTGGCCAGCGTCGAGACCATCTGGGCCAAGGCCCATCACGAGCTTGGCGAGAAGTGGACGATCAAGCAGGTACCCGGGCGCCCGGTATGGCTGCAGGTGGTGCACGGCGAAAACGTCGCTAATCGCATCAAGGGCAGGCTAGTGTCGCAAGTCGACGTGATCCAAGCCTTCAAGATGCGCGACGACGTCGCGGCCGAGCGGGTCCATGGTGGGGTTATCCTGTTCGATCGTCTGTTTGCTGCGCCCGCGCGAGCGGCGCGCGAAGTGGCGATCAAGCTGATCAAGCCGGCAGTGATGCTGGTGCGCGATCACCACGGAAAATAGATCGACAGGGTCAGGGGGGCATGATTTCGCCTTCCGTCCCCAGACGGGTGGAAGTATACCAAGAAAGCTGAATTCGGGGGGAGTTTTGCATGCCGATCACGACCGAAACGTCTGACTTCCATTTCTTCACGCGTGAGAGGATGGATGCGCTGGCGGAGCAATAATACGAGCAATTTGTGAATGCCGAGCCGTACGAGCATGTCGCTATCGACAATTTTCTGCCCGACGATGTCGCACGGCGGATCGCCGCGTCTTTTCCCGGGCTGGACGACATCAAGTGGCGCCTCGAAGGGCCCGGCGACAGCGCGCATAGCGGCGATCGCCGGATCGAGAAGGTTACCACTGGCGACGAGGAGCAGTTTCCACCGTTCGTGCGCCTGATGATGATGCAGTTGCAGTCGGGGATCTTCTGCAACTTCCTAGACAAGCTGACCGGCCACCAATATCTGCTGCCCGATCCCAACCATAATGGCTGCGGCCTGCACTCGACGGGTCCGGGCGGCCGGCTGATGCTGCATATTGATGCCTCGCGGCATCCGAACAAGCGGCTGAACCAGCTCATCAACTGCATCTATTACTGCACGCCGGACTGGCAGGAGGATTGGGGGGCAATCTGGAGCTTTGGGACGAGGGCGCTACCAAGTGCGTCTCCAGCATCGCGCCAAAGTTCAACCGCCTCGCGATCTTCCGGGTTTCGGGCAAGTCGTGGCACGGCCAGCCGCTGCCTCTGCAGACGCCGCCGGACGTTCGCCGCAACTCGCTGGCGCTCTATTACTACAGCGCCGATGCAGACGCGACCGGCTATGGATATTCGAACTTTGTACGGTGGAAGGCCGTTAACGAGCACGATAAGGCGACGCCGCTGCATCGAGTGAAGGCGGCGATTCGGAATCATGCGCCCACGCCTCTCGTCAACGGGATCGCTAAGTTCGCCCGCAAGACGGGGTTGAACTTTAAACGCTGATGAGACTGCTCGACCGCCTGTTCTCGGTGCCGCCCGAATCGCCATGCCGCAAGATTTGTCGCCTCGATGCGGAGATACGGCTATGCCTTGGCTGTTGGCGGACGCCGACGGAAATCGCCAATTGGAATGAGCTGAGTGCGCGCGCCAAGCACGCGGTGCTGGCTGAGCTGCCGAGGCGCGAGCGACAGCATGAGGCGCGGCGCTGATGCAGTGCCTGAGGTGGCTCCCTGACCGAGCGGGATCTCGCCAGCGTCTACGTGATCGGGGCGAACCCTCCCCCCACGAGCGGGGGGAGAGGGCTGGTATATGTAGGTGGCCAGCCGAACGGCGTAGCTGTAAGGTCGTTCAAGGTGTGAATGTGTTGAACTGAATCAAGGCAAGCCGGTATCAGAAGTTGCTATCATCAGCTCGTTGATGATACGGAATGTCGTGTTGGCAGTCGGGGGGGGGGCGAAGCGGCCAGTGATCCCCACGTGCATCTAAGCCGCACATACCAAGTGAGTGACCCGCTCCCCGTTTTCAGGCCGCTGATAACTTAGCTTCGGTATCTCTATGCCCTTGGCGGGGGCGGCTCGTAAATTCGGCGGGTGTGCCAATCCGCGAAGGCTGCTGTGTGGACACACGGTGTTGTAGTCCGTCCGCCATGCCTCTCTGATCCGTCTTGCTGCGGCCAGCGATGCGAAAAGGTGCTCGTTTAGGCACTCGTCGCGCAAGCGACCATTAAAGCTTTCGGCGAAGCCGTTCTGCTGCGGCTTGCTCGGCGCGATGTAATGCCACTCGACTCCGGTGTCCTGGCACCAAGCAAGGACAGCGTGACTGGTCAATTCGGTACCGTTGTCGCTGACCACCATGCACGGCAGCCCGCGACGTTCGGCGATGGCGCTCAGTTCACGAACGACCTGCCGGCCCGAGAGCGACGTGTCGACGATACAGGCCAGACATTCCCGGTGTAATCGTCGAGGACGTTCAGCATACGGAACCGACGATGCTCGTTCGCGAGCTCGCGCATCCGCGCGCGGACAGCATCGTCTTTTCCCGTGAAGCGGCGCATATTGCCACGCCGACCGATTGACCCCGACCAGCCTGCAGGCGCGACGCTCGGAGAAACCGTGATCGGCCATCAGCTTCTCCACCGCAGCGTAGCGCTCAACAGACCGCGTCAGTTTTTTTCCAGCAGATCCTTCAACCCCGACACATCGAGCATCGACTCCGCCAGCAGCTTCTTCAGCCTACGGTTCTCGTCTTCCAGCGCCCGCAGCTGCGGTGCGTCGGAAACCGTCAGGCCACCGTATTTCGACTTCCAGGTGCAAAAGGCCGCATCGCTGATCCCGTGCTTCCGCACAGGTCCGCGGTCTTCACGCCGGCCTCATGCGCCCGCTGCACCCCAATGATCTGATCCTCGGCAAATCGGCTTCGCCGCATCACGCGTCTCCAGCTGACGAGCTAACGTACCAATGGCATGATTTCTGGGGAGCACGTCACCGATTATCCCGCCAAAAGGCTTACCGGCGCGAACCAATCGCCTGCGACTCCTGTCGATCCCGAGACCGTAACCGCAACGGGCGCACGTTGGACGGCCTCAAGCATCAACGCCACATCGCCAACCGCTACGACAAGACCGCGCTATCGCTTGCCAGCGTCCTCAATCGCGCCGCCATCCGCGGGTGGCTGCCCGAATGTGTCAACAGGCCATAAGTTCCGGAAGCCGCAGGCTGTCAAGTGGCAGGTCCTGCGGTCAGTGTTGCTGCTGGCAGCGAATATCAATCCCTGTCATTTTCTGGTTCAATTTCAATCTTGAACGCGTTGCTCTTATCAAAGGTCTCTCAACAGCCGAGTAGAATGCAAGCCCGGCTAGGATCGAGCCGCCTATACAGCTCAGCAGAAGAAATGCATCATCAATATTAAAGGCATCGAGATAACGCCAGCCGACGCGACATATCCCTAGAATGAAGATATGCGTCAAATAAAGAGAATAGGACGCATTTCCGAGGTGTAGCAGTGCCCCGCTTTGTATCATGGGGCGCTTCTGTTCGAGGGCAACTATTCCGAGGACAGTTAGAGCTGCTGGAAAGCCCCATAGGACGGTCCGAATGGAACTCATGCGGCCGAGTGGGGCGAACATAGATGCAGAGAGTAGTATAATGCCGGCAATAAATATTAGTATCGATAGTGGCAAGGAAAGTGAGCGATGTTGGGTGTAAACCGCAATTGCCATTCCGAAAGCAAATTCGACTATCATAGGGAACGTATAGAATTCTATCCAGACGTTGTTCGGCGGTGCAGCTGTTCCCGCTAGTGCAAGCAACGTGATGAATCCGATTGCGATTGCAACTCTATACCTTTTCGATAAAATCATCGACACGGCAAAGATTAAATAAAAAAACATCTCGTAGTTAAGCGTCCATCCGACCTGAAGAAGCGGTGGATTTCCCGGCAGCCACGGATTTGGCCATGTCATGAACACAATGGATGATAGGAAAATCGGCGTTGTCAAGTGAACCGAATTGAAGACGGAGGGTTTAATTAGAAGCACCACCGCTACCACTAGCGTGAGCAGCCAATATGGCGGCGCGACGCGCGTTATCCTATCGAGTAGGAAACTACGCGCGCTGAGGCCCGGCTGACGCGAGATATGCGTCATGATGAAGCCACTAATTACGAAGAATACATCGACTCCGGCAGCCCCACCTGGGAACGCGGGCGGTAATTGACCGTGGCCGGCCTGCCCAATTATCTGGAAGGTATGATCTAGTAGGACCAATAAAGCTGCGAAGAAGCGAAGGTATTGAATGCCAACGAATGTCTTCAGCTCGCCTCGCGCAGTCATTGCATTTTCCCCGACATCGTTATGACAATCGCCATAATTGCCTTGTGTAGCGGACACAGCGACCAACCAGCCCTATCCGCCTGTGCCCACGGCGCCATTACTACAGCAAGCGATCCAGCACCATGCGCAGTGAATCCTGCCACGGCGGCGCACGGTAGCCGAAGGACTCCGCAAACCGGGTGCAATCGAGCCGCGAATTGGCCGGGCGCTTGGCCAGGGTCGGATAGCCCGAACTCGGGATGCCGACAACGTCCGCCACCGGGCCGCCATGCTTGGCGCTCTCCGCGAAAATCGCGCGCGCGAAGTCGGCCCAGTTGGTCTCGCCCGATCCGGTGAAGTGCCAGAGCCCGCTGGCGGCGCCGTCGGCCTGCCAGCGCTCGACTACCTTCAGCACCGCCGTGGCGATGTCCAGCGCGGAGCTGGGGCAGCCCACCTGGTCTTCCACCACGTTGAGCGTGTCCCGCGTCTCGGCGAGCCGCAGCAT
>JAIYAA010000378.1 GCA_027489295.1 Sphingomonadales bacterium | reverse complement strand
TGCGGGCGCGCGACCGGATCGCGGCCAGCCCGGTGTGCCTCTATGCCGGTTCGCTGATCCCGGAGGCGATCCTTGGCCATTGCCCGCCCCATGCGCGGATCGTGAATACCGCACCGCTCGACCTCGATGCCATCCTTGCCGAGATCGTCGCTGCGCATGCCGCGGGGCAGGATGTCGCGCGACTGCATTCGGGCGACCTCTCGGTCTGGTCGGCGATGGGCGAGCAGCTGCGCCGGCTGCGCGGGCTGGGCATCCCGTTCACCGTCACGCCGGGGGTGCCCGCCTTCGCGGCGGCGGCGGCAGCGCTGGAGGCGGAGCTGACCCTTCCCGAGCTCGGCCAGTCGCTGGTGCTAACCCGCACCCCCGGCCGGGCCAGCCGGATGCCGGAGCGCGAGAGCCTGACCACCTTCGCCGCCAGCGGCGCGACGCTGGCCATCCATCTCTCGATCCACAATCTCGCCACGGTCGTTGCCGATCTGCTGCCCGCGTACGGCGCGGACTGCCCGGTCGCGGTGGTGTGGCGCGCAAGCTGGCCCGACGAGCGCCTCGTCCGTGCCACGCTGGCCACGATCGAGGGTGCGGTCGCCGGCAGCATGGAGCGGACGGCGCTGATCCTCGTCGGTCCCGTGCTGGGTGCGTCGGGGTTCGGGGAGAGCAGCCTCTACGCCCCCGGCTATGACCGTCGCTTCCGTCCGCAAAGTGCGGCATCGCGCTTTGCGGAGTCCGCCGAATGACCCCGCCGGGCCTGATCGTCGCCGCGCCCGCCTCGGGCACCGGCAAGACCACGGTGATGCTGGGGCTGCTGCGCGCGCTGGCGGACGACGGCGTGGCCGTCCAGCCGTTCAAGAACGGGCCGGACTATATCGACCCGGCCTTCCACCGTGCGGCCTGCGGGCGCCCGTCGTTCAATCTCGACAGCTGGGCCATGGACGCGGCGCTGCTCGATGCGATCACGGCGCGGGCGTCCGGCACCGAGATGGTGCTTGCGGAAGGCTCGATGGGCCTGTTCGACGGGGTGGCCGCGGCCCGGGCAAGCGGCACCGGCGCCACCGCCGATCTCGCGCGCCGGATGGGGTGGCCGGTGGTGCTCGTCCTCGACGTGTCGGGGCAGGCGCAGTCCGCTGCGGCGACGGCGCTCGGCTTTGCCCGGCTCGATCCCGCATTGCCGTTCGCCGGCGTGATCCTCAACCGCGTCGCCAGCCCCCGCCACGAACGGCTGGTGCGGGCCGGGATGGCGGCAGTCGGGATCCCGGTGCTGGGCGCACTCCCCCGGCGCGCCGATCTGGTACTCCCCGAGCGCCATCTCGGGCTCGTCCAGGCGGTGGAGCATCCCGATCTCGATCGGCTGATTACCGGCTATGCGGCCTTCGTGCGCGAGCATGTCGACCTGTCCGCGCTGCGACGGGCAGCCACGGGCGAGGGGACTCGAAGGGAGGGGTGTCTGCCGGCCCCGCCTGCGCAGCGCATCGCCATCGCGCAGGATGCCGCTTTCTCCTTCCTCTATTCCCATCTGCTCGAAGGCTGGCGGCAGGCCGGCGCCGAGATCCTGCCCTTCTCGCCGCTCGCGGACGAGGCACCCGAGGCGGCCGCAGAGCTGGTCTGGCTGCCGGGCGGCTATCCTGAGCTCCACGCCGGCACGATCGCCGCGGCCGACCGCTTCCTTACCGGCCTGCGTCGCCATTCGGAGACCCGCCCGGTGCACGGCGAGTGCGGCGGCTATATGGTGCTGGGCGAAGCGCTGGTCGACAAGGAAGGCACGACGCACCCGATGGCGGGGCTGCTCGGCCTCGTCACCAGCCATGCGCAGCGCCGCATGCACCTCGGCTATCGCCGCGCGACGCTGGCGGCGCCGATCGGGGGCATCACGGCGGGCGCTCGGCTTACCGGCCACGAGTTTCATTACTCGACCATCGTGTCGCAGACCGATGCGCCGCTGGCGGTGGTGACCGATGCCGAGGGGAACGCCGTCGCCGAAACCGGATCGGTCCGCGGGCGGGTGACCGGCAGCTTCTTCCACCTGATCGCGGCGGCGGCATGATCGCGCTGCAGCTGATCGGCATCGGCACCGGCAATCCCGATCATCTGACCGGGGAGGGGATCCGCGCACTTAACCGCGCCGATCTGATCCTCGTGCCGCGCAAGGACAATGCCGCCGATCTCGCCGATCTGCGCCGCAGCATCTGCGCCTCGGTGCTCACCCGTCCGGTGCCGATCGCCGAATTCGACATGCCGGTGCGAGCGGGGACGGGCGATTATGTCGATGCGGTACACGCCTGGCACGACGCCATCGCCGCAGCCTGGCGCACGGCGATCGACGCGCATCTGCCCAGCGGCGGCACGGTGGCGCTGCTCGTCTGGGGCGATCCGTCGCTCTACGACAGCACGCTGCGGATCGCGGCGCGGCTGCCGGACATGACCGTCCATGTGGTACCCGGCATCACCAGCATCCAGGCCCTGACCGCGGCGCACGCGATCCCGCTCAACCCGCTGGCAGGCGCGGTGACGATTACCACCGGCCGACTGCTCCGCGCGCAAGGCTGGCCGCGGTCGGCCGACACGCTGGTCGTGATGCTCGACGGTGGCTGCGCGTTCGAAACGCTCGATCCGGCCGGACTGACCATCTGGTGGGGCGCCTATCTCGGCATGCCCCAGCAGGCGCTTGACCATGGGCCGCTGGCCGAGGCCGCCCCGCGGATCGTCGCCAACCGTGCTGCTCTGCGCGCCCGCCATGGCTGGATCATGGACGTCTATCTCCTTCGAAAGGAACAACAATGACCCGCGACGACGCCGCGCATGCCGAAAAGATGCGCAAGATCCAGGCCGCCCGCGCCACGATGATGGAGACCAAGACCGAGGAAAAGGGCCTGCTGATCGTCCACACCGGCAAGGGCAAGGGCAAGAGCAGCGCCGCGATGGGCATGGTCGTGCGGGCGATCGGCCACGGGATGAAGGTGGGCGTCGTCCAGTTCATCAAGGGCGCGATGGCGACCGGCGAAAAGGCGGTGTTCGACGCCTTTCCCGCGCAGGTCGAATTCAAGCCGATGGGGGAGGGCTTCACCTGGGACACGCAGGACCGCGCCCGCGACATCGCCGTCACTCGCACCGCCTGGGAGGAGGTGAAGCGGATGATCGCCGACCCGTCCTACGACATGGTGCTGGCCGACGAGCTCAACATCGCGCTCCGCTACGACTATCTCCCGCTCGACGAGGTGCTGGAGGTGTTCGCCGCGCGCCCGGCGATGCAGCACGTCATCGCCACCGGCCGCAACGCCCCTGACGCGCTGATCGCGGCGGCCGATCTGGTCACCGAGATGACCCAGGTGAAGCACCCGTTCCGCGCTGGTGTGAAGGCGCAGAAGGGGATCGAGTTCTGAGCAGCCCGCCCGCCTTCGATGCCGCGTTCCGCGCGCACTTCGACACGCTGCTGCGCTGGCGCCGCGACGTCCGCCATTTCGCCGATCGCCCGATCGCCGAGGACGAGGTCCAGGCGCTGCTGGAAACCGCGATGCTGGCGCCATCGGTCGGCAACGCACAACCCTGGCGGTTCGTGCGGATACGCTCGCCCGAGCGCCGCGCCGCGCTTGCCGATCATGTCGACGGCGCCAATGCCCGCGCGGGCGCCCGTTATGCGGGGGAGGCGGCGCGCGCCTATCGCGCGCTGAAGCTCCACGGCGTCCGCGAGGCGCCCGAGCTGCTCGCGGTGTTCTGTGACGAGCAGCCGCAGGCCGGCCATGGCCTCGGCATCGCCACCATGCCCGAAATGCTGCGCTATTCCTGCGTTACCGCGATCCACACGCTCTGGCTGGCGGCACGGGTGCGGGGCATAGGACTCGGCTGGGTGTCGATCCTCGAGCCCGCCGCCGTCACCCTGTTGCTCACGGTGCCGCCGGACTGGACGCTGATCGGCATACTCTGCCTGGGCTATCCCGCAGCCCCATCGGACCTTCCCGAACTCGAACGCCGCGGCTGGCAGGCCCGGGAGTCGCTCGCCGAGCGGCTGTTCGAATGTTGATCTATCAGGAGACACTCTCATGCTGACCCCGGTCGAAGACGGCCCCGCGATCGTTGTGTGCAACACCTGCCGCTTTTCCGCCGAAGCCCGCGAGGACGGGCAGGGCCGCCGCGGCGGCGCCCTGCTGGTCGACGCGCTGACCGAGCGCCGCGACGCGGAGCCGCGCTATGCGGGCATCGCCATCCAGCAGATGCCGTGCCTGTTCGCCTGCAACGAGCATTGTGCAGTGCACCTGCGCGCGCCGGGCAAGGTGGGCTATGTCCTCGGCCGCTTCGCGCCCGACGCGGCGGCGGCCGAGGCGATCCTCGACTATGCCGCACATCATGCCGCGAGCGATCATGGCCGGGTGCCGTTCGCGCAGTGGCCGCAGGGCGTTAAGGGCCATTTCATCGTCCGCGTGCCACCGGCGGGCCAGGTGGTCGAAAGCTGACGCAGCGCTTACGGCGCAGGTGCTCTCAGTCTGCAACGGGAGCTGGCGAAGGTCGGATAGACTGCGG
>JAIYAA010000062.1 GCA_027489295.1 Sphingomonadales bacterium | reverse complement strand
AGGAAGGCAAGTTCGTCGAAGTCACCGACGCCGACGTGAAGGGCAAGTGGGCGGTCTTCTTCTTCTACCCGGCGGACTTCACCTTCGTGTGCCCGACCGAGCTGGAAGACCTGGCCGATGTCTATCCGACGCTGCAGGGCATGGGCGTTGAAGTCTACTCGGTGTCGACCGACACCCACTTCAGCCACAAGGCGTGGCACGACACCTCGCCGGCGATCGGCAAGATCAACTACTATATGCTGGGCGACCAGAACCACACGATCTCGAACAACTTCGACGTGCTGCGTGCGGGCCAGGGTCTGGCAGACCGTGGCACCTTCGTGGTAGACCCGGACGGCGTGATCCAGATCATGGAGATCACTTCGGAAGGCGTCGGCCGTAACGCCCAGGAACTGCTCCGCAAGATCAAGGCCGCGCAGTATGTCGCCGCGCATCCGGGCGAAGTGTGCCCCGCCAAGTGGGAAGAGGGCGCCGAGACGCTCGCGCCGTCGCTCGACCTGGTCGGCAAGATCTAACACCCGATCCTCTTCGGAGGATCAACGACTACGGCGCCCGCCCCTGCCCCCCAAACGCGGGCGCCGGTTGCGACCCGGAGCGGATCCCCCCTCCGCTCCGGGTCGTTTTAGTAGAAGATACAGGAGTTTTCCCATGCTCGACGCCACTCTGACGCAGCAGCTCAAGGGCTATCTCGTGAACATCCGCGAGCCGATCGAGCTCGTCGCCAGCCTGGGCGAGGACGCAAAGTCGCGCGAGCTGGGCGAACTGCTGGCGGCCATCGCCGCGCTTTCCGACAAGATCGACCTCGTTCACGCGGACGACAAGCGCAGGCCCAGCTTCATGATCCGCCGCAAGGGCACCGATATCGGCGTGCGCTTCGCCGGCATCCCGATGGGCCACGAGTTCACCAGCCTCGTGCTCGCGCTGCTCCAGGTCGGCGGCCACCCCAGCAAGGCGGCGCAGGAACTGATCGAGCAGGTCCGCAACATCGAGGGCGATTTCACCTTCGAGACCTATTTCTCGCTGTCGTGCCAGAACTGCCCGGACGTGGTGCAGGCGCTGAACCTGATGGCGGTGCTCAACCCCAATATCCGCCACGTCGCGATCGACGGCGCGCTGTTCAAGGAAGAGGTCGAGGGCCGCAAGGTCATGGCCGTGCCGACCGTGTACCTGAACGGCGAACCCTTCGCCTCGGGCCGGATGGACCTGGAGCAGATCGTCGCCAAGATCGACACCGGCGCCGAAGCCCGCGCGGCGGCGAAGATCAAGCAGAAGGATCCGTTCGAGGTGCTGATCATCGGCGGTGGCCCCGCAGGGGCAGCCGCGGCGATCTACACCGCGCGCAAGGGCATCCGGGTCGGCGTCGCGGCCGAGCGTTTCGGCGGCCAGGTGCTCGACACCATGGGCATCGAGAACTTCATCTCGGTCTCGCACACCGAAGGCCCGAAGCTGGTCGCCCAGCTCGAGCAGCATGTGAAGGACTATGACGTCGACGTCATGAACCTGCAGCGTGCCGAGAAACTGATCCCGGCGAAGCGCGAAGGCGGCCTGCACGAAGTCGTGCTGGCCAACGGCGCGAGCCTGAAGGCCAAGGCGATCATCCTCTCCACCGGCGCACGCTGGCGGCAGATGAACGTGCCCGGCGAGGACGACTACAAGAACAAGGGCGTGGCCTATTGCCCGCACTGCGACGGCCCGCTGTTCAAGGGCAAGCGCGTCGCGGTGATCGGCGGCGGCAACTCGGGTGTCGAGGCCGCGATCGACCTGGCCGGCATCGTCGCGCACGTCACGCTGATCGAGTATGACAGCCAGCTGCGTGCCGATGCGGTGCTGCAGCGCAAGCTCGCCAGCCTGCCCAACGTCAAGATCCTCACCTCGGCGATGACCACCCGCGTCAACGGCGACGGGGAGAAGGTTTCCGGGCTCAGCTACAAGGATCGCAACAGCGGCGCCGAGCACGACATCGCGCTGGAGGGCATCTTCGTCCAGATCGGCCTGGTGCCCAACACCGAATGGCTGAAGGACGCGGTGGCCCTCACCACCCGCGGCGAGATCGAGATCGACGCACGCGGCGAGACCAGCCAGCCGGGCATCTTCGCGGCGGGTGACTGCACCACCGTGCCGTACAAGCAGATCGTGATCGCGATGGGCGCGGGTTCAACCGCAGCGCTCTCGGCCTTCGACTATATGATCCGCCTGCCGGAAGAAGAACTTCAGGCTGTTGCCGCCTGAGCCATGCGCCCCTCCCGGAAGCGGGAGGGGCGCTTTTTCTCTGCTCCGCTTTCCATGTTCGGAAACGCCACTATATACCCGCTCGACCATCGAGAGAGGCGATCAGTGGCGCAAACCTACCTCCCTACCCTCAAGCAGTTGCAATATCTGGTGGCGCTGAACGATGCCGGCCATTTTGGCCGGGCGGCGGAGGCGTGCTTCGTTACCCAGTCGACCCTCTCCGCCGGCATCCGCGAGCTTGAGACGCTCATCGGCGTTGTGCTGGTCGAGCGGACCCGGCGGGTGGTGCGCTTCACGCCGCTGGGCGAACGGATCGTCGACAAGGCCCGCCGCGTGCTGCGGGAGGCAGACGAACTGGGCGACCTCGCCCGCGCCGCCGGCCGGCCGCTCTCGGGCGAGATGCGGATGAGCGTCATTCCCACCATCGCGCCCTTCCTGCTGCCGCGCATCCTGCCGCGGCTGCGCGAGCAATATCCCGATCTCAAGCTCTATCTGCGCGAGGAGACCAGCGGCCAGGCCTGCGAGGCGCTGAGCCATGGCCGCACCGATTGCGTGCTGCTCGCTTTGCCCTTCTCCTGCGGCGACGTGGAGAGCGCGCGGCTGTTCGACGACCGGCTGTTCGTCGCCTTCCGCGACGGCGAGATGGATCCCACCGGCGCAATCCATCCCAACGCGATCGATGAGACCCGGCTGCTGATGCTGGAAGACGGGCACTGCCTGAAAGACCATGCGCTGGCGGCCTGCAACCGCCCGGAGATGCGCGCCGAGGCGACGATGCTCGGCACCTCGCTTCACACCATGGTGCAGATGGTCGACAACGGCCTGGGCGTGACGATGCTGCCGGAGATGGCGGTGGATGCAGGCATCCTGGAGCACACTTCGGTCAAGGCGCGGCCGCTCGATTCGGTCAATGCCTCGCGCAACATCGCGCTGGTATGGCGCAAGGCGTCCCCGCGCGAACGCGACTTCCGGCTGCTGGCAGACGTGCTGGCGGCGGCGCGGACCTAGGGTTCCCAGACGGTTCGGAGTTGCTCGAGCTGATGCATCCGTTCGTGGAGGATGGTGACGATTCGCAGCCGATCGTCGCTCGTCATGCGCCAGTAGAGGAAATGGTGCGCGCATCGGCAGAAATAGCCGTCGGCACCGAATTCGGCGCCGATCCTGCGCCATACCACCCGCCGGGCAGCAATCGCGTCGAAACATTCAAAAAGCTGTAGATAGTAGCGGTCTGCCTGCTCCCGACCCCATGTCGCATGGGTATAGGCATAGATCTCGGCCACCTGCCCTTTCGCAAGCGGCGAAAGGCGGTAGCGGCTCATCCGTGCCGCCGCTGTAGCTCTTCGAGAAAGGCGTCGCGATCAACCTCGACATACTCCTCGTCCGGCGTCGCGAAGGCGCGTTGCAGCTCCGCTTTCAGCGTATCGAACATCTCGCGCTCCACGCGCTCCTTGTCGCGGCGGATCAGGTCGCGGACATATTCGCTGACATTCTCGTACAGCCCGTCCTCGCCGACATTGCGGGCAACGAAGTCACTCAAGGGGCCGGAGACTCGGACGTTGAGGTTCATCGGCTTGGTCATGCATGTACAGATATCATGGAATATCCTGTACAACTATGCCCAGCTTGCCGCGGCTTCCGCGTCGACCGCGCGAGGTTCCACCCAACGCGTGCCGCCCGCCAGCCATTCCCGCTTCCAGAAGGGCGCGTCGGTCTTCAGCCGGTCGATCAGATGGGCACACGCCTCCAGCGCCTCGCGCCGGTGCGCCGCCGCCGTCCCCACGAACACGATGCGCTCGCCCGCCGTCATCCGGCCGACGCGGTGGACGATGCTGACGCCCAGCAGGTTCCAGCGGTCGATCGCCGCCTCGGCCAACGCGCAAAGCGCCGCCTCGGTCATGCCGGGATAATGTTCGAGTTCGAGTGCCTCGACGCCGTCGTCGGTCCGCACCACCCCGGTGAAGGTGGCGACGCCGCCTGCGCCGCGTTCTTCCAGTGCGGCCACTTCCATGCCGAGTTCGATCGGCGCGGGATCGACCGAAACGCGGATCATCCGCCCGTCACCGGCGGGAAGATCGCCACTTCGCGGGCGTTTCCGAGCAGCGCGTCGAGCGGCACGAAGCGCTGGTCGATCGCCGCGCGCAGCTTCGCCGGTTCCGCGAAGGCGGCGGCATGGCCATCGCTGCGCCCCGCCAGCCAGTCGACCAGATCGGCGATGGTACGCACCGCCTCGGGCGGGTCGACCTGCTCCTCGCCGGCCCCGATCCGTTCCCGCACCCAGGCGAAATAGAGCAAGGTCAGCGGCATCAGCTATCCATGTGGCTCAGGCCCACACGCAGATAGTCCCAGCCGGTGATCGCGGTCAGCACCGCGGCACCCCAGAGGGTGACGAGACCGACCAGCAGCACCCACGACCAGTGCGGCACGGCACCCGACAGGATCAACGCGCCGAGCGACACCAGCTGCAGCGTCGTCTTCCACTTCGCCAGCTGCGATACGGGCACGGAAACCTGCAATCCGCCGAGAAACTCGCGCAGGCCGGATACCGCGATCTCGCGCAGCAGGATCACCAGCGCCGCGATGACGTGCCAGTCGGCGATCACCCCCTTGCCCACCAGGATCAGGATCACCGCCGCGATCATGATCTTGTCGGCAATCGGATCGAGGAAGACGCCGAGCTTCGACACCGTCCCCTGCGCACGGGCAAGGTAGCCGTCGAAATAATCGGTGATGCCCATCAGGCAATAGAGCGCGAAGGCGATGGCATATCCCGGTGCCCAGTGCGGCCACCACAGGAAGCCCACCAGCAGCGGCACCGCGAAGATGCGCGACAAGGTGAGAATGTTCGGCAACGTCAGCATCGCCAACCCCCTAGCACCACGAAACGCGACACGGGAGGCCCAAAGGCCCGCGCGGTCAGAAGAATTCGTCCAGCCGCAAGTGGAAGTCGAGCTTCGCCGGGTCGAGGGCGATGCCATAGGCATCGAGCATCCTGCTCGGCGCTTCGTCGCCGAATTCCGCCAGCGAGTTCCACAGAATGGCGAGATCCTGCCAGCGATCCGCGACGCCGACGCGGCCCAGGTCGATGCAGCCGGTCACCGCGCCATCGACCACGAACAGATTGTCGAGCGAGAAGTCTCCATGCGTCACCACCCGATCGAAGCGGGGCGGCAGCGCGGCCAGCATCTCGTCCCAGACCGCTCCCGCCGACATGCCGATCCGGGCATCGTCGAACTCGTCTTCCTCGACCAGCCCGGCATCCAGCCGCGCCTTCGCCGCCGCCAGTCGCAAATGGTGGTCGGCGTTGAACGGGCAGCGCGCGACGGGAAGGGCATGCAGCCGCTGCAGGAACCGCCCGAGCGACTCGGCCAGGACCGGTGCCTGCTCGGGCGCCGCTTCGAGGATCTGGTACGCGGTCTGGCCGGGCACCCGGCCGGTGAGCATCCAGCCCGCGCCGTCCTCGATCACGAAGCCGCGCAGCGGCGGCACCGGCAGATGGCCGCCCAGCCAGCGCAGCCGCACCATCTCGTCGACGAGGTCGTCGAGCTGCGGACCGCGACCGGTCTTCAGATACAGGTCGGCGCCCGGCGCGTCGGCCAGCCGATACACCGCGCAGCCGGATTCGCCGACCGTGTCGCGGAACCACGTCCTGCCCGCGACCGCCGCCGCCAGACCGGTTGGTACCGCCACCGGCGCGATCCGCGCCTCCCTTCCCGCATCCGCCATCGCCGCCACCCTTCCCGATTAATCCATTGAAGCCACGCCCGCCGACCGGTATGCCCCCTGTTCACTATGCGGAAGACCGCAGCAGGGGAGCTTTTGTCGAATGATCGGTGCGCTCGGGCTCATGAAGGAGCGCCGGTTCCTGCCCCTTTTCATCACGCAGTTCCTGGGAGCGTTCAACGACAACCTCTTCAAGAACGCGATGATCTTTTTCGCGACCTACCAGATTTTCAATTCGGTGGAGCAGGAGACGCAGTTCAGCGCGATCGCCACCGGCATCTTCATCCTGCCCTTCTTCCTCTTCTCGGCGCTCGCCGGTCAGCTCGCCGATACGCATGATAAGGCGAAGATCATGCGGATCATCAAGGTCGCCGAAGTCGGCATCATGATGGTCGGCGCCGCGGGCATCTTCCTCAAGAGCCTGCCGCTGATGCTGGTCGCGCTGGTAGGCATGGGCGTGCATTCCACCTTTTTCGGGCCGATCAAATATGCGGTCCTGCCGCAGCATCTCGCCGAGGACGACGTGCTGGGCGGGACGGGCATGATCGAAGCCGGCACCTATGTCGCGATCCTGTGCGGCACCATCGCCGGGGGCCTGATCAGCGCGCACGCCGCCGCGTTCGCGGTGATCGGCGTTGCGGTGGTCGGCTGGCTCGCATCGCTGCAGATCCCGCCGGCACCGCCGCTCACCCATCTCGAGATCGACCTCAACATCTTCCGCGCCTCGCACCGGCTGATCTCGGCGACGATGCACATCCGCCGGCTGTTCCTCGCCATCATCTCGATCAGCGTGTTCTGGTCGATCGCGGCGGTGCTGGGCGTGCTGTTCCCGCCGCTCGTCAAGAACGTGTTCCACGCCCAGAAGGACGTGGCGAGCGTGTTCCTCGGCATCTTCTCGGTCGGCATCGCGATCGGATCGGTGATCATCAACAAGCTGCTCAAGGGCAACGTCTCGGCGCGCTACTGCGTCCCCTCGGTGCTGGCGATGACGGCGTGCGTCGTCGATTTCCACTTCACCGCCAAATACTGGCCGGTCCATGACGGCCCGCTGCTCAAGACGATGGATTTCGTGCAGATGCCCGCGGCCTGGCACGCGCTGGCGGACCTGATCCTGATCGCCACCACCGGGGGCATGTTCGTGGTGCCGCTCTATGCGTTTCTCACCACCACCGTGGAAAAGTCGCAGACGGCGCGGACGGTGGCGGCGAACAACGTGGTCAATTCGGGCGCGATGGTGCTGGGATCGGTCGGCATCTTCGGCTTCACCCGGATCCCGGGCATCCATGTCGAAGACTCGCTATGGGTGGTGGCGGCGCTGGCGCTCGCCTCGGCCTGGTGCGCTCGCAAGCTGCACAAGGAAGGCGACGTGCCGCGCGGTCGCGACGTCTGCCCGAACTGAACGGGCCTAAAGCAGAAAGGTGTAGAAGCAGACGAAGAAGGCCGTGAAGCTCAAGGCAAAGAGCTTCACGTCGCCGTCCTCGCTTGCCTTGCGCTGGCGCGCGATCACCTGCCGCACGTGGCGGCGGAACGGGTGGCGGCGGGCGCCTCGAAGGGCAAACGACTGCGGCATAGCACGAGGTTAACGCGCCGTTTACGATTTCGACCAGCGGGAAACATGGTTAACGCTGTGCCAGCGCGGGATGCCGGCCGCATCCTCGCCTGCCTCAGCCCTTCGGCACGGGCCCGGTGGTCGCGCGGACCTTCAACTCGTGGTCGAGCGTCACCTGGGGCGTGATCGCGGTGCCTGCCAGCATCAGATCGGCGGCGGCATAGGCGAGCTCGCGCACCGGCTGGCGGATGGTGGTGAGCGGCGGCCACACCGCGCGCGCCAGATCGGAATCGTCGAACCCCGCGATCGACAGCGCATCAGGCACCGCGATGTCCGCCTCGTGCGCCGCCGCCAGCGCGCCGGCGGCCATATCGTCGTTGCCCGCGAAGATCGCCGTCGGCCGCGGTGCCCGGGCGAACAGCGCGCGCGCCGCAGCCCCGCCCGACTGGAAGCTATAGTCGCCGGCGATCACCAGCGCCGGATCGAAGGCGATGCCGTGCGCCTCCAGTTCCTGCCGATAACCGGCAAGGCGATCGGCGGACGACACATGGCTTTCCGGGCCGCTGACAAAGGCAATGGCGCGGTGGCCCAGATCGATCAGGTGGCGGGTGATCTCGCGCGCGGCGGCCACGTCGTCCATCGTCGTCGCCAGCCCGTGCCCCTTGCGCAGGCCGGGGGCGATGCGGACATAGGGCAGCTTGCGCTTGTCCAGCGCCTCGAGCAACTCCGGCATCTCGGTCAGCGGCGGCGACAGGATCAGCCCGTCGAGATGCGCCTCGTCGACCAGCGCGAGTACATCCGGCACCAGATCCGGGGCGCCGCTTTCCAGCGGCTGCATCAGCAGGCGGTAGCCAAGCTCATGACAGCGCTCGAGCGCGCCCGACTGGATGTGGAAGACATAATAGGGGCTGGGATTGTCGTAGAGCAGCGCCACCTGGAAAGAGCGCCGCCCGGCCAGGGTGCGCGCGGCGTGGCTGGGCCGGAAGTTGAGCTGCGCCACCACTTCTTCGACCCGCCGCCGCGTCTCGTCGCTGACATGCTTTTCGTTGTTGAGCACCCGGGAGACGGTCTTGAACGACACGCCAGCGATCTTCGACACTTCCTTGATCGTCGGGCGGCTGGACATCGACACTCCTCGTTAACGTTCACTACGGCACTGCAACATGCTCTTGTCGGCACTTGTAGCGTGCCTGTTCCGCCATTGCACGGTTTTTGGACAGCGCTGCCAGCCCCGTGCCAACCCCGGGGCCCGGCAGCGCCCTGGCTCAGCGCTTACGCCCCTGGTGGCGGATGTTGCCCGGCCGCCCGCGACGATGGATCACACGCTTCGGCGCCCCCTTGCCCGGCCGCCCGGTGCGCTGCGGCCCGCCCGCCGAGCCCTTGCCGTCGGGCAGCTCGAAGCGCAGCGCGCCGGAGACCGGGTTGGCCTCCACCAGCCGCAGCTCGATCCGCTGGCCGAGGGTAAATTCCTCGCCGCTATGTTCGCCGACCAGCCGCTTGCCGGCCTCGTCATAGTGGAAATACTCGGCGCCCAGGTCGCGCGCTGCGACCAGTCCGTCGCCACCCACGCCCTCGACGGTAGCGAAAAAGCCGAAATTCTGGACGCCGGTGATCCGCGCCTCCATCACCTCGCCGACATGTGCGGCGAGATAGGCAGCGACATAGCGGTCGATCGTCTCGCGCTCGGCCTCCATCGCGCGGCGCTCGAGCTGGCTGATCGACTGGCCGATCCGGTCCATGCTGCCCGACTCTTCCGGCGTCAGCCCGCCCGGCCCCAGCCGATAGGCCTCGACCAGCGCGCGGTGCACGACGAGATCGGCATAGCGGCGGATCGGCGAGGTGAAGTGCGCATAGGAGCCCAGCGCCAGGCCGAAATGGCCGACATTCTCGGGGCCATAATAGGCCTGGGTCTGGGTGCGCAGCACCTGCTCCATCACCTGCGGGCGGAAATCCTCCTCGCCGATGCGATCGAGGATGCGGTTGAACGTCGCCGGGCGGATCACCTGGCCGAGCGCGAACTCGACCTCGAAGGTCTTGAGATATTCCTTGAGCGCGGTGAGCTTCTCGCGCGCCGGCGGCTCGTGGATGCGGTACATCACCGGCGTCTTCTTCGCCTCCAGCGCCTTGGCGGCGGCGACGTTGGCGGCGATCATGTAATCCTCGATCAGCTTGTGCGCATCGAGTCGCTCGCGCGGCGCGACCGAGAGGATGCGCCCCTT
>JAIYAA010000133.1 GCA_027489295.1 Sphingomonadales bacterium | reverse complement strand
TGCTCGATCATCTCGCGGAAGCGCGGCACCCGGCCCTTGAAATATTTCTTCTCGATCTCGTCGGGCGAGCCGGCGTGGAGGAACCAGTCATAGGTGTCGTAGCGGTCGTACAGGTCGATGCCTTCGTTGGTCGTCTTGTCGGCCTGCAGCCCGTTGACCCAGTCGCTGGCATAGGTCAGCCGCATCGCGCCCCAGCGGTGGAGATCGTCGTTCTTCCAGTAATCGATCCACGCGGCCTGCGGGCTGGTTGCCCTGAGCGCCGGGTGCGGCTTGGCCAGCGCGATCGCGGCGGTGAACCCGGGGTAGGAGACGCCCCACATGCCGACCTTGCCGTTGTTCGGCTTCACGTTCTTCACCAGCCAGTCGATCGAATCATAGGCGTCAGTCGCCTCGTCGACGGCGCCCTTGCCGGTCTTCACCTCGGTCGACAGGGTGAACGGGCCGCCTTCGGACTTGAAGCGGCCGCGCATGTCCTGGAACACGAAGATATAGCCGTCGCGCACCAGCGGCGCCCAGCTGTTCGGCACGCGCCCCGGCGCGGCGTCGGGCGAGCCATAGGGGCTGCGCTGGAACAGGATCGGCAGCGGGCCGGTCTGGCCGCGCGGGCGCAGGATGACGGTGTGGAGCTTCACCCCGTCGCGCATCGGGATCATCGCCTCTTCGAAGGTGAAGGGCGCTTCGCTCGCGGCGGGGGCGGATTGCGGCGGCGCGGCGGCCGCGAGCGGGGCGGCAAGTGCCGCGAGAGCTACCGAAACCAGCCAGTGCCGCATCATCATGTCCCCCAGAGATCAGGGTGACTTGGTGGGGCAAGACGCCGCCGGGATCAAGCCGGCGGCGCCCGGTCGCGCATCAATCGACGCGGTGTTCGCCCTTCACCCAGCGCACGGTGCCCGAGCTGGCGCGCATCACCACGCTCTCGGTGGTCATCTTGCCGCGCACCCGCTTCACGCCCGCGAGCAGCGAGCCGTCGGTAACGCCCGTCGCCGCGAAGATGCAGTCGCCCTTGGCGAGCTCGTCGAGGCTGTAGACCTTGTCGAGATCCTCGATGCCCCATTTGTGGGCGCGCGCACGCTCGTCCTCGTTGCGGAACACCAGCCGGCCCTGGAACTGGCCGCCGACGCAGCGCAGCGCCGCGCAGGCCAGCACGCCCTCGGGGGCACCGCCCTGGCCCATATAGACGTCGATCGTCGTGTCGGGATCGGTGGTGGCGATCACGCCGGCAACGTCGCCGTCCGGGATCAGCATGATGCCGCAGCCGATGCCGCGCAGCTCGGCGATCAGCTTCTCGTGGCGCGGACGATCGAGCACGCAGGCGATGATCTCGCTGGGCTTCACGCCCTTCGCCGCGGCGATCGCCTCGACATTCTCGGTCGGGGTCTTGGTGAGGTCGATGACGCCCTGCGGATAGCCCGGGCCCACCGCGATCTTGTCCATGTACACGTCGGGGGCGTTGAGCAGATTGCCTTCCTCGGCCACCGCCAGCACCGCCAGCGCGTTCGGGCCGGCCTTGGCGGTGATCGTGGTGCCTTCCAGCGGATCGAGCGCGATGTCGATCTTCGGACCCTTGCCGATCGCCGAGCCGACCTTTTCGCCGATGAACAGCATCGGCGCCTCGTCGCGCTCGCCCTCGCCGATAACTACGGTGCCGTCCATGTAGAGCTGGTTCAGCGCCTCACGCATCGCCTCCACGGCGGCATGGTCGGCGGCCTTCTCGTCGCCCCGGCCGATCAGGCTGGAGGCGGCGATCGCCGCCGCTTCGGTGACGCGCACCATTTCGAGGACCAGGACACGATCGAGAACATGGCTTGCGTTCGGCATTCAGTGATCCCCTGTGCGATTTGTGCGATGCGATAGGAGGCGACCGGGTCGCTGTCGACCGTGCTAACGTTGTCAGCAGCGTTAACCAAAGTGCTTTAGTGCTTTTGGAGAGAAAATCGGCTATCGTTGCGCAGAATCGTGGGGGATTGACACGATGTTGCTGCTGATGCTGCTTTTTGTGCAGGACACCACGGTTTCAACCGTACTGGCGGAGTATCGCACGCAGACCCGTGCGGAAATTCCGTGCCGGACGTCCAGCGACCAGGGTGAGATCATTGTCTGTTCGCGCCGCGAGGCCGATCGGTATCGCGTACCGTTCGTCACGCCCAATCTGTCGCGCGATTCGGATGCGGCGCGACTCAACCGGCTGATAGGCGATCCCGTGCAACAGGGTATCACCAAATGCGGCGAAGGCGCGTTCACGGTGAAGTGCGGCAAGGTGGGCGTCACCGCCACGATCGGCTTCGACGGCAAGGTGACGATGCAGCAGCGGGAGCTGGCGCCGTAACCGCGCTGCGCGGATCCCTGCGCGGCGTCGCAACCCCCCGTGGACCCGCGCGTTGGCGCGCCTGGATGCAACAGGAGGGCATATGTTGTTGATCGCACTTGCGTTGCAAAGCGCGAGCATGGCGGCTGCGGTGAGCGCGGCGGAAGCCGCGCGGCCGCGCATCGTCCGCACCACCTTGCGGCGCTCGGCCCGGCCCCGGCCGGTGCTGTCGCCGCTGATCACCACCTGCGAGGTCGAGCG
>JAIYAA010000285.1 GCA_027489295.1 Sphingomonadales bacterium | reverse complement strand
GTCGTGTAGACGTTGAACCCTTCGCCCGAAAGGATCAGTTCGATCGCCTTGGCTGTGCTAGGCTCGTCTTCGATCAGCAGCACGCGCATTGCCGGTTCCCCTGTCCACACCACCCGCCGTAGCCCCGATGCCCGACGCGCTTGGACGTTCATTAACCTAAGCGTCAATGAAGCCGAAAGGTTAAT
Organism: Sphingomonadales bacterium; assembly: GCA_027489295.1. The sequence goes on along the minus strand of JAIYAA010000285.1, from coordinate 10,777 downwards.
TTCTCGTAAGCCGGGCGGTTCCGCAAGCCTTGGGAAATCTACGCATCGGGCCGGAACGGAGGTTCGTTATCGTGCGGACGAACCTCGATTTTCTCTCCCAGAACCTCGCGAAGATACAGGCTTCGCACCAAAGTGAATATTACAACCAGCAACGCCGCGGAAAAAAACAGACCAAAGAGTCCGAACACGAAACCGATGCCGATGATCGCGAACAGCGTGACCGCCGGCGGGATCGAGATCACCCGGCTCTGCACGAACGGCGTGAGGAAGTTGGTCTGGACGATCCGTACCCCGGCAAAGACCAGCAGGCAGCCGATCAGTGCCCCCGGTCCGCCGGTCGCAGCCAGCCCCAGCGCCGGCAGCATCGCCGCGGCAGGCCCGACATAGGGGATGAACTCGCTGAGCCCGGCGAGCAGGCCCAGCGCCGCGGGCGAGGGCACGCCAGCGAGCCACAACCCCAGCCCCACCAGCAGACCCATGCTCGTCATCAGGATCAGCTGGGTGCGCAGCCACAGCCGGAGGGTGGTGCCGACATCGGCCAGCGCGTCGGCGACCGCGTCGCGGGTGTTTCCCTTGGGAACCAGCAGCAGCAGCCCGCGCAGATAGACGCCCGGATCCGCCGCCATGAACAGCGCGCCGACGAGCAGCAGCAGCGCGTTGAGGAAGAGCTCGAAGGATCCGAGCGCGAAGCCGCTCGCGTCGCGCGCCACCCGCGATCCGGCGAACGCCGCCTCTGCCGCGTCATACAGCTTGGCGGCGACCGGGCTGCCCTGCGCCCATTCTTTCAGCCGCACCACCAACTGCGGGATCGAGCGGACCAGCGCCTCCACCTGCGGGCCGAACTGCACCGCGAACAGCCAGATCAGCAGCGCGATCGCCGCCAGCACGCTGAGCATCGCCCCCACCACCGACCAGCGCCTCGGCATGCCAAGCTGGGCATAGCGATCGGCGATCGCGCGGATCACCACCGCGCCCAGCACCGCGCCGAAGGTAAGGATCAGCAGATCGGCCGCGCGCACCAGCGCCACCACCACCGCGCCGACGGTGAGCAGGATCAGGACGCGGCGGATGAACCGCGCATCGGCTTCATCGGGGACGAGGCGTTTCACGCTGCCCGAACGCAGAGAGTCCGCAACCGCTCCGTAAGGAATTCGATCAGCGCCTCGACGCGCACCGGGCGGCGCGAGCCCGGCGGGGTGACGAGGTGCAGCCCAACCGATCCGGCCACCCAGTCGGTCAGCACCGGCTCCAGCCGGCCGGCGGCGATCTCGGCATCGACCAGGAAGCCCGGCAGCCGCGCGATCCCCAGCCCGGCACGCAGCGCGGGCAGCATCGCCTCGCCATTGTCGGTGCGCAGCGGCCCGTCGACGCGCACCGCGGCCTCTTCGCCGCCCGCCTTCTTGAAGCGCCAGACGCCCGGGGTCGCGGTGTTGGTGTAAACGAAGCAGGCATGGCGGGCGAGGTCGGCGGGGTGCTGCGGGCGCCCCGCGCGCTCGAAATAGCCGGGTGCGGCGACGACATGGATGTTCACCGGCCCCAGCCGCCGGGCGCGCAGCGAGCTGTCCGGTAGCTCGGCGATGCGCAGCGCCACGTCGATCCCCTCGCCGACGATGTCGATGAACGCATCGGAGAGCGTCAGCTCCACCTTGATCTGCGGATGCGCGATCATGAATTCGGCAAGCAGGCCGGATAGATGCCGCGCGCCGAAGGTGAGCGGCGCCGCCAGCCGCACCACGCCGGACGGAGCACTCGCGCTCTCGAACGCCGCCTCCTCAGCCGACTGGCCATCCTCCAGGATCCGCTGGGCGTGTTCGGCAAGCTGCTGGCCGCTATCGGTGAGCGTAAGCCGGCGCGAGGTGCGGTGGAACAGCGCGGTACCCAGCCGCTCTTCCAGCCGAGTGATCGCCTTGGAAACCGTCGCCTTCGAAACCCCCAGTGCCAGCGCCGCGCCGCTGAACGAACGATGCTCGACCACGCTGGCGAACACCGCCCACGCCTCGAAATCGGGTAGTTTCATTGGGTCGTCTCCTGCTCCCCCAGCCATATCACGAAACGATCAGTTTCCAACGTTTCCGTTTACGCGCAGATGCCGCGCCCTATCTTGGGGGCAACCAAGGGAGATCAGCGATGATCGACAAACGCAGTTTCGAAAGCCTGGGCGGCGCCGATCACGGCTGGCTCAAGGCCAAGCATCATTTCAGCTTCGCCGACTATTACGACCCGTCGCGCATGGGCTGGGGCGCGCTGCGCGTATGGAATGACGACGAGATTGCCCCCAATTCGGGCTTCCCGCCGCATCCGCACCAGAACATGGAAATCATCACCTATGTCCGTCAGGGTGCGATCACGCACCAGGACTCGATGGGCAACAAGGGCCGCACCGAGTCGGGCGACGTGCAGGTGATGAGCGCCGGCACCGGCGTGCGCCACGCCGAATACAACCTCGAGCCAGAGACGACCCGGATCTTCCAGATCTGGATCCTCCCACGCGAGGCCGGGGGCCAGCCGAGCTGGGGCGCCAAGCCCTTCCCCAAGGGCGATCGTTCGGGCCGCTTCGTCACGCTGGCCTCGGGCTTTGCCGAAGACAAGGATGCGCTGCCGATCCGCGCCAATGCCCGTGTGCTGGGCGCCACGCTGAAGGCGGGCGAGAGCGTGCCCTATACCGTGGGCGAGGGCCGCCACGCCTATCTTGTACCGGCGGTTGGGTCGATCAGCCTAGCGGATGATCGCATCGAGGCCCGCGATGGTGCAGCGCTGACCGGTGGCCAGACCGTGACGATCACCGCAATCGAAGACGCCGAAATCGTCCTCGTCGACGCCGAGTGAGTTTCCCGGGGGCGGCAGTCCCGCCCCCTTTCCCTCCCAGACCAAGGACCGCGACATGACCAAGATCCTCGTTCTCTATTATTCGTCCTACGGCCACCTCGCGACGATGGCCGACGCCGTTGCCGAAGGCGCCCGCAGCGCCGGCGCCACCGTCGACGTTCGCCGCGTCGCCGAGACAGCTCCGTTCGAAGTCGCGCAGGCCGCCGGCTTCCGCGTCGACGAGAGCCACCCGGTGCTCGAGGACGTCAGCCAGCTCGCCCAGTATGACGGCATCATCGTCGGCTCGCCCACCCGCTTCGGCCGTCTCGCCAGCCAGATGGCGGCGTTCTGGGACAAGGCCGGCGGCGTCTGGTTCCAGGGCCAGCTGACCGGTAAGGTCGGCGCGGCGTTCACCTCGACCGCCTCGCAGCATGGCGGCCAGGAAACCACGCTGTTCTCGATCCTCACCAACCTGCTCCACTTTGGCATGACCATCGTCGGGCTCGACTATGGCTTCCAGGGCCAGGGCGGCGTGGACGAGGTGAAGGGCGGCGCACCTTATGGGGCGACGACGATCGCCGATGGCGACGGCAGCCGCCAGCCGAGCGCGGTTGAGCTCGACGGCGCCCGCTATCTCGGTGCCCGCGTCGCCAGCACGGCGGCGAAGCTGAAGGCGTAACCCCCCGGACGGCGCCTGTCGCGTATCGCGCAGTCCACATGGACGGCCGGAGCATCCCCCCTGCTCCGGCCGTTTTCGTTTCGGGGCTCGCGAAATGCGCGCCGATCGCTATATCCCGCGCATGTTCAAGGACCGGGTACTCTTCATCGACGGCGAAGCGCTGATCATCGACAAGCCGGCGGGCCTCCCCGTCGATCGCCCGCGCGATCGCAGCGAGAGCCTGGAGGATCTGCTCGACCAGCTGACCTTCGGCTTCGAGCGCCTGCCCGTTCCCGTCCACCGGCTCGATCGCGATACCAGCGGCTGCCTGCTGCTCGCGCGCAACCCCAAGGCGATGAAGCGCTTCGGCCAGGCGTTCGAGGCGGGCCAGGTCACCAAGCGCTATGTCGCGATCCTCGACGGCGTGCCCGAGACGGAGAGCGGCGAGATCGACCTGCCGCTGGGCAAGGTCTCGACCATCGAAGAGGGCTGGCGGATGACCCATGATCCCAAGGGCAAGTCCGCGCGCACCCGCTGGAAGCGGATGGAGGTGCACGACGGCCGCGCGCTGGTCGCTTTCTATCCCGAGACCGGGCGAACCCACCAGATCCGCGTCCATGCGCTCGAAGGCATCGGTATCCCGATCGTCGGCGATCCCGTCTATGGCAGCGGCGGCCCTGCACTGATGCTCCACGCCCAGTCGATCACCGTGCCGCGCCCGGGCAAGCCCGACGTGCACGGCGACGCGCCGCTGCCCGCGCGCTTCCACCATATCGGCTTCGGTCGCCCCCATGGCTGAGATCCCCGACGCGGCGATCGTCGAGGAGAAGTTCCTCGCCGCCACGGGGCCCGGCGGGCAGAACGTCAACAAGGTGGCGACCGCGGTGCAGCTGCGCGTCGACGTGTTCCGGCTGGGCCTGTCGCCTTATGCTTATGAACGACTGAAGGAACTGGCCGGCACGCGGATGACCTCGGCCGGCGAACTGCTGATCACCGCCCGCCAGTACCGAACGCAGGACGCCAACCGCACCGACGCCCGCCAGCGCCTGTCCGATCTGATCGACAAGGCGCACGAGCGCCAGGCCAGGCGCATCAAGACCAAGCCAAGCAAGGCCGCCAAGGCACGCCGCGTGGACGCCAAGAAGGGCCGCGCGGTGGTGAAGGCCGGGCGCGGCAAGGTAAGCTTCGACTGACCTCTCGCGAACCACGCAGCGATCGCCTACATCGCCGCCATGTACAGCTTCGACATCACCGCCGACACCAAGGCCGAGCTCTATCGCGACCTCGCCGCCGCGCTCGATTCGCTGACCGCGGACGAGCCCGATCCGATCGCCAACATGGCGAACGTCTCCGCGCTGATCGGCCAGTATCTGCCCGATCTCAACTGGGCCGGCTTCTACCGCAACGTCGCCGACGAGCTGGTGCTGGGTCCGTTCCAGGGCAAGGCGGCGTGCATCCGCATCCCGTTCGGCAAGGGCGTTTGCGGCGCTGCCGCGGCGACTCGCGAAACCCAGCTGGTCGAGGACGTCCACGCCTTCCCCGGCCACATCGCCTGCGACGCCGCAAGCCGGTCCGAACTGGTGGTGCCGATCGTCCACCAGGGCGACCTGTTGGGCGTGCTCGATCTGGATAGCCCGCTGCCCGCACGCTTTGATGCAGGCGACGCCGCCGGTTGCGAAACACTGATGCGGATCCTGGCGCCGCGTCTGGCCGGTTGACCGGCACAGCCTCACCATACCTCTGCAAGGCCAATTCACGCCGAGTGTGACCATTCGGCGACACCCCATATTCGACCTCATTAAAATCAATTGCTTAGGTGCGAAATTTACCCCGAAATGACAGGCCTGTCTGACCAAGAGGTAATACCAACACTTGTTTTTGTATTGAAGTGGCCTTGACAACATAGGACCGATGGCAACCAATATGGACCTGCAGCGACCCGCGAAAACATAACCACCGGGAGGAACCGGGCGCCGCAACACCGAGGGTCCGACGACAGCTACGGGGGGTATTTCCATGAACACCGGCAGGTTCGGCGCACATACGCGTGCGCTCACGAAAAGCATCTGGCTCGCATCCGGCTGCATGGCAGCGCTGGGCGCCGCCACGACCGCACAGGCACAGACGGACAACGCCGCCGCACCGCAAGACGGCGGCGAGATCGTCGTCACCGGCATCCGCGCCGCGATCGACAACGCGATCGACGCCAAGCGCAAGGACACGCGCGTCACCGACGGCATCTCGGCCGAGGATCTCGGCAAGTTCCCGAGCGAGAACATCACCGAGGCAATTCAGCGCATCTCGGGCGTGCAGATGTCGAACATCAACGGCCGCGGCGCGACGATCAGCATCCGCGGTCTGGGCCCGCAATATGCGATGACCACGGTCAACGGCCAGACGTTCAAGAGCGCCGACTTCACCGACGGCTTCCGCTACGACATCATCCAGACCGAACTCGCCAACGCGATCCAGGTGATCAAGTCGCCGACCGCGGACATGGATGCCGGCGGCCTGTCCGGCACGGTCAACATCCAGACGACCAAGCCGCTCGACTACAAGGAGCGCCAGCTGGTCCTGTCGGTGAAGGGCCAGAACTCCGAATATGCCGGCGGCAAGATCACGCCGAAGATCAGCGGCAGCTATGTCGACCAGTTCGCCGACGGCAAGCTGGGCGTGTACGTCAACCTCGGCTACCAGAAGCTGAAGGACCGCGCCGACTATTTCTGGATGGACCGCTGGGCCACCCAGACCATCAACGGCGCCACGGTGACGGTGCCGCGCCGTCCCCGCTATCGCCGCCTCGACCGCGATACCGAGCGGCTGATGGGCAGCGGCGGCGTGCAGTGGCGCCCCAGCGACCGCATCGAGATCGATGCGAGCGCGATCTACGCCAAGGACATCACCGACTACGACCTGAACCAGCAGGTCTTCCTGTTCAACACCGCGCGGATCGCGGCGAGCAACGTGGTGAACGGCGTCGCGACCAAGGCGACGGCGACCAACTTCACCATGGAGAACAACCGCCAGCACGAGGACCGCAACCTCGTCAGCCAGGACTATACGCTCTCGGGCAAGTGGACCGGCGACGATGGCTGGTCGGCGCGCACGGTGTTCAACTACACCAAGGGCAGCACCTATCAGCGTGAGGCCGCGGCGATCCTGGGCGTGACGATCCCCACCGCCACCATCGACCTCACCAATCCGAATGCGGTGAAGTACACGGTTGGCACCGAACTCACCAGCACCGCGCTCTATGCCCCCGCCACGCTGACGCGGAACGAATATCCGAACGGCGCCACCCGCAAGATGGCGTCGAGCGAGACCTCGGGCCAGGCGGATCTGTACAAGGAAGTCTCGTTCGGGCCGATCACCAAGCTCAGCGTCGGCGCCAAGTACCGGCACGAGATCTTCAGCCGCTATGTCAGCCGCCACGACATGATCGCGCTGGCCAACCAACCGGCACCGTCGAGCAGCATCTTCCCGGCGATGGCGACGACCAACTATCCGGTCAGCGGCTTCCTCAACGGCAGCACGCTGATCCCGGGCGCCTGGATCGGCCCGGACCTCGGCGCCTATGACAAGGCGCTGGCGGCGGCGGGCATCACCGTGCCGGACATCTTCGCGCCGGAAGCCAGCTACCATGTCGATCGCTTCATGCCTTCGGCCTATGCGATGGCGGACATCGACACGACGGTGGGCGGCATGACGCTGCGCGGCAATCTCGGCGTGCGCTACGAGCACACCAAGCAGAAGGTGCAGGGCAACGTGACCGCGCCGCGCACCGGCAGCTATACCGAAGTCCAGCAGAAGGTGGGCGAATACAGCGTCAACCAGAGCTACGACAACGTACTGCCCAGCCTGAACCTGGTGCTGGAGCCGACCAGCAAGGTGCAGGTGCGCTTCGCCGCGGCCAAGGTGCTGGTCCGCCCGATCATGGACAGCAACACGTCCATGGCGCAGACCACCAGCAGCTCGCCCAACACCTTCCCGGCGAACACCAACACGATCACGGTGGACCTGGGCCAGGCGGGCCTCAAGCCGCTGACCGCCGACCAGCTCGATCTGGGAGTCGAATGGTATGTCAACCGCTCGACCTCGATCACGCTCAACGGCTTCTACAAGTGGATCAAGAACGGGACCTTCTCGCGCCTGATCTGCCCGACGTCGTTCAACGGCACCGCGCTCAGTTCCTCGGGCAACGACTGCGTCGATGCCAAGGGCAACATTTACGACATCACCCAGACGTCCAACGATCCCAGCACCATCAAGGTGAAGGGCTTCGAGGTCAGCTGGAACCAGTCGTTCGATCGCATCCTGCCGGTGGACGGCTTTGGCCTGCTCGCCAACTTCACGCGGGTCTATCCGCAGAAGGTGGCGATCGGCACGGGCTACACCATCCGCAACCTGTCGAAGGTGACGTGGAACGTCTCGCCCTATTGGGAGAACGAGCACTTCAACATCCGCCTCTCGGTCAACAGCCGCAGCAGCTATGAGCAGAACAGCGCCGACAGCTTCTTCGCGCGCGAAGGCCACACCGTGCGCGGGCGCACCCAGTTCGATCTGAGCGGCGGCTATGCGCCGAACAAGTGGCTGAGCTTCGCCGCCGGTGTGATCAACCTGAACAACAGCAGCGAGTCGGCCTACTACAAGAGCGACTCGACCTGGCAGGAGAGCAGCTATTATGGCCGCAGCTTCTACCTGTCGGCGACACTGAAGATGTAACACCTGTCGGGGCGGCCGCACGCAAGCGCGGCCGCCCCACCTGTTTTTCGAGTAGGAGGTTCCCCTTGGCCGCACCCGGCGCCCGCCGTATCCGTTTCCTCGGTCCGGTCGCGGCCGGCCTCGTTCTGGCCGCCCCGGCTGCGGCACGTCCTGCCCGCCCGGCCGCGCCGGCCCATATCCAGGCAGAGACCGCCGCCGCCCGCGCCGTGCTGGCACGCCTGGGCGTCGATACCGCCAGGATCGACCTGGCGCTGATCCCCGGCACCACCGCGCAGTTCCGCGCCCGCGCCGCCGCCGGCCGGCTGCGGATCGAAGGTTCCTCGCCGATCGCGCTGGTGCGCGGCGCCGCCCGCACGCTGGGCCAACAGGGCAGTCTGTTCGTTTCCTGGGAAGGCGTCCGCGCCCGTCCGCTACGCGTACGCGACGGCTATGACAGCGGCGTGGTCGCCTCGCCCTTCTCGCTGCGCGCGTACCTGAACACCTGCACCTATGGCTACACCACCCCCTGGTGGAACTGGGGCCGCTGGGAGCGCGAGATCGACTGGATGGCCGCGCACGGCGTCGACACGCCGCTCGCGATGGAGGGGCAGGAACATGTCTGGCGCGCGCTGTGGCGCGAGCAGGGCATGGACGACGCCCAGATCGCCGCCGGCCTTTCCGCCGCCCCCTTCCTGCCTTGGCAGCGCATGGGCAACATCGCCGGCTATCGCGCCCCGCTTTCGGCCAACTGGATCGAGAAGAAGCGCGTGCTCCAGCGCCAGATCCTCGCCCGGATGCGGTCGCTTGGCATGAAGCCGATCCTGCCCGCCTTCTCGGGCTATGTCCCCGAAGCCTTCGCCAAGGCGCATCCGGAGGCGAAGATCTACCAGATGCGGGCGTGGGAGGGCTTCCCCGGCACCTATTGGCTCGACCCGTCGGATCCGTTGTTCGCCAAGCTCGCCGCCCGCTTCCTCCAGCTCTACACGGCGACCTACGGCCCGGGCGAATACTATCTCGCCGACGCCTTCAACGAGATGGTGCCGCCGATCGCCGAGGACGGCAGCGACGCCCGCGCCGCGACCTACGGCGATGCGATCGCCAACACCGCCGCCACCCGCGCCGCTGCGCTGCCCAAGGAGGTGCGCGACGCCCGCCTCGCGGCCTATGGCGAGCGCCTGTATCGCTCGATCACCGCCGCCGCGCCGAACGCGACCTGGGTGATGCAGGGCTGGCTGTTCGGCGCCGACAAGGCGTTCTGGACGCCGGACGCCATTTCCGCCTTCCTGTCGAAGGTGCCCGACGAACGGATGCTGATCCTCGATATCGGCAATGACCGCTATCCCGGCATCTGGAACGCCACCAAGGCCTTTTACGGCAAGGGCTGGGCGTACGGCTATGTCCACAATTACGGCGGCAGCAACCCGGTCTATGGCGACCTGGCCTTCTACCGCAGCGACATCGCCGCCGCGCTGGCGAACCCGGGGCACGGCCGGATGCGCGGCTTCGGGCTGTTCCCGGAAGGGCTGCACAGCAACGGTATCGCCTACGCCTATGCCTATGACCTCGCCTGGGGCGAGATCGGCGCAAACGGCCAGGCGCGCCCGCTCGACGCCTGGATCGGCGACTATACCCGCGCGCGCTACGGCAAGACCTCGCCCGCGCTGGTCGCCGCCTGGGACAAGGCGATCGCCGGCGCCTACACCACCCGTTACTGGACCCCGCGCTGGTGGCACGAACAGGCCGGCGGCTATCTGCTGTTCAAGATGCCCAGCCTCGACGGCGCAGACTATCCCGCCGCGCCGGGCGATCCCGCCGCATTGCGGGCCGGTATCGAGGCGCTGCTCGCCCAGGCACCGCAGCATGGCGGCGAGCCGCTCTACACCTATGACGTGGTCGATCTGGTCCGCCACTATGCCAGCGTGCAGCTGGACGAGCGGCTGAAGACGGCCGTCACCGCCTACAAGGCCGGCGATCTCGCCACCGGCGACCGCGCCACCGCTGCCGCCGAGCGGCTCGCCCGGCACATCGATGCGCTCGCCGGCAACCAGCAGGAAACGCTGGGCAGCTGGCTCGCCGATGCGGCGGCCTATGGCGACACGCCCGCCGAAAAGGCGGCGTTTGTCGAACAGGCCAAGGCGGTGGTGACCGTCTGGGGTGGTACCGGCCACCTTTCCGACTATGCCTCGCGCGCGTGGCAGGGCCTCTATGCCGGCTATTACTGGCCGCGCTGGCAGCGCTTCCTCGCAGCCCAGCGCGCCGCCGCCGTCGCGCACCAGCCCTTCGACGCCAAGGCCACCGCCGCCGCGATCCGCGACTGGCAGGCAGCTTGGCTGAAGGACGGCCGAATGTGGCCTCGCCAGCGGCCGGCGGCACCGCTAACGCTCGCCCGTACCCTTCTCGCCGAAAGCGACGCCCGATGACCGAAACCCAGGCCAACACCGTCGCAGCGCTTGCCGGCAAGCCACGCTTCCTCGCGCTCGACGTGTTTCGCGGCGCGACGATCTTCCTGATGATCCTGGTCAATACCTCGGGTCCGGGCGCCCCGCCCTATCCGCAGCTGGTCCACGCGAAATGGTTCGGCTTCACGCTGGCGGATCTGGTGTTCCCCACCTT